>NZ_JBSVKG010000001.1:0-422924 GCF_054048505.1 Virgibacillus sp. FSP13 | reverse complement strand
TTTAACAAATCTTTTTATAAAAAACGAGTGTTGTCTTATCATTTATATTCTTGCTAACCCCAGTTTTGCTATATCCCATTTTTTCATAAAGATAACAGTTTCGGGCTTCCTCCAATATTGTAGCCAACTCCCAACTGGTGGCTTCTGGGAACATTTTTTCAATTAAAATTATAGCCTGCTGAGCTATCCCTTTGCCTTGATAAGAAGGTAGAATAAACATTGGACTAATCCAAAACTGCACATCCTCTTTCCAAAAAATGCAGATAGCACCTACAATTTCATCATCAGCTAATATCTTATAAAAACCACCATTGGATCTATTTATTCTCTGTACTACCCTATCAATGGTTTCATTTGCTGGATTAACATCATAATCATTGTACTTCTTCAACAATGGTGTAAATGCCTTAACCTGAATATCGAAAATAGATTCTGCATCATTTTCCTTTGCTTTAACGAGGCTTACATTCATAAATTCACCACCAATAATTTTATTTTTTTACGGAACTTCCTGAAATTAAGGCGACCACTTTATGCGACAATATGGCCCGATTGCGGTACAAGATGCTTACTTATTCACCAACGTCTTTTGTGCAACATCATAATAACGGTCGATTTTCAACCCATTTCTCCTATCTACAATGGTCATTTGTCCCTTCATTTCTTCCTCATCCACATTTTTTCATATATCCGGCACCGTAATGAATGATTACGAATGACTCTCTTCTTTTTTGCTATATATTTCATAAGCAAAATATCCAAATAATAAACCTATCCCAGGTCCCCACGTAATTGTAGATAGTAAGGAAATTGCGAAAAAGAGACTTAAAAGTACAGCAACAGCAAGACCAATCATCATTCCGAATGGTATTAAACTATCTAATAAATTTTGAGCGCCTTTTGTCTTTTTCTTACCCAGGGTGCCTTTCTTATATTTATGTTTCATTCTTAAAACTACAAATACTGCAATCCCACCCATTATTACAACAGGTAATACAGTAAGCGCAATATCCAATGCTAAAGCCATATTATAATCCCCCTTTCTTTCGCTTTTAATTTGATTTAATTTTAACGTAATTTATTCAATTAAATGGACCGATTCTAATACAATTTTATTCCGTAATTGCGCCACAATTGTTGGATACACCTAATATTCAGAATTAACCAAATTATATCACACAACAAGTATAACATTTAAAATCCAAAATACGTATGGCTTTTAAAAATCAACTAAAATATGTGGTGGAATCATCTGTCATTCAGTGGTAAGAGTATGTTAACGTTGGTACATTTTGTGGCCGTAATCAACCGGTAGTTAACCAAATTATTTTCTTTCGTCAAGGTATTAATTAACAATATGCAGCATGTTTTAAGAAACAACGGTGCCTGAACCCATCATCACGATGATTTTTACTAAAAGATGTTCATGGCGAATTTAAAAGAAGGGTAATTATTTCCTCAGTAACTACAGTATAAATACTTGCAATATGTTTAATAGTAGACTGGCTTCGCATGAGGGGTTTGGTAGCACTGTCGATCTGCAGTTGTTCTTCACTTTGAGACTTCCCGGGGAGGGAGATGCTTGCCCAATGCACATTGTTAGTGCGCTGACGCATGATATCCTTGGGGATGAAAGCACGCGTTTATCGTTTCTGATAAAAACCATAAAAAATAATCCCTCATGCGCTTTAGACGTACGTGAGGGATTATTTCCTAAGCTGCCAACCCCTCTTGTCGGGGATCAGTCTATTACGATCGTTCCATGTATCAGCATGGGCGGTCTTTATTAGTGTATGCACTTATCATTTTTCTATGTTAATTATACCACGAAATCAATGTTTGCACACATTTAACAACATCATTTTCAAGCTGGCATCAGACGCAATTACTTTGAAAAACAACGGTGCCTGACCCCATGATCAGGGAGAATGAAGCTTAACTTCATAGAATCTCATCGCTTTAGGCACACCTTTTATATCAAATATTCCTTTAACGATAAGCTCTCTAATCCTATATTCTATAAATCCATCACCTACAACTTGTGAAGCGTGACCGATGACCTCACCAATTAATCTAGCCGATTTGATAAAATCATTACTTCCCCGTTCTTTATGGAGCTTTTGCAATGATTGAATGATAAATTCATCTAACTGTCCCCCTGACACAGATAGAATGTGGCCATTTTCCCATAATCGAAGCTTTTTATCATTTTTGGATAAAGAAAGCCATTCTTCTTCTAGTTCCTGTCGTTGTATAGGAGTCAATTTATTAACTATCGCCTTTTGATAGATGGTTGATAATTTCTCTGGTGTGATTTCAGCTATTTGAAGGGGATATCCATCTAGTTTCTTCTCAGGAAAAACAGTATGATATTCTTGGGTGGCATTGATCATCTTGATTGGGTTCGACTTTCCCTTTAATAAATAAAGAGCTAGTCGCAAACCCGTTTGTTCATGGCTGTTATCCCCGCACCAAATATTAATTGGAATATCATCTGGAATGGAACTAATTTGCGCCCGTGCATTGTCAAACTCCTCTACATATCCATCTATATATTCCTCATCTAGATTAATATTATAGAACAACCATTCTTTTCGTTTTTTCACACCATCTTCCGTATGTAATTGCCATATGGGACCTACTGAAAATGTATCGGAAATAGCAATAACCTTTTCACCTTCTAATGCCAGAACATCGCGTAGCGCAACTTTCAAACTTCCCCTACTAGAGAAATCGAAGACGATGTGAACTTTACTAACTTGTTGTTCTTCGTATTCTGTACGGGGATTGGTGCGGTGTTCATATAACTGCCAATATCTACTTTTCAAATCTCTTATGTCTGTTATGAATTGTTTCTCTGGGTATTCGGTTGTTTCTAACAAATCCAGCCGGAGTAAGACATTTCGCATAAAAGAGTGAATTTCTTCCTCGTATAGAGATTGCAAGAGTTTATCTGTATCCAATTTCATTATTTGAACTCCCCTCTTTCTATTCTCGCGCCTGTTTGCCGAAAATCCTTCTTAATAAATTCAACCACAATTTTGTAATAATCCTTGCACCTTTTCCTCTAAATAATCCCTTAGAGATACAAGTCTCTCCTTATCCAGAGACCATATATCTTTCTTACCCGTGTAAATGTTAATCACGTTTCCAACTGTCGTACTTAAATCTTGTGGTAATATTTTTAATCCCCAGTTACCAGCTTCTAACTTTGATGAAATAACCCCTTCTCTTAGATACCAATACACTCTTATCAAATTTAAGGAACAATAAATCGGTTCATTTTCGATATTCTGCAAACAGTCCTCGAAATCCCCTACTATTGACGATATATAATCTGAACGTGGGACTGAAGGGAAAATTTTATTAATAGGTTCGCCTTCTATACATATACCCCTATGATTAGTTATTGTTACGTGGGCTGCTAAATCTGTATCAGTTTTAATATCATCATTTAAAAAATTAGACGTACCTCTTAACAAATCAGACTGATACTGTTCTCTCCAAAACTCACTATAATGAAAATCAAATGGGCAGGGATGTTGCCAGTCCCTTAATTGTTCCTTACTTAGAAAACTTATTTCAACTGGAAATGGCGAATTAGAATGATTTAAAAAGAACTGTGCTAAAATCCTCTTAGTATCAATTTTCATCGTTTTGTTTGTAACAACCAAAACATCGATATCGCTACTATTCGGATTAAATCCCCCCATTGCTATAGAGCCATGTATATAAAAACCAGCGAAATTTTCTTTCATGATTTTCCTAATCCCTCTTTTAAGATCATGAACAAAATTTTTAATATCAGAGGGACACGTTTCCCAATCACAACCCATTTCGGAACTCCTTTATTCTTCTATAATCTGGCCGATTCTGGCACAACTTTTATTCAGCAACCGCGCCTTAAATGGAATAACTACCTTACTAGCATCCCCTTTATAAACGGTTAACACGACGCATTAGCAGCCGAACAGATAAAAACATAATTGTAATAATTAAGCATGAACAATACTTAATGAATGCGATGGGGGTCTGACCCCATAGCCCAGGCAACAAAACAAGGAACCTGAATGTACAGGTTCCTTTAATAGTTTATCTTATAACCAATTCTTTTCTGTGTTCTTTACCAAAACTAGTTGACCAATATGGGTCTGAAGGGTTTCCGTGTCCATCTTTGGGCTTAACTTCAATACCTCTATTCCGTAGTTCCCGGATGACTTCTTGAAGTTGTTCTTTTTCTGATTTTAACGTTTTTTTAAACATAAAAATCCCTTCCTTCCCCTTTATTATACTCAATTCCCGGAGTTTTATCAATCAGTAATTGCGTAAACTCATCTCCAATTCCTTTAATATTCCGTGTAGGCTCATCTGTATCATGTATAAATTTACTAATAGTGATTAAAAATAAATGCAGCTCGCCTTTTATTTTTATTTTTTTAGTTAGATAAATAAGTCCATCTTTTTCACTAATTTTTCCATCCCTGGTTGAAATATAGTTGAAGGAAAATTCGTTAGCGGTACTAAGAACTCCACGCATTATTCCAGTTTTCAATTTTCTCCTTATGGCATCTTCAATGTCATTGTCTTTAAGGACTTGTGTTTCTTCATCAAGTCCCAATGCTTCAAAACATAGAAGTATGAAGGCAAATTTAGTTGCATGTGTTTCGGTTACGTCATCCTTAGATTCAATTGTATTGTTTAATTCGTCCAAAATGTCTATGATTAAAGCCATTGTATAACTTTTCTCTTTCTTAATGTAGAACATCGCTTCGTAATATCTTTGGTAAAGCTCTGTAGGAATATAATAATAAATTTGCATCATACTATTTTGTTCTTCACGTTCATCAATAAATCCTTCAACAAAATTTATTTTTAATACGGTTATTTCTTGGCGGTTTTCTATGGAATGTTGTACTGTGTATTTATATAATTGTGTAGAAATAACATATGAATGTTTCTCAGTAAACACCCTCATTGTATCGAGGAGAATTTCATTTAGTTGAAATTTATTTAATCCTTTGTAGTTTTCTAACATCCCTGCAGTTTGATTCCTTATGTCATCTTCGTAGTTTTTGATTACCTTCTCCTTTTCTATAATTTGTTTACTAAAGTAATCATGAATAATCATTATAATTGTTATAAATATGTATATAATAAATATAAATTCTGCCCAAATAAAATCATCAGTAAATAATTTTACAGGATCATTTAAAATACCTGATGCAACTGTTGCTAAGAATGCAATTAGTGGGGTCAAATATTTAATGTAATTCATAATCGACAAATCCTTTTTAAATCCATCACCCTATACCTTTGATAAATATAACATAAACTCAGAATGTTCCATTTTATATGCAGGATTAATTGAGGGTGGTTTTTCATCTGTTATCATTAGAAAATTATACCATACCTTTTGAGCGTGTATGACTATGGGCACTAACCCCATAGCCACATGTTTTACTCCGTTTTCCGTTACTCTTTAAGCTCTCCTCCACAAACTTCCGATAATTTTCCTTTACCGGATCCGAAAAATGTCCCAGTAGTTTTTCAGTAGTTACATGCAAATTCTTTTTTTCGTTACATACGCCAGATAACTACTCCAGTAATAAGCATCAGGTCTGGCTACCATATTCGCTTCAACTGGATTCAGGTGAATATAGTCGGGAAGTGACAGGCACCCCTAAAAAACCGTCCCTCTATCCCGCTCCAGACTCATTTGCCAATTCCATGCGTCTTGGCACATGCTGGCTATTCCCTTGGTTGCTTGCCAGCCAAGTTGTTCCTTTGCTTTGGAAACATCTGCATAACTGACGGCGATGTCTCCGTTCCGGCGTGGTGCATATGCATAGGGAATATGCTTGCCTGATGATTGTTCGAAGGCTTGAACCATCTCCAGGACACTGTAACCTTTTCCTGTTCCCAAGTTGTATGAGTCAATGCCTTGAGATTGCCAGGAATTCTCCAGTGCATACAGATGACCCCTGGCAAGATCTGTAACATGAATATAATCTCTTATCCCAGTGCCATCCCTCGTCGGATAGTCATTTCCGTAAATGGAGAGATATGGTAATATACCAAGCGCGACCATTGACATATATGGCATTAAATTAGTTGGGACTCCCTTAGGATTCTCACCGATCTGGCCACTTTCATCGGCACCTACTGGGTTAAAATATCTCAAAATCCGGATACTCCACGTTTCATCCGAGCTGTATAAGTCATGGAGCATCCATTCGATGATTTGCTTTGTTTTACCATATGGATTGATCGCGCCAAGTGGATACTCTTCTGATATAGGGCCATGGTGCTTGGTTGGAGCATAAACCGTTGCAGATGAACTGAACACCAAATTTTTTACATTGAATTGCTGCATGACTTCACATAAGGTAATTGTCCCAACAATATTATTCGCATAATACGATAATGGGTTGGATGTTGATTTCCCAACTGATTTATAGCCCGCCAAATGAATCACCGACGTAATACCTTCCTTGGCGAACAACTCTAGCAAACCTTCCTTATCCAGTAAATCAAGGTGATACACTGGAAATGTTGCTCCCGTCATATATTTCACACGCTCCAAGGTATCTGGTGTGCTGTTTGAAAAGTTATCCACGACAACAATTTCATAATTTGCCCGCAGTAATTCTAAACAAATATGTGCCCCGATATAACCTGCACCGCCTGTAATGAGTATGGTCAACACATCACCGCCCATCTGTTTTCGATAACCTTTCCAGTACTTCATGAAGATTGCTTTCCCATCTGTTCAGGTTCGACCTCACATACACCATCCCTACAATATCCACCAAAGCGAAAAGACCCGTAACATAAAATTGTTTATCAAATAAAAGCAGATCAAGCAGTACCACGAAATAATAGGAATCATTGGAGAGAATTGTTTTGATGATCTTTCTTATCTTTGAAGCTTTTTCCGGTTTTCGAGCAACCTTTCTAGTGAATTGATGTGTTGCATAATGGTAGTTTTTTGTTGTATGTAAAACAGCCTGCCGAATAAATAATGCCTCCACATCCTTCTGTGAAACATCTAATGGGGACAGTTCACTAAGAATGGCGACAATGATAAACATGATGAGATAGATCATTTGATTACTACTTGCAAAAAGGGCAAAAGCCAGCACCATAAAGAACATCGGATGGGAAATGTTGTGCACTAATCTGTCCAAATATACCCCTTTAATGGAAGAGGTCCCTTTTATCCTTGCAATATTGCCATCAACGGTGTCTAGTACAAGGGTGATAAATGAGATACAAAAAGATATCAACAGAACGCATATATTCTCGAAAACAATAGCGTAATACAATATGCCAGCTACAAGCATGTTCAAGGGAAACATACTCAGTGTTACCGCATTTGCCGAAACAGAGGGGAATATCCTGATAATGAACCAGGTTAGCAGTACACCGGTTTTTCGTTTGATAACCGTATAATAGCTTGTGGCTTCATCTTTTTTCGCGCATTGCTTCACTGTTTCAAAATCCACTGATCCTTTCTCCCCCTTCCATGTTGGCAGCATGGATGTTTCTTTTTAAAATAAATACCAGTACAAATATCAGACCGAATAACTTCGCCGCTGAGGAAAATATTAGCGCATATGCCGCACCAAGTAGACCATATTCAGGAATAAATAAAAAGCATCCGATTAGGCTAGCAACCACACGTACACCTGCAAGATATGGCTGAAATCTAAAAAATCTCGTTGCCATAATGCCTGTATCTAAAAATGAGGCCGGATAACTAATAATTCCGGATACCATGATGACAATAAATAACTTGGAATACACCGCATAACCAGGTGTGTAGATGATCGACAATAGAAATTTGCCAAAGAGAGATACCACTAAAAAACCGGTGAACCCGATCAGTAATCCCAAAGCCATTAACATCGACAATAATTTTAGATAGCCTTTAATATTATTGTCGGCGTATAATGTAGCAAGCATTGGGGCGGTTGGCTGTCTTAATGAATTGGACATTCGACTCCCGGCAAAATAGATATAAAGGATGGCAGCGAAATATCCGAGTTCTTCTTTCCCTAGGTAATACTCCACTAGATAGCTTGGAATATTGGTATTGAAAGAAGTTAACAGGGCCATGAACCCTAATGGAATCGTTAATTGGACTAATTTCCTTATGCTTGGAGGATGAAAAAGTGGTTGGATGGCTGCATATTGTTTTGCCAGCTTGCAGTCCAAAAACAACAGAATCAAGGTCCATACCATGAGTTGCCCCATAATAGCCATCATCAAATTATTCGTAACATATAGCATAACGGCAAAGACCAGTACCGTTAAAATCCCCTTGCTGCTATTGGATATAGTAATGAGGTCCATTCGCTCATGCTTTTGCAATAACCCGTGATAGATATCACTAACCGATTCAGGTAATTTAGTCATACCGATCAATATGATGATGATTGCCGCATTGACACCATAGCCGAGCACCAAGACAGCGACAATCATAATAGCGAAAGAGAGTCCGACCGATAGTATTCTTGTACCTGCATAATGGGCAAACCCGAAGCTTGATTTCGCATCAGTGACGAGCGCCATTCGTAACTCCATATCTGTCAGCATGATAATCGGGGCCGTAACCGCTAAACCGAGGGCAAATAAACCGACCATTTCCGGGTTACCAAGCTTAGCGATAATAATTAAAAGTAGCCATTGGGTAAATGAATAAATGACACTTCCAGCCAACGTCCAGGACATGTTCATTTTCAGTGATAATCGCTTTACCGCCACATCGCTCGCCCCATTTGCTCCAAAATAGATACACTCCTCTCACAAAAAACGCTTCGCCAATAAGATGACTTACATATTTTCAAGCGTATAGCGGTTGGCAAGTTGCTTCGCTCGTAAAAATTCCGGCCGTTTACGCATTTTTAGCCAAAATACGAACACAACCATTTTACCAAGCATCGTAAGTGGAGTAATTTTTTTATCCACGTCTACAACCTGACCACCAAATTCCTTTTTAAACCGATTGATGGAATGCTCTGCTCCTTCCTGTTCATCCAAAAATAACCCGCCAAAGTCAAACCAGCTAAAGCCCATCTTTTTGAAGCTCAGTATATCCTGCCAGTGGAGAAAGCGGTTTGCTCTACCAATTTTGTTTCGCTCCGCATTGTTTTCAAATCTAGCAGAAGCGGAATGAAGCAACGAACAGTAGGCAGCTGTTTTTACATAGGCATGGTAGCAAAGGGGATTGCCAGCTTCATCCGTTATGTAGGAAAGGATAAGCGCACCCTTGTCCCTTAGCGATTGTAACCTCCCAAAATTCCCCTTTGGTATTTGTTTAAGTTTCGCAAATCGATCAAAAAATTGGATAAACGCGTGAATTTCCTTATCAGACGGGGAAATCAACTCATGATAGTTAATCGCGTCTCTTTTCTTTGCCCGGTTAATTTTATACCTGGCATTTTTATGAATATCCGCGAATAATTCTTCCTCGGATCGTTGTAAATCAATGACTAACGTTTTCCCGTAGCTCAGCAATACACGTTTTTGTGGTGGTAGCTTCTGATGTCTATTGGCTGAAAACAGTACGTTAGAAGAAATAATAATATCTACGCTCTTTTCCGGATTCCATTTGGTAGAACCATAGATATCCATCATGTTGATAAACCAGCGCTTGTATCGAACTTTGATCACGTGAACACTCCTTTCCTAGTGATAATAATACAAGTCTTTATGCGTCTTCTTCCCGTTGAGAACGGCACCTAATAGATTGGCACCGGAAAAACAAAGCTGTTCCTTCGCCTTCATCACATCTTTCCGTTCACTTTTTTTCGCGCGGACAACAAGTAACACACCATCACACTGATTTGCGATCAACGTTGCATCTGTGACAGCTAAAACGGGCGGCGTGTCAAAGATTACCATGTCATACTGTTTTTTTGCCATTTCGATAAACTCACTCATTTGTTCAGAACCGAGTAATTCAGGTGGATTGGGAGGAATTATCCCACTTGGAAGCACGTTCAGATTACGATGAAAAATGGCAGGGATTGCGTCCGCCTCCAAGCTCTTTTGCTCGATTAAATAATTACTTAAGCCATCATTGTTCGCTAACTCGAAAACAGAATGAATGCTCGGCTTTCGTAAATCCGCATCCACCAGCAGTACCTTTTTTCCCTCCTGACTAAACACGACAGCAAGGTTCGCTGCTGCCATCGTTTTCCCATCACTTGGGTTTGGGGACGTAATGACAAGGCTATTTAGTTCCCTGCGATCCGTCGCGAACTTTAAATTTGACCGAAGACTGCGAAACTGTTCCAAAACGGGATTGTATTGCCTACCTATCCTAACCAGATTGCCTCTTCCTGCCTTTTTCTTAGAATGTTTCAATGTCTTCCCCCTCCTTCTCCACAACAGACGTGGATTTTCTGCGCGTACTAGATTGCTGTTTTTCTATTTTTGTTATCACACCTAACACGGTTATCCCCAATTCTTCCAAATCACTTACGGCCTTCACTTTTGTATTCATAAACTCGAATAAGAATGTGAGTCCAATGCTCGTTACAATTCCAATCAAACCCGCAATCAGCATATTTAAAATGGGCCTTGGATGAATTGGCTCCATAGACAAATCCGGGTCCGCTTGCGATAATACAAACACATTTTTAATCTGCATGATCGTCATAATTTCTTCCCTGAACGCTTCCACCACCAGATTGGCTATTTTCGCGGCGACCTCAGGTGTCTCTCCAATAGCCGACACTGTAACGACCTGCGAGTTTTCCCCACTGCTTACTTCTATTTGTTTTCGGAATTCATCCAGCGAAACCTGTGTATCCAGCTTCTCCATAACCTGTGATAGAATAATTGGATTTTCGATAATCTCACTATACGTATTAATTAATCCCAAATTCGTCTCAATCTCATTGATGCCGAACTGAACCGCTTCATTTGGCTGTTGCGTGACGACAAATTGCGAGGATGATTGGTATACCGGGTTCAACAAATAATAACTGATCATTGCCGCTATCCCTACAAACCCACCTGTACAAAGAAAAATGAAGACAAGGCGCTTTTTAATTATCTGTACGATTTCCTTGTGCGGGGCGGTAGTATTGTTCATTTATTCACCTCCAACTTATGAGTATCTCCCGGTTCTAATTGGACCAGCACATAGGCGATCACTAGAAAAAGCCAGATGAACCGGATATTTTCGATATTGATGGATATGCCCTGAATAGCGATTGCCAACAAGCCAATTAATATATAAAAGTATTTTTTCGCCCCCGTACTTACCAAGCCCAGCACCAGTTTTCCAACAAGGTGCACAGGAAACCAGATAAACGAAACAAATCCGAATATCCCTGTCTCCGCTAAAAAGGATAGATACGTATTATGCGGGATATTGGGAAAAGTGAAGCCGAACATTTCCGTCGAATAGGGAATAAATTGACCAATACCGACCCCGATGAACGGATTATGCTGCCACATCTCCACAGCCGATTCCCATAAAAAGAGACGATAAGAAGTACCATCCCCCTCTGTACCAATGCTTGTCACCCGTTCCATGGCAAAACTCAACACTTCGGATGAATGATTAATCCATAAAAGAATGGCAAATAGGAGAACAGCTGAACATGAAAACAAAACCAGTTCTTTGATTCTCCCCGCGAACAGACTAAGGATGAGCACCATTCCGATGGCTAAACCAAAACTTAAAATTCCACCACGAGAAGCAGTTAAGATAAGAGCAAGGAACACAAGTAGCATAGGGAGATTAAAGATAACCCTTTTCTGCATATAAATAGATGAAAGCGCGATAACAAAAAAGGAAACGATTAGATATAAAGCCGCTAAATTGGGATCATTCAAGGTTGCCTGGGCCCGCCCTTGTAGGGATAGCCAATTATCGATTCCCAGCTGAAATAGAATCATACTGAGCATGCAAAGGAGTGCGATCATGAATGCAGCACGCTTCCACCAGCGAAAAAGGAATAGGACGATTTCATCCCGGTATTTTTCGATAAAAATTAGCAAAATGACCACATACATAAAGTTAACCGATAGCTTTAAAATAGCGGCTATACCATAGGGAAGGTCGACATACATATTCGTTATATAATTCGCCATGCTTACAATGCAGGCATAGATCAGAAGGAGAAAATAAAGGATAATCAGCCAATATTTTTGTAGAACGATCATCAGTAGATTTCTATTTTCCCTTTGTGTCATAACCCAAAACAAGATGATAAAGATGACAAGATCACTGACGGAAGCATTTAACTGGATGATAAGTTTTAGATGGAACATAATGGGCAGGCAAAACACCATCAGCCCGATGAACAAGAAGTCAATCCATTTTGTTGATAGTCCGCGCATGTGCAACACCACATTTTTACCCGTATTTTTGTCGGTCTTTTTCCCCCGCAATTGGCTCCACCACTTTTTCACTTGCCTCCTGCATTGTTACACTTTCCATTCCATATTGTTTTCGAAGTTGATGAAAATGTGTAATAATCCTATCCAACATCTGTAGATTTTCTTTCTGATGAACTCCAAAATTATGCGGGTGCCACCAGAGATGATAGAGCTTACCTTCCTTTGCGGCTTTGGTCATTGCCTTCTTGATTCGTCTTAGTTTAAGTGATTCAAATGCACGTAAACTTGGCGTATATGGCCGTAAAAATCTGCTGGAAGGAATGTTCATAAGCGATTCCTGTTCATCACGGGGATCCAATGAATAAATATGGTGACCGGTGATATTGATGTAACTATCCAGTAATCGGAGCAACCGCTTCACCTTCCCGTCCCCATCCGGGTTCACCTGGTATAGCCAATGGGATTCACAGCCCCTGTATGCATGAATTCCATTGGTTTTACAAATAGGCAAGTAGTCCAGCGCGATTTGGTTACGGGGGAAAATAATCGACTGGATCGATATATCGTGCTGGTGTGCTACTGCTACCGCTGTTTGTAAATCTGCCGCAAACGCTTCTTGATCTTGCCCCGCGTCTAGGCAATAATAATGACTAAATGTATGTGTCGCTACTTCCTGGTTGGGAAATTCCTTAATCTGCTCCACTAAAGAAGCACCAAAATGGATAGGATCCGCTGCTTCATTTACACCGATAGATTTAATCTGGTGGTATGCCGATAAATTCGGGTTCGCATACTGTGGTTGAACATCAGGGATCATCCTCCACAGTTCCTGTTTATTGGAAAAAAATAAGAAGCCGACAATCCCCCATGTTGCGTGAATATCCTGATGCTGAAATTTATGCAACAGCAATGGAACAATCTCCCGTGCACCAAGTAAATTGTCTTTATACCTATTTTCCCGGAAGACATCGAACATTCCCCAATTCAATTCAAAATCAAGCGAAATAATAAATTGACCCGCATTATTCATATCCCATCACCAACATTCGCTATCATTGACTTCGCTCCATCACGCCCATTTCTTCCCCCTTCACGAGATCGCTTTTTGCTGCATTGATGCCTTGATACACCTTTTTGGTTTGCTTAAGAATGAGCTGCACATCATATTTCATGACCACTTCCCTTCTTCCATTTCTCCCCATTTCTCGGCATAGCTTCTCATCTTCAAGTAGCGTATGGAGTGCGTGCATAAGTTTCTTAGGGCTTTTTACCGGGACGATAAATCCATTTCTTCCATCTTCTACAAGTTCTCTATTTCCCCTGATATCTGTAACAATGATTGGCATCTGCATCGCCTTCATTTCCATTAACGATTTCGGTAATCCTTCTCGTAAAGACACTAATAAACCAATATCCGTCACACTCAAAATATCGCGAATATCTTCCCGAAAACCTAGACAGCGAACATAAGCGCCTAACTCCCTGTCCTTTAGCTCCCGTTTTATCTCATCTGACAATACACCATCCCCAACAAGTAAAATCACGAAATCCTTGTATACTTCCTTTAATTGTTCCGTTGCCTGCACGACATCAATCTGCCTTTTGTTTTCATTAAATTCCGCAATATGGGTGATTACCTTGTGATTTTTCGGGATGCCCAACATTTCCTTTCGCTGCGCTGTTTCTGCCTCCGTAGAATAATCTTTGTTAAAATACGCACTATCCACTCCAATACCATGGATATGGTGGATCTTGTCGAGACTCATAAATTCCGTCGCCTTTTGGTAATCCTCCTCATTCATGACAATTAGTTGATCTGTCTTTCTCGCCGCTATTTTTTCAGCAAAATAAAAGAGTCGATTTGTTAACGTGGAGCCATTTTCATTAAAATGAAAGCCATGTGCAGTGTAGATCATTTTCTGGCGTTTGGGAGCTGCCAGTCTGGTGATAAATGCCGCAATCGGTGTATGAACGTGAACGAAATCAAACTTTTCCTGGAGCATCAATTTCCTGATTTTGCGAAATGCACGTATATTTAAGGGACTACGAATCGAACGTGAGAAAGGGATATGCCGAAAATCTACAGCCGGATGCCTTTCCTCCAACTGTGATTGATTCGCAAGTGATGTTGCTACAGAAACTTGATACCCCATTCCCCGCAGTAAATCGATATGTGGGAGTAAAAATAAGGATACCTGCCTATCTAATGTAGTAACGATCAGACACTTCATTTAATCACCCCCGTTTATTTTATGTTTGCTTTCTTAATAAAGAACAATTGAACAAAATAATATTGTCAATAAAGAACACTCCATGCTAATAAAAGAACCACTTTTTCTATCTGGCTCCATCTCCTGATAATACAATTTTTATTGTTTTGAGTAGTATTCTTATATCCGTGTTCAATCCCTGATTCTCAATATAATGCAAATCAAATTTCAGTTTTTCCTTTGGTGTGTGCCAATATCCGCCATTAACTTGCGCTATACCCGTCAATCCCGGTTTCACCCGTAACCTGCTTACAAACCCCGGACAACTCTCTTCAAACTGTGCTGTAAACGTCGGCCTCTCCGGACGGGGACCTACAAAAGACATTTCTCCTTTTAAAATATTGATGATTTGCGGCAGCTCGTCGATCCGGGTTCTTCTCATCCATTTTCCCGCATTCGTCACCCGTGGATCATTTTCTAATGCCCATCTTTCCCCATACTTCTCGGCATCAACATACATCGACCGTAACTTATATATCTTAAAATACCTTCCACCCAATCCCACCCTTTCCTGGCAATAAAATATAGGACCAGGTGTTTCCAGTTTAATGAATAACGCACATACCGCTATGATACACATGGCAAACGGCAAACATAAAATCGCGAGAACAATATCCATCATTCTCTTTCCGATCAAATACCGCTTCATCTGTCCATGGTTCACATCTCTCAACCTTATTTCAGTACCATATTCCTCATAAAAATTTGCTCTGCTCGGCTTAGCCTGCAAGTTATCACTTCCTATCCTATACTGACCTTACTACAGACACTTTTGTTCCCAATAAAGAACAAAAGAGGATATAAAAAGACAACTTTTATTTAGATATATTATATACAGTAGAGCTAACATTCATGTCAGAAAAGTTGTTATTTTTATTAAATATTCTAATTATTTTGTAGGATATTTTTATATTAAACCAGTTATAACTGATTAATGCAAGTAGGTAAATTAGGGTGGGAGGGGGACAAAGTTGCGGTTCTTTTGTCATGTGAGGCCGTTTTTCATATCTATTGCGGTGATTCATTTTGCAATGGATGCATTAGCTCTCTCGAATTCTGATAAAATGACACTGCGATAGTTAAATGATGGCACTTTGTTGTCTGCATTGTGGGATATACGATCTTAATAGTTTAGGTCAACATTATGCATGACAATCAACCAGCCTGACAATATTCAGTTGCTACTTTAGTTTTTCTTACTTCCTTTCGACTCTATTACCATTCGACAAAATCCGGGAAGTGACAGGCACCGAAGCAAAAGCTTGGATAAAAAAGAGACATTCCAATCTAGAATGTCTCTTTCTTCCACCTTATTTCACCCAACAGGACGTGGGACTCTGCCCCGAGTTCCGCTATAACAACGGTACAATCAACCCGGCAATCAGCAGAATCAGTGCTCCTCCTAAACGGGATGATATTTGAGCAAATGGCATCAATTCCATCCGTTTCGATGCGGATAATACAGCCACATCTCCGGTACCTCCCATGTTGGCCATGCATAATCCTGCAGTAATCGCTGCTTCAATGGGATGAAAGCCAACGAGTTTCCCAACTACACCAGCACCAATTACTGCACCTAGTACAACACTTACAACAAGAAGGACATATTCTAACGTTAAAGCATGAATGACAGAATCCAAGTCGGTGTACGCCACTCCAATACCAATTAACAATGCAAGTGTCCAGTTTTTAGCAACGAATTGATACCACTGGCTTGCCCCGTTTTCAACGATTTCTGGTAACCAGCCAGCAAGTTTGAATATGGCTACTACGATAATCATCAATGCGTATGGATGTAAAGGGATAAAATTTCCAAGGATTTGCCCAATCACATAGAACATTAAAGCTGCAACTACCCCTACTCCCATCTCGCCAATATTATACTTTAATTTTTTTGTCTCTACATGAAAACCAGCCATTAATTGACCATTCCCTGTTAATTTAGGGAACTTTCCACCTAACTTATTTAGTAATCCGGCAAAAATAATTGCTAAAACGTTACCAAGTGCCAAAGCCGGAACCAATATTGAAATATAATAAGCAGGATCATGGCCTAAAATCTCCGAATATACTTGGGACATCGGTACAGCTCCTGCTCCCATTCCTCCACCCATGATAGGCATGGCAATAACAAGTATCGCATCTTTGAAACCATAACCTATTACTAATCCGGTAAATCCTGCTAATAACATGGATACAGTTACTGCAGCAAGTAAAGGCAAAGCAAATTTTGCACCCGCTTGTTTTAATGTTTTCGAATTCATCCCTAGGATACTACCCGTTATGAGAGCAGCAATATAGAAGTTCAGAAATCCTCCTGACTTCATAAAATCAGTAATAAGGGTAACGGTATGATCTGGCATTAGATTAGAATATACCATGAAAGCGGAACCAAATATAGCCAGAATTGCACCACCACCTAAATAACTTTTTATAATAGGCGTATGATCACCAATCCAGCCAAATAATTCACCTAATACCATCGTTATTAATAGCCCGCCAATCATTCCTGCTGGCAGATTATCCGTGTACATCGCAACCAATGCTAAAACCGTTATAACAGCAAACCAAACAATTGGTATATTAAAAATACTCACCCGACTCCAGGATGACTTCGGTTTTGTGTCATATTCTTCAACAGGTTGAACTTGTTGTTTTCCCATCTCAACTTACCTCCTAGTTTTTCAATTTTATGGATTCATAATCATGAAGTATTCTTTGGGCCTTTTCAATAATAGGCTTATCGATCATTTTACCGTCTAATTGAAAGGATCCTTTTTCTGCAGTAGATTGTGAAATTATTTTTTTTGCAAAATCGACTTCCTCTGCGGTTGGTGCAAATGTCGTATTAGCAATCTCAATCTGGGCGGGATGAATTAATAACTTTCCTCCAAATCCTAGCGACTTGGCAAATGCACAGTTGTTGCTGAACCCATCTATATTTTTAAAGTCCGTGTAGACCGTATCGATTGGCTGCCCGATATGTGCGCAACGAGAAGATAAAATAATTTCAGAACGGGCGTAAAGTAATTCTTTCTCTTCTATGGTTACTTCTGCCCCGATATCATTGGTAAAGTCCACTCCCCCGAATGCCAACCTTGTTATACGCTGGTCAGCAGTGGCAATTTCATAGGCCCTTTTCACCCCTAATGCGCTTTCAATTAAAGGAATAATATAGAGATCAGCAGCTTTATCACTCTGTCGTTCAGCGGTCTTAAGATACCGAGAAAGTGTTTTGATATCGTTTTCTGAAGAGGCTTTTGGCAACATGACCCCTTTTAACGATTCAGCATTACTTACCCGCTTTAGCAAATCCATATCTTCCTGGAATTCATCAGTCTCGATACTATTCACCCGAATGAAAACCGGCTTCCTCCACTGATCAATATGTCTCCTAATAAGATCTCTGCCGATTGCTTTATCACCAATTGCCACTGCATCTTCCAGATCGATAAGAATAACATCTGCTTGCAATTGATTTATTTTTAATAACATCTTTTCTTTATCTGCCGGTACAAACAATAGCGACCTGTTTAGCATGATATCAGTCCTTTTATATAACCTGGGAATTCTTTAATTGCTCTATCTTATTTTCAGATATCCCTAACTCTTCTAGAATTCTAGCAGTGTGCTGACCAACTTCTGGGATAGGTGTGTTCTTAATATCTTTGTCACTTTTAGCAGCTGGCGGCAACAAGGATTTAATCTTGCCTACCGGTGTGTCCACATCTATCCATCTATTTCTAGCAGACAGCTGTTCGTGATTGGCGAATTGTTTCATCCCTTTCAATTGGGCATTGGCTATTTTATTTTCGTCCAATTCGCTCATGACTTCTTTTACACTTTTCTTTAGTAGAACCTGTTCTATTTCTTCCCTTAGACTTTCTTTATTCTCCACTCGCTTTGAATTGTTGTTATAGCGTATATCTCCCGCCAAATCAGACTTATGGAGAATATTTTCACAAAAATTGACCCATTCCCGCTCATTTTGGATGGCAAAGAAGACCGTTTCTTCACCAGCTGTTTGAAAAGGACCATACGGGAAAATCGTTGCATGCTGAGCGCCTGTGCGTTGGGGTTCCGTATCACCATACAAGGAATAATGTAACGGATATCCCATCCATTCCCCTAATGCTTCTAACATGGATATATCGAGCACCTCTCCTTTACCGGTTTTCGAGCGTTTAATAATACTGCTTAGGATACCACTATACGCGTACATCCCTGCCGCAATATCAGCTACAGAAATCCCCGCTTTAGACGGTGTTTCTTCTGTTCCTGTAATAGAGAGTAAACCTGACTCACATTGAATAAGTAAGTCGTATGCTTTCTTATTCACGTAAGGCCCATCAGATCCAAAACCAGAAATGTTACAAATAATTAATTTATCATTTATATTGTGAAGTGCTTCATTACTAAAGCCGAGTCGGTTCATTGCACCCGGAGCTAGATTTTGAATCACAATATCCGCATCTCGTACTAAATCTTTAAATATAGATTTACCTGTATCCGCTTTCAAATTAAGTGTTAGAGATTCTTTGGAACGGTTAATCCAAACAAAATGACTAGACATTCCTTTTACTGACTGATCATAGTTTCTGGCAAAATCACCAACTTCTGGTCTTTCAATTTTAATAACCCGTGCACCAAGATCAGCAAGTTGCCTAGATGCAAATGGAGCAGCTACTGCCTGTTCCAATGAAATAACTTTAATACCTTCTAGGGGCAACATTTTATTCCTCCTATTGGATTCTGTATAATGTATTTTGTATCCAAAATTAATAAGATAATTATATTTGCTATCTATTAAATTGTCAAATAGTTTATAATTTAAAGTAAGTGAACATTATCGAGGGAAACTATATTCAGTAAGGAGTTTCTTTATCCACCACTGAATGCTAGTTGAACAGAAACCTTAGCTTTAACAGGCAGTTGACCCCTACTTATAATTCTTGGTCACCCTCAAATTCATGAAGTGAGGGTTTTACTGCCAGTTAATACGGACAAAAGGAGAATGACCATGGAAAAAATTAAACGATTATCAACGAAAGAGCAAGTTCTTCATTCACTTAGAAGTTCCATTTTTAACGGAACATTACAACAAGGACAAGAAATAACGCAGGAGGAAATTGCCAGTTTGCTAGGTGTTTCACGCATGCCAGTACGCGAAGCATTTCAAGTGCTAGATAGAGAGGGGCTTATCCATATCCAAAGTAATCGCAGGGTAGTTGTGATTGGTTTAAAGGAAGAAGATGTGGAGGACCATTACAATATTCGTGCATTCTTGGAGGGAATGGCTGCGGAAAAAGCTTGTGATCATCCGGAGTTTTTTGGGGAGCTCAAAAAAATCCATGATAAGATAACCTCATCAGAAGGAGGTACCTACGTTCAATTGAATGAGGAATTTCACCGACTAATTTGGAAGGCCTCCAATAGTCCGAGGCTGTATTCGCTCCTTTCCGATTTATGGAATGGTCTTCAACCGCAATTTCCGGATTTCGTCAGCTTCCAGACTAGTAAATCGGTCAGTGAGCATGAACAACTGGTTAGCGCTATTTTAGAACAAAATAAAGCAGCTGCCCGTGAACATGCTCGAAACCATGTAATTAGAACAAAGAAAGACTTTTTAAACACGATCCATTTTCCAAAAGCGTAGTTAAAGAATTAGCCGTGCAAGATAAATGGTTCCAGTAACTGTGACCGCACTGAAGATTGTTGAAAATAACACAATTTGTGCTGCAAGCTGTGGGTGATTATTATATTCTTGAGCGATTACCGAACTATTTACCGATGTAGGCATAGCTGATGCAATTAATAATGCCTGCGCTGCAATACCGTCTAAGTTCATAAGCTTAATGATTACGACAGCGACTAATGGCCCAACTACTAACCTTAATAAAATACTAATATAAACAGATGACAGTTCCGACTTGAATTTTAGCTGCGCCACTTGCGCCCCGAGTAATATTAAGGCCATTGCGATCATTGCATCAGCTATATAGTTTGCAGGTACCCATATAAATTCCGGTAAAGAAACGTTAAACGTGTTTAAAAGAATTGCTGCGGCTAACGCATACAATATAGGCATTTTAAAGTAACCCAAAAACGCATTCCATTTTCCAATGTTAACGGACTGAAGGGTGAAAATGCCGTATGTAAAGGTTAAGATATTTTGCATCGTAAGTATAACCACTTGAATCGACATCGCCATTGGATCACCTTTGAACACCAAATCATTAACCGGCACCCCATAGTTTCCAGAGTTGAAAAAAATGACACTATTGGAGAATGTGGTAGTTTTCCCGCGATCAAATCCTTGTAATCTCGCAGCCCCTTTCGCAATCAAAAATAGAATGGCGATATACGCGATAAAAAAAAGGACGACAAATGTAAAAACCTTCACAGAAAATTGGGTACTATAAAGTTTAACAAAAATAAATCCAGGAACTAGAAAATAAATGTTCAGTTTGGCAAGTGTCTCCAGGTTAAGTCGGAACTTCTTTTGCATAAAGTATCCGATTCCCATAATAATAAACACAGGTAATAAGATGTCTTTTAGAATATGTAGCAATTCTAACATGCGCTTTCCCCCAATATTCAAATATATTAATCTAGTATAGGTTAATATATCTTGATACTGCAAAGGAATAGATTACAACAATTGAGTTTATGTCTTGCAATAAACTTGGATATCTTTGCCCCAATCCCCTATTCTAAAAGCTTTTTCGTAAGTTCTAATGCAATAAATAAACCATAACTAAGCTGGCCCAACTACAGGTTTGATTAGGTATATAAAGGCTATGAAAGGTTCAGTGCGCTAAAGAAAAACTGGCACCAGAACAAACCGAATCCACCACCGTCCGATTAAAGTGATTACCCTCTTTTGTTTTCCCCGTAATATCGATCGTAATGTTATAAACGGTATCTACCTTATCTAGGTGTATAACCCGAGACAGGTCTGCACTTCCACTAACTGAAAATTGACGAAGGGAATCTACTAGAAACGGATATGACGTAGGATGATCCAATGGGTCCGTGCCGGATGCACAATTCCCATTTAAGAATTAATATACTTACATTAGTCTATTGAAAGTGAGGAGTTAGGAGTGAACCGTTTTATGGATTACATCGAGATTCATCGTTTGTATAAGAATGGATTTTCAAAAGTGCAATTGCTTGAACACAGTGGAGGCCTGACTCATTGACCTGGTTTTCCTCAAACAACTCACAAATTAACTTTTTCACCCGTATACTTCTCCGAGTATAACAACTGCTTGATTGACTATATAAACCATATCCCTAATTTCACATAACACAATAGCAAAAGAAGCACAGGGAGCGTCCGTCCCCATGCTTCTTTCAATTACTTATATTAATATGCGCCATAACCACCTACATAAGATGTTCCCACAATAATTAGAAGAATAAATAATACAACGATTAATGCAAAACCGTTGCCATAACCGAATTCTGCACTCATTCTTAATAATCCTCCTTTCAAAAGCTACAATATTAACATATGGAAAAGACGGAATATGTGAAAGGGCGGATATCCCAAATGTCAATTACATATTCTTTATAACGTGGCGGAAATCTAACCCCATCCCCCTCCACAAACAACCGATAATTCTCCTTTTCCTGCTTCGAAAAATAAGACAATAACTTATCCGTTCTAACATGCTGGTTTTCTACATCCGTAACATAGGCTGCGTAACTGCTCCAACGATATTGTTGGGGACGGGTTACCATATTTCCCTCAACTGGATTCAAATGAATATATCTACTTACTTCCAATTGATAGTTTTTGTTTCAATCAGTTCTGCTCCGTAACGTCCTTGGAAAACATGTCCGACTAAATGATGAATTGAAGGTGTACGTGGTTTGTCATGAGGCAATATGAATGAAGATTAAATGGATAGTAAATACGAGTCTCTTCTAAGATGTCTAAATATGCACGATTATTATGAATATCGTAAAATAACAGTTTCCACGATATGTAATGTGGTACATGACACCCGATACCAAACACGAAGTTTTCTCGCCATCTTATTTCACCATGCCCCTCTGTTGTTTTCTTATTTGATAACAACTTATTGTGATAGCTTCCCAAATAGATTCGTTTGTAATCTCATCTTCTCCGCTTAGGTCAGAGATTGTTCTTGCTAAGCGTAAAATTTTCACCTGTACCCTTGTACTCCAATTGTGCTTACTTGACCATTGCCTCATCATTCTTTCTTGTTCTTCGTTTAATCTCGTATATGTTAATAGGCGACGAAACTCAATTCCATCAATGTGATTAAGGGGTGTATGATCGATTGGGTGCAAATAGATTATCTTAAAACCCTTTTTTCTAGCAGCAATAATCGCAGGGAGCATTCCATCCACGGTTTAATCGTTTTGTCACTCTCGCTCGCCGTGCCAAAGTATGGGGAGATAAATAATTACCACGCTGTCACCGATTTAAGTACTAGTTTTGTAATTTAAACGGGCTCATTCACGGTAAAAACATCATTAAAAAACGCTACCACTTCCTTCCGCCGTTTCTGCCCCACTTTGCTATAAACGTGTGTAATGTGAACCTTGACTGTTCCTTCAGCTACTAAAAGTCGATTAGCTATTTGATTATTCGTTAATCCTTGTTTCATGAGATAGGCTACCCCTAACTCACGGTTGGTCAGATGAATGTTATGCTCCTGAAGCCTTTTGATGAATATGTTCTTGTTCACCTTTTCCAAATAGATCGAACGCTCCATTAACGTTTGAACATGTTCGCTAGGAAGAAAGGCATGGTCATTCATGATGGAACAGTACTATATCTGGGTCAATTTGTTTCAGTATATCAGCCGTTCCATTGGCATGGACCAAATACCCAACCACTTTCATGTCAGTTTGACCCCAAACCGCATTCTTTATCGCTATAAAAAAATCATCATTCCCAATCAAGCAAATCCGAATCATATCCATAATCGCCTCTTCATTGATTTGAAAAATAAGGAAACTACCTTATATGTGTTACCTTACAATTGTAGTAAAGAGTTGGTCATATTTTTTAGTGAATAGATGAGGAAAAAGCCACAGGTTAGGTAGAAAATGTTTACCGTCCATGATTCCCCTTAAAAAGTCGATCGCTTCCGTGCGATTGTGGATACCTAATTTGTTGTAAATTTCACTTATGTAATTTTTCACTGTTCCTTCCCCAAGAAACAACTTTTGGGCAATGTATTTGTTCGTATGACCTTCCATAAACAGGTACGCAACATCCAATTCCCGATTCGAGAAATGCATCCCTCGGTTTTCTAGCCGCTTGGCGAGAATTTGTTTTTTGTTAAGGGTTAGTACTCTAATCCTATTGGCAAGTATCTTTGCGACTTCGCCTGACAATACAACTTGGCCCCGAGCAGCGTCTCGTATCGATCTAATTAAACTATCTGCGTACAATTCCTTTAGTAAAAAGCCATCCGCTCCAACACTAATCCCCCTAATGATCAGGTCTTCTTTGGCATGTGTTGTTAACATTACTACTTTCACATCTGGGTAGTATTCTTTTACATGTACGGTTGTCTTAATCCCATCCATATTCGGCATATGGATGTCCATCAAGATAACATCCGGTACTTCTTTTTCTATTTGTTTGATGGCTGCTTCCCCATTTTCCGCCATCCCGATTACGTGAATGTCGTCTTTCTTATCAATTATTGCTTCGACACCTTCACGAAATAATCGCTGATCCTCAACTAGCAAAACCTTTATCAAAAAACCAACTCCTTTTACGAGATAACATTTACTCCGAGAGAAGCGGTGTGTTCTCTATATACCCGCTGCTTCGTATGAAATGTTCCCATCATGACCATATCAAGCTTAATTCTATTATTCCTATTTATAATCACACAAAATAGAATATGCACCTTTATACATATCCTAATAATTGACAGCTAGAAGATAGTTGATCCTGATTGTTTTTGTACATTTTGTAGCGTCTCCCCTCTTAAAAAAAGCCTAGGAACTTTTTCTTTTTAACCGGTAATGGTTCATTTCGATTTACATTTTTCCCGTCGATGAGCAACTGGCAATTTTCCTTAAACATATTAAAAACATCATCCCCATGCCGATTGCTTAATTCCAGGTAGGCCTCTTGCATGACGAACCCGCGTGACGTTGTATTATGTGCATCTGAAGCAATAAACTGGGTCAAGTTAGCCTTGATTAATTGATGGGTTAACTTTTGAATATTTTTCCCGAACTTCCCACAAACACTAGCCGCAGTCACCTGTGAAAGGGCACCATTACGCACAAATTCATACAGAATGGATGGATACTCGGAAATTTCCTGATTCCGCTCCGGATGCACAATAACCGGGATATATCCAGCCACCTGAATATCAAACAACACCTGCTTTGCGTAACGCGGTACATGATTCGATGGAAATTCGACAAAAAGATAGGACGTGTCTTGATTAAGTGCCAGCAATTCGCCATATTCCAAACCGGTGACCATCTCCCCGTAGAGCCGGGTTTCCTGCCCAGGTAAAATCGTCAACGGAATAGCCTCCGTCCGCAAATGATCATTTAGCTCACTCACGTACTGTAAAATATGCTGCTTTTCATTGTTGTATCGACCATTTCGGTGGTGTGGTGTCGCTATAATTGTATGAATGCCTTGTTCAACAGCAGCCCGCGCCATTGCCATGCTTTCTGTCAATGTTTTCGCACCGTCATCAATATCTGGTAAAATATGACAATGAATATCAATCATCTCATGCACCCCTAATAGATTCATATTTTCACTATCTCTAGCTGCGCTTATTGAGTATTTATACCTATATATTATATTGTAACAGTTATAAAGTATACATTGTTGTAAAATATGGTCATATAAAAGTAATTTTTTGGAAATATATTTGGTGTTGAATTCGGGACGGATGGCGAAATAAAACGCCCATCCTGTAAAGAAGAGGAGTTTCCATTTACGTATCGTCATATGCCACAGCTGGTGGGACATGGGGACAGGTTTCTTGTCCCGGGTGCAGGTGGTGCGTGGAGTGAGGCTGGGTGCGGGGTTCCTGGCTTGGCGGGTGTGGGACGTGGGGGCAGGTTTCTTGTCCCGGTTGGATAGCCCCACCCAAAAATCCAATAAAATCGGTTATCCATTCTATTTTCAATTGAAACGGAACTGTTTGTACCGATTTTTGCTCGTTTTCGTCCATGTTTGGTTTAAGTATGGTTAAGTAATTGTGACTGAGAGACAAAAGGAACATGTTGAGATATGGAAGTTTTGCTGGGACACGGATCCCGTCCCCATGTCCCACCTACACGTCCAAGGTTGTATATTACAATATGGTTACAAATGTGAAATAAATCTATTAAATTTTTAGACTTCCGTGGTATAATTATGTCACTTTATAGGATTTTCAAGATGAGAGGGGATAGAGAAGTGGCCAGTAAAAAAATTATGATGTCGGTAACGGCGAGTGCAGCAATTGCATCAGCAATCTTCGCGGCTGATGAAGTGGAAGCAGCATCTTACAAAGTACAGAGTGGGGACTCACTATGGGCCATTGCGCAAAAGTTCGACACAAGCGTTTCCCAATTGAAAGCGGTTAATAATCTAGAAAACGACATTATTTTTCCTAATCAAGTAATTGAAACAGAAGGCGGAAAAACCCAATCTTCTACTAAGCCTACTACAACTACTAAACCATCTACAACGAAATCGAGTACATATACAGTGAAATCCGGCGACACATTGAGCGCTATCGCCTTTAAGCATAATGTTTCCATTGCGGATCTGATGAAATGGAATGATTTGGATTCAACTTTGATTTATCCTGGGAATGTGTTTGTTGTTTCTAAGGGAGCTTCATCGGGTGCTGGATCTGGATCGAGCGCTGAGGCTGGCGCAAATACAGGCGGTAATACTAGCTCCAATGGTGGGACAAGCTCTGGTGCCGAGGTTGGATCATCTACCGTCTACACCGTAAAATCCGGCGACACATTATCAGCCATCGCCTCACGTAATAGCGTGACCGTTGCAAATTTGAAAAAGTGGAACGGCCTGAAATCAGATTTAATTTACATCGGACAGAAATTGAACATTGGCGCAGCTGCCGGGAACGGAACAGTCGATAAAGATACATCCGAAAACGTCAGCTCAGGCGGTTCATCCTCAGTTGGTGTCGATAATAATGTCGATAAACTAATAAGTACAGCAAAAAGCCTAAACGGCGTAGGATATGCATGGGGCGGATCATCCCCAAGCGGCTTCGACTGCAGCGGATTCATCTATTACACGTATAATAAAGCAGGCAAAAGCATCGGCAGACAATCAAGCGAAGGATACTACAACCGCTCATTCTATGTAAACAAACCCGCAGTCGGCGATCTCGTATTCTTTGAGAACACTTATAAGAGCGGAATCTCACATCTAGGAATCTACCTAGGCAGTGGCCAATTCATTCACGCTGGATCGAATGGTGTGCAGATCTCTAGCGTAAGCAATCCATATTGGAAAAAGCATTTTGAAGGGTATAAGCGGTTCTATTGATAAAAGTTAATAAAGTGCCGGTTATGGGAGGACTCCAGTTGAGGCTGGAGTCCTTTTTTTGTGGAGTGGATTGTCTGGGTAGTGTACTATAATGAGTAACTTCGGCTTGGGTTTGGGTGGTTATGGACCGGGATGCTCTGCTTGTGGCCCGAGTTTGGGTGATTATGGACCGAGTTACTGCTCCTTTCGCCCGAGTTTAGGTGATTATGGCACGAGTTGATCTGCTTGTGGCCCGAGTTCAGGCAGTTATGGCACGAGATGCATCCGCTTCGGCACGAGGTCAGACGATTATGGACCGAGGTGATCCTCATTCGGCACGAGTTCACCCGATTATGGACCGAGTTGATCCCGCTCCGGCACGAGTTCATCCGATTATGGACCGAGTTGCTCCCGCTCCGGCCCGTATTCACCCAATTATGGCACGAGTTGATCCCGCTCCGGCACGAGTTCATCCGATTATGGACCGAGTTGCACCCGCTCCGGCCCGAGTTCATCCAATTATGGCACGAGTTGATCCTCATTCGGCCCAAGTTCACCCGATTATGGCACGAGTGCTCCTCATTCGGCCCGAGTTCACCCAATTATGGCACGAGTTGATCCCGCTCCGGCACGGGTTCACCCGATTATGGACCGAGTTGTTCCCGCTCCGGCACGGGTTCACCCGATTATGGCACGAGATGCACCCGCTTCGGCCCGAGTTCATCCAATTATGGCACGAGTTGATCCTCATTCGGCCCAAGTTCACCCGATTATGGCACGAGTTGATCCCGCTCCGGCACGGGTTCACCCGATTATGGCACGAGTTGATCCCCTCCGGCCCGAGTTCACCCGATTATGGCACGAGTTGCTCCCGCTCCGGCCCATATTCACCCAATTATGGCACGAGTTGCTCCCGCTCCGGCCCAAGTTCATCCAATTATGGCCTGAGCTGTCCCCGCTTCGGCCCAAGTTCCACGGACTAACGCTATTAGATCAAAAGAAACCTACTTACGAATCCACCTTCTTTTACTTTTGTCATGTGTTAGATTTGCCTCCTTCAATATTTTTGTTGCTACATTTTTTGAATGAAGCTTTAAAAACCATCTACATTCCACATTTCTTATCCATGGTCTAATAAGAAAAAAGTAATCTGCCAGGGCTTGTTTATGTGCATAACGAGAATGAAGATTACATTTAATACAATGCCAATTATTATAAATCCGCTCCATTCCCAACCACCCACATCCGGGGCAGCGCACACACGGCATAATATCCTGCTTCTTAATCGCGTACTGCGAGAGGATGTCCACGTCAAATTCCTGACATTCTCGCAATATTGCGTCACCAATTTCGCGGCTTGGTAATCTGACGCTATTACTGCGAGCGTATGCGGCATCTATCTCCATCAGCTTTTTCGGAACGTGTTCACCGTGTGCGACAACTTTTGCAATAGCCTCCCGATCGCCGATTACTTTTATAACAGTACTTGGTTCTGCGATTGCAATGAAAAAGTGTATGGGAACGCTAGGAAGGTGATGTTCATGGAGCCAATTTTCGATTTGAAGTTGGTGATTCTCGGCTTGGGTGATGGGGTGTCGATAACCTGTTTCTTTCTCCCCATCATCGCGGGTAAATTGGTGGAGGATCGTGTCAAAGGTGATGGTACCAGTGTAATTTTTACTATCGATAAGGAAAATAGCATGTTGCGTTATAACAATAGTATCGATTTGAAATGTTTTCCCGTTCTGTGTCTTCAGGCAAACATCATGCAAAATCGTATATCTGTGAGCGAGCTGATCCAGATGATAATCGACTTTCTTTTCACCAATATATCCTTTGAGTCTCTTTGCAGCGTCTTGTTGTAAATCAGCTAATTGTTTAAAATGGGAGGGGATTCTTGGAATAAGTGCTTCTACTTTTTCCAGCGGGCGTGGTTTGGGGCGTCGTCTTATAATCATGTTATGCTCCTTTTTATAAAATTGTAAAGCCGAGGAAAATTAACCTTCAAGTAATCATACAATTATTATTCGCAAAATCCAAATAATTTGACAGTATAAATAAATAAAATTATAATATACTTATAATGAAGTATCGAGTAGCGTGAACTACCCGATACTGGCAACTACAAACTGCATGTAGAGCAGTTGGCCAGCTAAAATCTGACTGGACAATAGAAGTAATCGCTAGCCTTGGACGGGTGAGCGATTACTTCTTTTTTTCCAGGTAGACGACAATAGTTACAATTAGTGTAAGTGTAGCAACAAATGATAAACTAAATTGCGCTACTAAACTTAATGCTTCATATGTCGTCATCCTACCACCTCCCTCCTTTTTACGGATAAAGGAGATGGCCAACCGCTCACTATACCTATGTAGTTGTTTATATTATATCATAAGCTTTGATAGATTGGCAGAAAAATCAGAATACAGGTTCGTGATTTTGATTGCTGTATCACAATGTTAATAAATATCACCTCCATTACCCGCATTTTTTCAAGCAGCTCGTCCATCTTAGTGCATTTTTAAATTAATTTGACAGAATAATAAAACATATTTATATTAAATTAGAATGAAGTATCGAGTAGCGCTAACTACCCGATACTAGCAACTACAAACTGCATAAAGAGCAGTTGGCAAGCTAAAATGTGACTGGACAATAGAAGTAATCGCTAGCCTTGGGATGGTGAGCGATTACTTCTTTTTTAGGGGGCCAAAAGTTAACATTTATCTTTTCTTGAATATACTTCAACCCCAACCGTATCAATATGAACGTTTAACTTCTCACTCCCAACAGCCTTATAATCCAGGATATCGAAAAAATAAGGCAGCGGATATTCCTCATTTAATAAGATATCCAGATCTGATATGGTTTTCCTTGTAACCTTCTCCCCGATTATGGCAATATCTACATCCGACCCTTTTTTATAACTACCAATGGCTCGACTGCCAAAAATAATTGCCTGATCAGTTTCTTCAAAATGCTTTAATGCTCTTACAATTAGGTCAACATCCCGGTCTAGTAATCCAAACATGGCCCCCACCATTCCTTCAATAATTTCCTATACAACGCTTGGATGGCTGGCAAATACATTGTCGTAATTTCTTCTACAAATTCTTTTGCTACGTTTTCATCGTACGTATGCGTGGTCAAATTTCGTTTAGACAAGGCTTCCAACCAAACATGACCATCATCAATTAATTCAATTTGAAATGCCTGCTTAATTGCATCTCTTGGACTCTTAATGATATAGCCTTGTGCTTCCAAATAATCCTTTATGACCTTCCATGATAGTTCGAATGTCATTTTAAAAAATTGAATGATGCCCGCTCGTTCTAATTCGGATTTTATAGGTTCATTGGCATATTTTTCTAACAGTTTATAAGACCTTTCAAAGTTTTCAAACCTCTGCTTCCAGCGTAGTTCGTTTGACGGTTCCATGCTTATCAAGCACCTCACTAAATGTTAATCCTATAAAAGCTTATTATAATTATAAATAGATTAGCACTGAAATAACGACAAATCCATCTCCATATGATAGACACTGTCATAATTCCTCACATACACTTCATCTATAGTTTCATCATTAGCTATCATCTTTTGACAAAATATTACCCGGGAAATAACTTATGAATTTCCGGAAATTTTAACATTATTCTACAAGTTAGCCGACTACTCCCAAACAAAAGGCGTTTGCTGATACACATAGTAATTTAACCAATTGGAAAATAACAAATGGGAATGCGACCGCCATGTATTAAGCGGTCTTTCATCGGTATTGTTATTGGGAAAATAATTCTTTGGCATTTCGGTATCCAAACCTTTATCAATATCACGCGTGTACTCATCTGCAAGTGTCGTAGCGTCATATTCCAAATGCCCGGTGATCATGATATGTTTTGCATCGTTGGACATGATAATAAACGCCTCGTCATCATATGTAGTAGAAAGCAGCGACAAGCGTGAATCCTGTTCAATCGCTTCCTTTGAAACCTCAGTATATCGTGAATGTGGTGCATGAAATACTTCATCAAATCCTCGTAAAAGCGGCTTCGATCGATCTAAGATGCGATGCTTATAGATGCCAAAGCGCTTTTTCGACAACTCATATTTATCAATTCCATAATGATAATACAATGCCGCCTGTGCTCCCCAGCAAATATGTAAGCATGATGTCACATTTTGCTTGGACCAATCCATTATTTCCGTTAACTCATTCCAGTAATCGACATCCTCAAAATCCAGCTGTTCAATCGGTGCCCCAGTAATAATCATTCCATCAAAACGCTGTTGTTTAACATGGTCAAACGTCTTATAAAACGTATCCAGGTGGTACTCACTAACATTTTTAGAATGATGCGTTGCCATCCGTAAAAATGTAATATTCACTTGTAATGGTGTATTTCCAAGCAACCGCAAAATCTGCAATTCCGTCTTCTCTTTTTCCGGCATCAAATTTAAAATCAAAATATTAAGCGGACGAATATCCTGCGTAACAGCCCGATCCTCATCCATCACAAAAATCTTCTCCCGCTTCAACTCATCCCGCACTGGCAACCTTTTAGGCACATTAATAGGCAAAACAACATCTCTCCCCTAACATCAGATTCTAAACCCCATTATATAATTGAAAGAAGATTAGAACAAGAGTGGGACATGGGGACAGGTTAGTTGTCCCAGGCGCGGGCATAGGCAGGGCAACGGATGCGAAGTGGGACACGGGGACAGGTTAGTTGTCCCAGGCAGTGTTATGGAACATAAGGTCAGAATAGTTATCCCAAAACGGAGAAAGTGATGTAAACTTCGAAAAAAAATAACAAAACACTTGTTCCCCACTCATTTGTCTGCTATACTATTAATAGAATATTCACACCACGTCAATTCCACTTCATAACCCTGCAAAAGGATGTGCTAATTTGTCTGTAGCAACATTAGTAAAGGAAGATACCACTAGCTACACCAAGCATGATCAACTATTCAAACAATTAATCCACACATTTTTCGAAGAGTTTCTGGAAGCATATTTCCCTGAAGTTCACCGCAACATCGATTTTCAGTCCATCAAGCCATTTTCAGAAGAAGTTTATACCGATTTGCTGGAAGGGAATACAAGGAGATTAGACATCGTCATTGAAACAAAACTAAAGGGCACGGATACGATCATTATCGTTCACATTGAGCCACAAAGCACAACTCAAACGGATTTTCATGATCGGATGTTTCGCTACTTCAGTCTGTTGTATAATAGATACAGAAAACCAATCATCCCTATTGCCGTATTTAGTTACGATGAAAATTGGGAAAAGGATGAATATACGATGGGTTTTCCCTTCTTTCACGTTCTCACTTTTCATTACATGACACTGCATTTACGAAAAAAGAATTGGAGAAACTATATTCAATCGGATAATCCGGTCGCAGCTGCCTTGCTCAGCAAAATGGGATATACGAATGAAGAAAGGGTACAGGTAAAAATAGAGTTTTTGAAGATGATGGCCAGGATGGAATTGGACCCGGCAAAACAACGACTGATTCATGGCGTTTTCGAAACGTACCTAACATTGAATAAAAGTGAGGAGGAAGAAGTAGTGAAGGAGATCAAACAACTGGACGATGCAGATAAAATTTTGGAATTGCCGATTTCGTATGAAGAAAGAGGGATTGAGAAGGGGAAGGAAATTGGCGAACAATCTGGAGTGAAGAAGGTAGCGCGTGAAATGTTAAAGAAAGGATTGTCCGTTGAATTAATTGCGGAAGTTACGCATTTGGAGAAGGGAGAGATTCAGCGTTTAGCAAAAGGTGAAAAGTGATTTTGGTCAAAGTCATACGTAATTACAGCACTATGTATCGGTATATCTTTTCAATAGGATGGTGAGGGGAATGAGTTTACAAGTGAAAAAGAAAATTACATTTGAGGACTTTAAAAAGATCCAAAATGAAACAGATAAAATATTAGAATATATAGACGGTTTAGTGTATATGGCACCCTCCACAAGTATGAAGCATCAAGAAATTTCTTCGTTTCTTCATGGCGAGTTATACATTTTACTCAAAAATAAAAAATGCAAGGTATTCTCCGCTCCAACCGATGTTATTCTGAAAAAAAGGGAAACAGATGAAAAGAAAAAAGTAGTTCCTGATTTGTTTGTTGTATGTGATCCGGATGGGTTTACAAATAATGAATATATAGGCATCCCAGATCTTATCATTGAAATTTTAAGTCCCTCTAATCAAGCTCACGATTTAGTCACGAAATTAAACCTTTACATGAAATATGGTGTTAAGGAATACTGGATTGTTAACCCTTTGTTGAACAATATAATGATTTATTCCTTAGATGAAAAGGGAGAATATCAATTGAATCTAATTTCTTCTGAGGGCACTGCAAAATCAAATGTTTGTAATGACTTTGAGGTAAAGGCAGGAGATTTATTTTCTTAAATAGCGGGGACAGGCCAATAATCCATATGCCGCACCCACACCCGCACCAAAAGCGACGAGTGGACAATGGCCTATCCCCATGACTCGCTCACATCCATAACGCCGGACGGACAAGAAACCTGTCCCCATGTCCCACTACAAATCCACCACACCCTCAATACTATTCAAAATCACGGTTGGTTTAATATGGGATCTCTCTACCATATCATGCCGAGTAATACCGGTTAGAACAAGGACTGCTTGCATCCCGTAATCCAGTCCCATCTTAATATCTGTCTCCAACCGATCGCCAACGATATAACAGTTTTCACGGGGGAGCTTTAAAATATCGGACACAATAAAATGGGCTGCATCTCGGGAAGGTTTGCCTAATATGGCCTCAACCTTCTCACCTGTGGCACCTTCCATTGCACCGATCATTGCGGCACAATCTGGAACTTGCCCGCCTGTAATCGGGCAAGTTCGATCGGGATTCGTTGCGATGACTCGTGCGCCGTTTCGCCAGGCTTGAAACGCATGGTTTAATTTTTCATAAGTGAACTCCCGATCCCAGCCTAGAACTACATAGCTTGCGTCCTTGCTATTTTCCGTTATGGCAATACCAGATCGTCGCAATTCATCAAAAAGTGGCTGTTCCCCAATAACTAGCACCTTGCCATCTTGTTTTAGTTTAGCTTTTAAATAACTAGCAACCAAATAGTTGGAATTGACAACTTCATTTCGATCCGTACCAATTCCCAACCGATTTAATTTTTCCACGTAATTATCAACGGTCGCAATTGATTTATTCGTCAAAAATACGACCTTGTCGCCACGCTTCCGCAAATAACTAATCGCCTCGGCAGCACCGGCAATTAACTTGTTATCTAAATAAACCGTTCCATCCAAATCAAAAATAAACCCCCTAGCCATTTTCCTTTCCCCCTAACAAAACACGTTCTACGATTGATTTCGTGAAAATCGGTTTGCTAATGCTTGCAGGACCAACACTAAAACGATCAGAATAATTGACATTGCTGCAGCGGAATAGTATTCAGCTCGTAAAATGTTTTGGAAAATAGCTAGACTCATCGGGGCCCAATCGGCGGGAGCCATTAAAATGGATATACTCGTTTCTTTGATAACTGTCACAAAAACCAATATCGACCCTGCTGCAATGCCTGGCAACATGAGCGGCCCAATCACTGTAATAGCTGCTGTCAGTGTGGAAGCGCCTAGATTTACAGCCGCTTCTTCAATATCTGCTTTAATAGATTTCATCGTTCCCACCGTCGATCTGATCATATACGGAACCCGCCTGATGGTATATGCGATAATTAAAATCGCCGCTGTACCGGTCAACTGCAATGGTGCCGTATTGAACGTCTGGATCAAAGCGATACCAAATGCGATGCCCGGGACGATCAGTGGGATGGTTGTCATGAAATCCAGGCCGGTGGAATTTTGCCGTACCACAAAGTAAGAAACAAACGTCGCAATGATAATGCTCAATAACAATGCGCCGAGTGCAAGGATAATACTATTTTGGATATTACCTAGTGAATTTGTAAAAATATCCTTATAGTGATCTAACGTATATCCGGAAGGCAATGGTTCCACTCCCCATGTCGTGGCAATCGACTGCATGAATACAGTAAGCATTGCCAACAGCGGAACAAGCACAACAATACTGGAAAAAATCGATAACGAGATCGTTAGCACTTTATTATTGTTCAATTTCATATGTTTTGGTTTTCCGGATACGGAGCCATAATCTTTCCCTTTGAAGAAAGCATTTTGCAGCCAAAAAACAAACCCAGCTACTGCAATCATGATGACAGTTAAAATTGCCGCGCCTCCCCAGTTGAAGAATCCGGCTATTTCGCGATATGCTTCAACAACGAGCAAATTTAAATCAGTTGGTGCGAGAATGATTGGCGTACCAAAATCGGAAAAACTAACGGCAAAAATGACTAACGCTGTGGAAAGCATACCCGGAATAGCGAGTGGAAAGGTTACTGTAAAGAATGTCAACCAGCTTTTCGATCCCATGCTTCTTGACGCTTCTTCTAATGAAACATCGCTCACTTTAAATGCGGCAACCATCGGCCAAAGTGCGTATGGAAAAAAGAAAAACACCTGGACGAGCACAATTCCGGTAAATGAATACGGATCAACTAAAAATCCTTCCCCACCTAGCGCCTGATAGATATACGTCACCCATCCGGCCCGGCCAAACATAATGATAAACGCGTATGCTGAAATGAACGTTGGAACAATTAATGGGACCGTACACAACGCGCTAATCGTCCGCTTAAACGGCATTTTCGTACGAGCAATTCCATACGCAATCGGTACACAAACAATTAATACAATTACTGAGACCAATAGCGATAAATACAAACTGTTCATCAACGCTTTAAAATACGATCCATTGGAAAAAACCGATTTAAAATTATCTAGAGTCGCATGTTTGAATTGATCAAATGTTTGATTTAATGTATCGAGACTAATCAGTGACCCAAAGAAATTAATGGGCTCCCCGGTAAAACTGACCAAAAATACGGATAGCAGTGGGATGATCAGGAATAAAATAAAGAAGCCGTAAATCAGCAGTTTCATGATTCCAATGCCGGTAAAATTTTTCTTCAGGCCTTTCATATCAATAACACCCTCTCAGGGGAAACGCCCAATTTTACTGAAGCTCCATTTTTCAATATTTGATTACCAGATTCATAGATCGTATCGGCGGTCAATGTATAGTCACCAACCTTAATATCGTATCTCACCGTTGAGCCTAAATACGTTGAAAATAGTATTTCCCCATCAAATGAGTTATCATATTCCATTGAGTTTTCTTTTAAAACATTAATATTTTCCGGCCTAATAATGACTTGAACCTCTTCTTTATCCGCAGTTGCAGATGATTTGATCGTTTGATTACCAATTTCAATCAAGGAATAACCATCTGTTTGATCAAGTTTTTTGCCAGGAATAATATTTGATGTACCGACAAAATCAGCGATGAACGGACTTTCTGGATTACTATATAAATCTGTTGGCGTGCCTATTTGTAAAATTTCCCCATCCTTCATGACTGCCACCCTGTCTGCCATACTCATTGCTTCTTCCTGATCATGGGTAACAAAAATAGTGGTGATTTTTAAATCTTGTTGAATTTGCCGGATCGTATTCCGCATCGCATGCCTTAGTTTCTGGTCCAAGTTGGATAGCGGCTCGTCCATCAACAATACTTCAGGCTCCATGACAAGTGCTCTTGCCAATGCGACCCGCTGCTGCTGACCTCCGGATAATGCGCTTGTTAGCTTTTTTGCATGTTCTGTTAATTCGACGTATTCCAGAATATCCATAACCTTTTTCTCGATATCTTTCGGATACTTCACAAGCCTACTATTCAGCATTCTCGTGTAAATGCCAATCTTTTTAAACATATTGCTCTCTTTCAGACGCTTTATATTAAGGCTGTACGCCACATTGTCGAAAACATTCATATGCGGAAAAAGTGCATAACTTTGAAAAACCATTCCACAATTGCGCTGATTTGGTGCTAATCCATTTGTTTTTTTATCACCAATTTTGATGACACCATTCGTTGGCCTTTCAAATCCGGCGATACACCTCATTGTTGTCGTTTTACCGCAACCAGATGGGCCCAAGAGAGCGAAAAACTCGCCCTCTTGAATGTCAAGGTTTATATTTTTTAGTACTGTTACTCCGGAAAAATCCTTTGTTAGCTGTTCGACCACAACAGACCCCATTGTTATCAGCTTCCTTTACTTTATTTTCGTCTTCCATTCATCCCTAATTCGGTCATAGTTTTCATTCACCCAATCGATATCTAAATCGACAGCATGTTTTTTAATTTTATCCAATGATAATGGTGTCTTTGATTCCACCTCAGGATTAATCGGAATGTGATACCAATCCGCTAAAATTTGCTGGGCCTCTTTACTCAGCATGAAATCCATAAATTTCTTCCCGCCCTCAGGATTCGGTCCATCTTTAACTAATGTAACCGGGTTAACAAGAATAGGCGTTTTTTCCGGCACAATAAATTCTACCGTTTCGCCATTCGCCTGATGTTCATAAGTCATGAAATCAAAGCCTACTGCAATATGCGCTTCACCCATCGCAGCACCTTTTGTAGGGCCAGATCCAGAGTCAGGAATAGAGTTTGCCTGATCTTTCAATTTTTGAAAATACTCCCAACCTTCTTCTTCCCCATGCTGCATCATGTAACTTAACACCATTAATGTAGCAGTCCCAGACGCTGCCGGATTAGGAAATTGAATTTTGCCCTTCCATTTCGGATCCAGTAAATCCTCCCACGTTTTCGGAGCTTCTTCCTCCGATACCAATTCCGTATTATAGGAAAATCCAAGCACAAACATTTCCGTACCTACATAATAACCATCTTGATGCTTCACTTTAATCCCGTCTTCCACTACCTCCCAATCTTCTGCACTCTCTGGAATATAGGAGGCAATAATGTCCTTATCTACCGCCGCTTCAAATGGAAGAATCCCGCCACCGCCATACCAGACATCAGCTTGTGGGTTCCCCTTTTCCGCCATCATCTTATTGACCAACACATTTGTCCCCGCATAATTCACATTGACCTTTACCCCATTAAGTTCCTCATATTTCGCCGCCAGCTCTTTCGAAAGCTCCGGAGTCTCCGGTGAATAAAGCGTTATCGGCTTTTCTTCCCCATCTCCACCGTCCGATGATGAATCATCATTAGCACAAGCACTAAGCAACACGAGACTTAACAAAAAACAAATAGATATGAATAGCGATAATGATTTTTTCAAGTAGCTCCCCCCTCTAATTTCGGTACTTTCTCTAAGAAATATATGAGCCTCATTTTGTTTTATGTGGGAAAAAAACAAGCAGTTGGGAGATGGTGCGGTGGGGCTTGTGTGCTGCGGGGGCGATGTTTCTGCTCTGGCGCCGATGTTTCTGTTCTCGAGCCGATGTTCCCGTTCTCGCGCCGATGTTCCTGATCTCGGGCCGATGTTCCCGTTCTCGCGCCGATGTTTCTGCTCTCGAGCCGATGTTCCCGTTCTCGCGCCGATGTTCCTGATCTCGGGCCGATGTTCCCGTTCTCGCGCCGATGTTTTTGTTCTCGGGCCGATGTTTCTGCTCTGGCGCCGATGTTTCTGCTTTCGCGCCGATGTTCCTGCTTTCGGGCTGATGTTTCTGCTTTCGGGACGATGTTTCTGCTCTGGCGCCGATGTTCCTGTTTTCGGGCCGATGTTCCCGTTCTCGCGCCGATGTTTCTGCTCTGGCGCCGATGTTTTTGTTTTCGGGCCGATGTTTCTGCTTTCGCGCCGATGTTCCTGCTTCCGGGACGATGTTTCTGCTTTCGGGACGATGTTTCTGCTCTGGCGCCGATGTTCCTGTTTTCGGGCCGATGTTCCCGTTCTCGCGCCGATGTTTCTGCTCTCGGGCCGATGTTCCTGCTTTCGGGCCGATGTTTCTGCTTTCGGGACGATGTTTCTGCTCTGGCGCCGATGTTTCTGTTCTCGAGCCGATGTTCCCGTTCTCGCGCCGATGTTCCTGATCTCGGGCCGATGTTCCCGTTCTCGAGCCGATGTTTTTGTTCTCGGGCCGATGTTTCTGCTCTGGCGCCGATGTTTCTGTTTTCGGGCCGATGTTTTTGCTCTCGCGCCGATGTTCCTGTTCTCGAGCCAATGTTTTTGTTCTCGGGACGATGTTTCTGCTCTGGCGCCGATGTTTCTGTTTTCGGGCCGATGTTCCCGTTCTCGCGCCGATGTTTCTGCTCTGGCGCCGATGTTTCTGTTCTCGAGCCGATGTTCCTGCTTTCGCGCCGATGTTCCTGCTTTCGCGCCGATGTTTCCGTTCTCGCGCCGATGCTCCCGATCTCCCGCCGATGCCCACACTCCCTCATCAGTACATATTTACTAAAATCAAACTACATCGTTAGACCCTTTCCATTATTCAGAAATTTGTCTATTATTGGTAATAACTTACGGGAGGGAGGCTTAATTCTACCTTTCATCTTAGACGTAGCATAAATCCAACTAAAATTAAGGGAGATGAAGAATTTGAAAAAAACAGCATTCAGTTTAGTAATTCTATTATTCTTTTCAATCTTTTTGTTACCTAGTGGAAATGTTGCTTTTGCTAAGAAACAGGACAAGCCATTACTGAATCCAAATCGCTTCTTAAATGTTGCCCACCGCGGTGCTTCTGGACATGCTCCTGAACATACGATGCCAGCCTATGAATTAGGTGAAAAAATGAAAGGGAATTACATCGAAGTTGATTTGCAAATGACAAAAGATGGCGTACTAATCGCGATGCATGACGAAAAAGTTGACCGCACAACGGATGGGACAGGCTATGTGAAAAATTTTACGTTAGCTGAAATTAAACAGCTTGATGCGGGCTCATGGTTCAATGAGAAATACCCGGAAAAAGCAAAACCTGGATATGAGGGGCTAAGCGTACCTACTTTGGAAGAAGTAATACAGAAATTTGGCCGTGGATCCCGATACTATATCGAAACAAAATCTCCAGAAGTATACCCTGGAATGGAAGAGGAACTGCTGAGAATTTTAAACAAATATAAATTAATCGGGCCCAATGCACCATCAAGCAAAGTACTCATTCAATCATTTAGCCCGGAAAGTCTAGCAATCGTACATTCTATGAATTCTAATATACCGCTAATTCAATTAATCTCTTATTCTGAGCCAGCAACAATCACCGATGAGGAATTAAACAAAATCGAGCAATACGCGGTAGGAATTGGTGCAAGTCACACGAAAATCGACCGAGAATACGTTCAAAAAGTACGTCAACATAACCTGCTCATGCACCCATATACAGTAAATACTAGAGATGACATGGAAAAAGTATTGGATTGGGGTGTAACGGGAATGTTTACAAACTATCCGGATGTGTTGAATGATGTATTGCGAGGCAGATGATTAAAAAGATAACGGGGACGCGGGGACAGGTTAGGTGTCCCAGTCCCCAAATCCCGCTAGAATAGGCTTTGCACGCACTTAATGCATGGGACAAGAAACCTGTCCCCATGTCCCACTATAAATATCCAACAAAATGAATTAATTGCCTTTGGTGACGCGGAAAATGACATAGAAATGATTGAATTTGCAGGTAAGGGTGTCGCCATGGGGAATGCAGTTTAGGACATGAAAAAAAGCAGATGAAGTGACGCTTTCAAATGATGAAGATGGAATTGCGTATGTGATTGAAAGGTATATTGGTTAGATTTTAAAGGTGGGGTTGAATTTCCCCTCCGCCCGTTTCAGTTATCTTATCCTGCTCTTCAATTAGGACAACATAACAAACGTCGGATTTATGAAAAAAAGGATGAACATCTGTCCACCCTTAAATCTGAAGAAACTTTTTTGAAGTGTTTTTGTGTAGGTAATCTAGTAGTCATTTCATGCCCATTGTTGTCTTAATACGATGGATGTCCACTTTGTTTGCCCAGGTGTCGTCCCGTACCAGCTCTAGTTTTACGGAATGATCATCCAGCACTTCTTTCAGAGAGCCGAATTCCTTTGCATTTGAAACTTTCATGCCATCGATTTCTGCCTTTAAGTATTCTTGGCCAGTCCGTAAAGCACGCAAAATTTGTCCATGCTCTTTCAACGTTTCGCCTTGCATTTCAAGCTTTTGTTCAAACCCTTCCATTCGCTTGTCCACTTCGCCAAAGCGTGAGTCCATGCCATCAAAGCGCTTGTCCACTTCACCAAAGCGTCCGTCTATGCCGTCGAAGCGCTTGTCCACTTCGCCAAAGCGTACGTCTATACCATCAAAGCGCTTGTCCATACTATCAAGTCTTTCCGTGATGGCCTCCAGCATACCGATGATCTGATCTTCTTTTTCCAATCTATTCACCTCCTCTTATTCTTTTGTCTAGTATAGCATATTCCGAACTGCTAAAGTCGATATTTGAAGGATTCTTTATCAAATACCTACCCCATTCAAATCCAAAGCCACACCCGCAACAAGAAAAGCCCCCGGCCGTGGGACGTGGGGACAGGTTAGGTGTCCCAGTCCCCAAATCCCGCTAGAATAGGCTTTGCACGCACTTCATGCATAGGACAAGAAACCTGTCCCCATGTCCCACCTCTAATTTTTTAGTGTGTTGGTTAGGTTTGTGATTTTCTTTTGGTCGAAGGGGTTTGCGAGTGTTTGATCGATTCTAATAGCTTTACCAAAGTGATATTGGTTTGCGTTTACTGTTTTATGAATGTCTTGGATATTTTCAGGTGTTAGGCCGGATCCAGGCATTATTTTAGGTCCATCCAGTTTTTTAGCGGTGTGTACGAGTTCTTGCAATTTGCTTTTCCCTGCAACACAGTCATGTTCACCACCCGAAGTCAGAATTCGTTTCACGTTTTGCTTGTATTTGGTTAAGGTTTGATATGCATCGTGAAGTGAAGTCACTTCGTCAAACGCTCGGTGAAACGTAATATCCAGTTGTGGTGAAATCTCCATTACATTTTCAAGGACCTTTTCATTTATTGTGTTGTCTTTATTCAATGCCCCAAATACGATCCCGTTCCCGCCGAGTTCCAATACATTCTTAATATCTTCATAAATGATTTGCAGGTCGGCGTTTGTATAATAATAATGATAACTGTGTGGTCGAATCATCACTTGAACTGGGATCGACACACTATGAAGAACCTGTTTTATTGTTCCATAGCTTGGTGTCAATCCTCCCTCTTGTATGGCAGATACTAATTCGATTCTATCAGCGCCAAGTTCTTCCGCCTGTTTTGCCTCTTGACCATTTTGTGCGATCACTTCTAGCTTCATATTACTCAACTTCCTTTTCATTTAAAATTTTCCTTGCCCAGGTGGGACGCAGGGACAGGTTAGTTGTCCCAGCTCAGTTATCGATGAGGGCGGGGCTTAGCGGCGGGACAAGGAACCTGTCCCCATGTCCCGGCGGCTTTATGACCCGCAGCACAATAGCAGGATAGGGCTTCATCCCTTGTCCTGCTATTTCTTCTTCTTTTTCCATCTTTTTTTCTTTTTAGTTTTTGGTTTTGCAATTTTTAATGTTCTTACTCTATCCGGTAGTTTCTTGCTTTGTGCGCCCATATACATTTCAGCGAATGGATAGAAGGTCTCTATTTTTTCTGGGTCAAGGTTCTTTATATTTTTTTCAATTACATCCACTTTTAATTCTTTCCCTGTAGGCAAAAACGGAATTTCCCCATCTGTAAAATGATGTATGCTAAATAATTCCAGTAAGCCAATAGCCACCATTTCCCGCAAGTTTTCTGGAGACAATGCTTGATAATCACTGGCACCTAATAATAACTGTTTATAATGATAAGCAGCTTTTTCTAACTCTTCCATCTGACTGAAAAACCCACCGAGTGTAAAATGGGATTCTAATTGACCAGGATCAATAAGTAAAGAATATTCGTAAACACACGCCGCCAGCTCTGGGCGATTTCCTTTATCATATAAATTACCGAGCCGGTTCCAAATGAAAGAATTGGTCGGGTCTTCTTTTAACTTGTTTAAAAGATGCATTTCACCATCGGAACTAAATAAATGCCAGCTTCCGTCATACAATCGGCTTTCCCCTATTTCAAATCTATCCTTCATTCCCCCGACAGCACTTGCCAGCACTCCGGCCATAGAAGCGGTTGAAAATTGCGTTGGCATCTCCCAGTTACCTGCATCATTACAATGTTTGCAGCGGAAATAGCCCGTAGTTTGTATCTTACTAGCCGGGTCACCAGCATTTTTCTTCTCGCTGTGATTATAAATCATCAGCCCGACATCATACTTTCCTTTTCGCCCGCAACTGTTACACTTTATCATGAACGAATTTTCTCCAAAATGCTTCTTAATATTTTCCTTTTTTCTATTTATCTGCATAGCATATTTCCCCGGTAACCATGATAGAGTTGGTGAGCTTGGAATATCTGCTACATCTTTACCTGTCAGTTGTTGAATCAACAATGGATTAATTTGCGCGCCAGGCACCTCAATCACTCCCTCAATTTTTAGTACATTTTTCTATTATACTAGTAGATGGGGTGGATGGACAGGTTCATTCGATCCCTTTCCAGCTATGAGGGGTGAATTTTTTAGGTTTTCTTTGTTAATAAAACTCTTAAATTAAATGAGATTGAGTAATACGCGGTGGGAATTTGTGCAAGTCGACCGGGAATACATTCAAAAAATTCGCTAGCAAAACCAACTTACGCACCCTTATACAGTAAATACCAGAGAGGACATGGAAAAAGTGCTGGACTGGGATGTGACGGGAATGTTTACGAACTATCCGGATGTGTTGAATGAGATTTTGCGGAGTTGATGATTAGATAAACAAAAAACGAAGCAAACGTGACGCTTTTGCTTCGTTTTTCTTTTTGACCGTGTCGGAAAGGTCGGTGATCTGTTACGGAATGCAAGTACACCAGCCTTAGCGATGCAGGATCCTGGACAGGGACACCTAGTAAGGTGTAGCGTTTCAGCTGAATAGAATTAAGTCTCCGAGACGAGAGCTCTGAGCTAGATCCAAGTCAGATTTGCACGATCCACCCTGCCGATGCGGAATGCCTCGTACTAGACTCGTAGTGCACGTCCTTTCCCGCTTTGACTTACTCTCCCTCAACTTTGGGATTGGTACTTCAATCGCCATTTGCTTGTATCCGATCGACCTGAACCGCTCAATCGATTTTCTTTTCGTCTTGATCAAGATAAACATACAGACCTTAGCTTTATATTAATAACAGTGTATCTTACTCAATCTTTTTATACATTTTTATTATTTCTTGCGTATGATAGGTCAAGCTTCTTTTTGCTTCCGGAGAAATATTGTCTTGATTTGATTTTCGATTCATATGGAACAAATATTTCTCCAAGAACTTTATGGTATTTTTCCTAGATCCATTTTCGAAGTGGTGCCTAGCTTGCTTCAATGAATTCGTTAATTGTTTTACCAAGGGTCCTGTCAATTCATCATTCTCTATAAATTTGTCCATTTCATTTTGTAAATCAGAAAGCTTGCCTGGAATCCATGCATTTGGGATTGGAACGTTAGCCCAATCGATATCTGATGCAAAATAAAAACTTGTATATGCAGGTTGGTTATAACCAGTATTTTGTCTGGCTACACCCGCTCTGTACTGGCGATCATGCATTAGCGTATACAATTTATGTTCTGTCACTTCTGTGTTGAGATAAATACGGATAGCGGAACTATCAGTTGTTCTAACAGCAAGTTCCTCTCTCCAATCGCCAAATATGTCAGCCACTAAACTTGGATTGCCCTTTGTGCCATTATTTGTTCTTGTTCCGGTAGCATTAAGGACTGTTCCCTTTTTCCAATTATCAATGGTCGGCGTTTCTGATTTTATACCGTTAATAACTTGTGTTGTCATATCTGCAGACCATTTTATATTCATGTTTGTACCAGGCATTTTATTATTTATTTTTGTTCCATTCGCTGTCCACAATCCAATAGCCCATGTTTCTAGGCCTCGGTTGTCAGGGTCAATGTCTCCTATCATTCCCCGACCAGTGTCTTCTCCAGAATAATCTCCATATATTACTTCTCCGGTTGCTCCGTCACGTAATGCGTATCCATAAGGGGCGTGTACTCCACTTTCATGTACCATAAATATTTCTAATCCAGGCCTATCCGGGTCAATATCTGTAACATGTAGCGCATCGCCATGTCCAAGCCTGGCCACTGAGCCGGGATCTGCACTTTCGGGAGGCATTACGTCCATTGAACTGTATAATAATGACCCGTTATGATCAATTGTTGCTGCGCCGTAAACAATTTCTTGTTTTCCGTCTCCATCAACGTCTGCAGCACTCATTGAATGAGCACCTTGTGTTGTAATAGAACCAAATTCCTCGTCTGTTCCCGATTTTCCATGAGGGGAGTCATTAAATGGATTGTCCATAATTGTCCAACCACTATCAACATTCCAATATTCATTTAGATGTTCACCATCCCAGCTATAAGAGACCAGAGCAGCTCTTGTGTAATACCCTCTAGCAAAAACTGCATATGGTTTTTTGCCGTCTAAGTATGCCACGCCGGAAAGGAACCGGTCAACACGGTTACCAGGTTCTATTCTTGACATCGCATAGTCTCCCCACATTAAACCGTCGTCATGGCGACCAGGCTTATAGTGAACGGTTTCGAGTTCTTGTCCAGTTGCTCCCTCAAACACTGTTAAATATTCAGGACCTTCGAGAATAAAACCTTCGAATTCTCTTAGATCATTGCGACTGCTTCGATTTGGAGCGTAAACATCGATAAAGTAATCGGCTAAGTTTTCCGCATCTTCCTTTGTTAGTGGATATTCATATTGCTTTTCAATACCAAAGCATTCTTCTAAGGTTTCCGGCCAGTTTCCTTTTAACACTTGCTTATGTTCATGCCACCCCATAAACTCTTCTACAATATGATCATAGTAATCTTCACTACTCATCCGATAGTCATCCTGATGACTGTAACCGGCCTTTTTATCGTCCTGAGTCATCGTTATATACTCTTCTGATACAACATTGCCTTTCTGATCAAACTTTATGGTTTTTGTTCCGGGTGCGGTTTTTAACATTAGCTCAGCTTTTCCGTTTCCATCAAAATCATAAACCAAGAATTGTGTATAGTGGGCACCCGACCTGATATTCACACCAAGGTCAATTCTATACCGGATCCATCAAACTCATAGCAGTCAATATACGTTTTCCCTGTATATCCGACCTGTGACACGTCTTTAGAGTTTGTAGGGTCCCATTTTACAAAAAATTCATATTGCCCGTCACCATCTACATCCCCGACACTCATATCATTTGCATGATAAGAATATGTGACCCCGTCTGGTGTCACTCCATTTTCAGGTTTCTGCAGCGGTAAATCATAATAAGAATTTTCCCAAGGGGTAACGGGCGAACTCTGATGTACCTCTTTTCCATCAACTAGAACTTTTACATAATATTCATCTTTTCCTCTTCCGGATTCATCCAAATAATTAGTGCTGTTTTTCACAGTTGCGATTTTTTTACCGTCTCGATAGACATTAAAGTTTGCACCAGTTAAACCTGTTTTGGAATACCCTGTCACCTCACTCGCCAATAATCTCCAACTAAGAAATACGCCTTCAGATGTAGAAGCCGCTATCAAACCTCTATCAAGATTTTCCAATTTGGCACCTTCATTTCCCCAATTACTTTTCTCAGCGGAAACATTAATCATACCTGAAAATATTAAAGTCAATACTAAAAAGTAGATCAGTATCACTTTTACAATTGGAGCACCTTTTACATGCATTGGACCACCTTCCTTTATATTTTTTTTAAATAACCAAGTGTATATATAAATTAAAACCATAATGGTTATTTAAACAGTAAGTGCTTACATTATGAATTACACTCAAAAAGAAAACATCGATATTAATGTAACACTTTTTAAAATTATATAATTACTGCCTCTTATCTGAATTCTACTCTAATTATGTTGTTTTGTAAACGTTTTCTCCATTTGAATTTTTGTTTAGACTATATTTACTTTTAATTTCTATTGTATTTACGAATTAAAAGTTTTTATGGCATTTTTACTACTCTTACGAAGCATATTGTTTCGCAACTTTTCCTCCATTGACCAATCCTTAAAAGTGAAAATTCAATGAAAAAATAACTATTAATCCTCCAGAAGAGCTAAAACTGAATTAGTGATTAATAGTAGTGAAAACGCTAGGCAAAGAAAGGTTAATTCAAAGTTAGCTTAGGCCTAAGAATTTGGAGGATTGCAAAATCAATAATTTCAGTTAGAGAAAATGATTTTCATCTGTTTTATTTTTGGAGAAAAAGAGCATAGTAGGGAGAAGCTTAGCCCATTTCTCTTATCGAAAATAGAAAGGGCAAAGATGCATCCCTCTGCCCTGTTAAATTACATAATTATGTTTCATCATTAAAATCCCTATAGTAAATTGTCAGGTTGCTTATAAGACTTCCAAAATTTTATAAGCAAAAGGTGGAAGCAAATACTTTTCCGGCTTTACTTCTTTATCTTCAAGAAGGTCATAAAAAGAAGCAGTTAATTTCCACCCTTTCTCTTCATTTGTAAAATTTACTAACCAATATTGTTGTTTGTTATTTCTTATGTTTTTTCTAGCAATAACAACTATACCAGAATCAAGTATCAAATCATTTGTAAGATCCAGATTACTCGTATAATCTCTAATTACTTTTTGCCATATAAGCTTACCTTCATAACCCACTGGCATCGAACCAACAAGAACTATTTTCCCTTTTCCTAGTTGTTTTTCTGTAATAAAAGCATTGCCTTCTGCTTGCCCCTGCTTAACATAGCCTTTTACTTTTGTTCCATCATCTGGCTTAAATACATGACTCATCATCCCCAGTTCAGCTGTAATACCATAGCTCTCCCCAAAATTCATGCTATTTGTTGCAGGAAATTGAATAATATCTTTTACACCTGCAAATTTGCTCAACTCTCCTAGCCCACTTCCTATATGCCAGGTATGTTCCTTTGTCCGATCCCCCGTCATCGGTCCCGCTATCCAAATTCCTCCCTCTTCTACAAAGGTTTTTATTCTAGATAAAAACTCACTGGAAATATAATGAACAAAAGGAGTAAATAATACCGAACACTTTTCAAGGTTAAAGTTTTCTGGTACCAACTTCCTTTCTATTCCTAATTCTAAAAAATTCTTATAATACTCAGTCATCATATCTTTATAATTGTATCCATCGCCTGGTTCACTATCAAAAAAGGAACGAGCTCTGTCCGAATAAGTAATTGCAACTTTTACTTCAGATGGTTCCGTACTGTGTAGAAATGGCTTAATGTCTTTTAACATTTTTGAAGTATCAACCACGTTACGGTAACCAATTGTTGGTTCTCCCCAAGAGCTTACAACTGAACCATGGGGTTGTTCACAGCCGGTTCTTTGTCCTCTAAACAACCAATAATTGAAGGCTTGTGCTCCTGACGCGTATGTAGCGAAAGCTTCGGCAGTTACATATCCCTTTGGATGAAGCCGACCATACTCATGGGTGTGACCATTATATGAAGTACTAGTTTCTAATAACATATATTTTCTATTACTCTCCTTAATATTAGGCCAACGATCATTGTTCATCATAAATTCGGCATAGTTGTCGTATGTTGCATAAGTGTCATAACTTATAAAATCAAGACTGCGTGATAAAAGTTCATTATCTAAATCAAATCCCAAACTTGAATTATGAGTAATCGGAATATCAGTGATATTTCGGATAACACTCGCCTGTTCATTAGCAAATTCTGCAATTTTTTCTAAAGAAAATTCTTGATATGCATTAATAAGCGAACTATTATGAATAAATGGCGTTGAAATTGGTTGTACAACTTGGCTAAAGTTCAAATACGTTTGGCTCCACACTTTTGTACCCCACTTTTCATTTAATTCCTCAATTGATCCATATTTTCTTTTTAGCCAGTCATGCCATAATTCTCTGCAGTTTTCACAATAGCAGGGACCGACATGGCATTTAAATTCATTATCTAATTGAAAAGCAATAACGTTCGAATAGTTTTTTACCGTTAAAGCTATTTTTTCGGTAATTTTTTTGGACCTGTCACGAAAAAAAGCATTATTTGTACATATATGTTGCCGGGAGCCATGCGCTAATGGTGTTTTATCAGCTGTATGATGCAATCGTTCCTCATGATTATGTGTCATCCAAATTGGCGGTGTTGCAGTCGGTGTACATATAATAGCGTCCATGTTGTACTTTTTTAGTAAATCAAGTGTTTTTGTTACCATTGCCATATTAAAACAATCTTGTTCCGGTTCAAAAGTGGACCAAGCAAATTCACCGAACCTTACTAAATTCATACCCAGACTTTTCATATGTTTAATGTCTTTTTCAACAATATTTTCATTCCAAAGTTCGGGGTACAATGCTGCACCATAATATAATTTATCCAATTACATCAACTCTCCTTATCAAATTTATGAAAAATCTATTCTTTTACTGATCCACCAAGAATTCCGGAAATGAAATACCTTTGCAAAAATAAAAATGCAATGAAGATTGGTATAATAGAAATGGTAGCCCCCAACATCAACAAACCATAATCAACATTTTCCAAACCAGCCAAGGTCGCTAAAGCTACTGGCAAGGTGTACATTTCTTTTGATGATAATGTTATCAATGGCCATAAAAAGTTATTCCATTGATGTGTAAATAAAAAAATGGATACTGCTGCAATTGCCGGAATTGAAGTAGGTAAAACCACTTTAAAGAATATCCCTAGCTCACCACATCCATCGATACGTGCTGCTTCTAATAGAGAATCAGGTATTGACTGCATATTTTGGCGCATTAAAAAAATGGCAAATGGATATGTAAGTTGCGGAAGAATTACCGAAACATATGAATCTAATAAACCAAAGTTTGCAAAAAGTTCAAACTGCGGAATGACCAAGGCTTGATAAGGAACCATCATAGACAAGAGAATGAGTGAAAATATTAAATTCTTACCTTTAAAATTATATTTTGCAAAGGCATATCCGGCAGAAGCACTGATCAACCCACCAAAAATAGTATATATAACCGTAATTATTGTTGAATTTAAGAGTGAACGCCAAATATTTATTTCACTCATAAGGTTCTTTAAATTATCTATAAAATGTGATCCCGGGATAAAATTGGGTGGGATACTAAGTACCTTACCAGAAGGGTTGGTTGCACCAACTAGCATCCAGTAAAAAGGCCCAATTGTTAAAACGACGCCGATCATAAGTACAAAGTATAATAATAGTTTCTGAACTTTAATCACTTTCATTTCTTGTCACCTCCCAATTTAAACTGGGCAAAGGATAGTACCGCTATTATTACCACAACAACATATGCTATTGCTGAAGCGTATTCGAAATCAAAATATTGAAACGCATTTTGATATAAATACATTGTTACGGTCGTTGTGGAATTTACTGGTCCACCACCAGTTAAGTTATATGGCTCATCAAATAATTGAAGAGTTCCAATGGTTGATGTAATAACCGTAAATAATATAACAGGCTTCAACTGGGGAATTGTAATTGAGAAAAACTGTCTGATCTTACCTGCCCCATCAATCCGTGCAGCTTCATACAGATCTGTAGAAATACTTTGTAAACCTGCTAGCAAAATAATCATATTATATCCTGTCCATCTCCAGATCGTTACTAGAACTATCGATACTTTTGCCCAAAAAGGATCATTTAGCCACCCGATAGAATCAATGCCAATAGAAGATAGCAAAAAGTTTATGATTCCATAATCCGGATTTAACAGTAATAAAAAAATAACAGACGCCGAAACGAGTGAAGTAACTGCTGGAGAGAAAAAAGAAACACGAAAAAATCCTTTCATTTTTAATAAAGGAGAATTCATTAAATTAGCGAGAACAAGTGCCAAAAAAATCATAATCGGAACTTGTACTACCAAAATAATGAGAGTATTACCGATTGACTCATAAAATAATGGGTCTTGAAATAACCGTATATAGTTATCAAATCCGACAAATGATGTTGTACCAGCCTCTGACTTTTGAAAACTTAATATAAACGATTGCACAATAGGATAGGCTGTAAACAACAAGAAAAATAACACAGCCGGAAATATAAAAACATATGGTGCTGTTTTAGGATTAATTATTGACTTTGCAGACTTATTTTTATTATTTTTGAACTGTTTTTTATGACTATTAGTCTCCGTATTATTATATGTAGATGAAGGAATACCCAAGTTGATCATCCTTTCTCAAAAGATTAACGTTAGGCTTCCAAAATATACTTTTGGAAGCCTTTATTTCATTATTATTGAATTAATTTATATCTTTTTCACCGATACTTGATTCCACCCTACTTACAAGTCGTTTTATGACTTTTTCCGGCTTTTCATCATTTAACAACATGGATGCCATTTCCTCATTAAATATATCATTAACCTCAGGGTAATCTCCCGTATATGTTACTTCCGGTATTTCAACCGCAATATCCGCAAATTTTTTATGGAATTTGTCTCCTCCAAAATAGTCAACGCCTTCACTGAATTTTGAGCTATCATATGCTTTAGTAAGCGAAGGAAAAAGTCCCTGATTCCCTAATGCATTAATTTGATTCTCCGTATTCGTACTTATAAATTCACCGAATAAGTATGCTGCAGATTTATTATCTGACCCTTTCGGAATAGTAAAACTAGATCCACCACTATTAGCTGCACGACCACCAGCTTCTTCAAATTTTGGGAGAGGGAAAGTTCCCCACTTGCCTGAGAGTTCAGGAGCCTGGTCCATCATCGTTCCGCTGTACCATACTGAATTAGGTATGGTTGCGACTGTACCGTTCTTCATTGCTGCAGCCTGTCCATCTGCGTTAGTAACATTTTGTGAAATACCACTGTCTACTATTTCTTTTAGCTTTTCAGCTGCTCGCAGGGTTTCGTCAGACCCAACATTTAGATTTCCTTCATCATCAAAATAAAAAGAGTCTTGTTGATGAATCATAAACCTTATTAACGGTATATGCCCATTTAATGCTAATCCCAACATTGAAGTACCTGTTTTTTCTTTAATAGTCTCCCCCGCATCGATATAATCGTCCCATGTTTCTATAGATTTTGCGTCAACCCCGGCCTTTTCAAAGATATCCTTCCTATAAAATACCCCAACGGGTCCCAAATCCCTCGGAAACGCAATATAGTTCCCTTTATTGTCCTTAATCATCTTTTCCTTTGCAGGTGCAAATTCCCCCTCATATTCACTAAATCCCATTTCAGATAGATTGGTAAACGAGCCCGGAAATTTCTCTGTAAATGAGGGTAAATCAGTGTCTTGAATTTGAACTAAGTCAGGCAGCTGGCTTTCCTGCCCAGAAGCAAGTCCCGATACTAACCTTTGGAAAACCTGATCTGGTCCTTGTTTATTAATTTCAACATTGATATTTGGATATTTTTCATTAAACTCTGGAACAATAGATTTTAAATAATCGGCTTCCAATGCCCAGGCCCAAACAGTTATATCACCAGATACTTTTTCAGAGTCCATAGATGTAGGCTCTTCCACTTCCCCGGATGTATCAGATTCTTGACATGCACTTAATATAATCATACATAAAATCATTAATACTCCTGTGATTCCCATTTTTTTTAATTGACCCAATGTATTCACTCCAATTCTTCAATTTGTCTTGAGAATGTTTTTAAATTTGTTCTAAAACAATGCTGAGCAATAATCGTAATCATTAAAGCAGGTACGCTAACACCAAAAAAACAGACTAGTCCGGGAAAAAACAATAAAATTCTTCCCCACGCCAGACATAAAATAAAAGCAACGATTGTAAATGGTAGTTTTGCTAACGCTATTAGAAAAGTTTTATTAAAGATTGTTTTATATCCACCTTTATAATGAACATAAATTGGAAAGAAAAATAGTAAGAAAAGCACCAATGTAACAAATAGGCTACCATTTCCTAACAGAAATATTTTAGATATCGGATCGGATTGCGGCAACAATATAAAAAAGTTTGTCAAAAAGATTGCCATTAAACTTACAATTCCTATTCCGATCACATTAGATTTTATAAATTCTTTCCTATAAACATTAAAAAACGAAGAAACTAAGGGGGGATTTTCTTTTTTTATCCATTTTCGTAATATGGTAAACAAACCCACCGTTGCGGGCGCCCACCCAAATAGAACCCCTCCTACTACACAGAACACTACCCATAAAGTATTCAAACAAGCCAAACGTACTATCCAATTGGTTAAGGATCCTATATTTGTTGAGAGAACTGACATTTGGTCTCCTCCTCTAACTCATATTGTAATTATCACTCCTTTAATCCCCTGATTCGGAAATTTTAAAATAATAACGCTTTCATAAATAATAATACTTTGATATTTCCTAAAAGTCAATAATAAGCAAACACATATAAAGATAATTAAGTTTTGTTTACTTTATTATGTGTTTTATTTATGTTTGTTTATATAATATATACCTATATTTCTAAAATACATCTATAATTCCAACATAATTTCATATCCTTTACGACATTTATAAACGAATAGTCGAATGTTTTTATGAGATAATATATCTTATAAACCCTGATATCAATTGTCTTTTCAAATGACTTCTTAAATCATTTGATTTTAAAAATAAAACAAAATAAAATAGAAATACCGTTAACATAATGGGTATAAAGTAGGTTAAAAAGTAAAAAGATGGCCCTTGTTGAATTTCAACAAGGGCCATCTTTTTATTCAAAACAATATTATATTCTCGCTGGAATTACTGAATCGTAAAACCATGATTTACGAATACTTAATAACTGTATTAACCCTATTAATCACGCATCCTCTACAACAACATATGTCGCTGCCACTGGCCCGTGCACACCGACAATTAATTTCATCTCAATATCAGCACTGTTACTTGGGCCCGTTACAAATGATACACACGATGAAACAGGCTGTCCGTTCTTATTTTGTTGATGGATTTTTTTCGTCGCTTGGGTCATTCTAGGGACAATCGTGCTTTTGGGAATAATCGCGATAAAGGATTGCGGGAGGAGACTTATCGAACGTCCATTATAACGGTCATTAAACAAGGTCACCGTCCCAGACTCTGCCAAGGTAACATCGCTGAAGGTTATTCCGATATCTGCTTGCTCGGCAAATAGTTTGTTTTGCTCTCCTTTTTCTTCATCCCAAAGATGAATATCCTTTCCATTCGCTGCTAGATTTTCATAGATTTGATCCAATTCAAATTGCGCTAGACGTTCGCCACTAGCAGAGACGATGGAATTTCCATATTTCTCAACGACTTGCCCGAGCGCGTTAGCCAACCCTTTCTTATCCGTATGAACAAAATCAGTATGAATTTCCTCACATTGCTTTTCCAAGACATCCACTAGTTCATCCGGTGTTGCATTTTTTAACACACGATGCTGAGGACCGACACTCCAATTTGGTCGCTCAACGGTGGCCGTTTTTCGCTTGCGTCCAAGTTGCGTTGCCAAATTACCAAGGAAGGAATCACGGTTTTGGATTGTCATTTTTTATTTCCCCCTTTTTCCCGTTTTTGGAACCAGGAACGGAAAGTTTGCTTAGCAGGTAAAGGAAAATCACGATTCACTGTCCAATCTTTTAGTGGTCCCGGACCATTTTTAATCGTCTCATGCTTTGAAAAGGGTTTTAACGCAGGACGAGCAGCCGCCGCACTCATTTTATAAGCAGCTGGACTTGATCCCCATTTGGCAAATCCTTTCATCGCAATTTGTTCTGCAACTGGTGACATTCCCTCATCTTCCACGATAATTTGGCGATGTCGAATCAGTTGTTCATGAAGCGGAATTTTTACTGGGCAAACCTCCGTACAAGCGCCACATAATGATGATGCGTATGGCAATTCTTTATGATCTTCATACCCATCAAACAATGGTGTAAGCACTGCACCGATTGGCCCTGGATAAACGGAACCATATGCATGGCCGCCTACATGACGGTAAACCGGGCAAACATTGATACATGCTGCACAGCGAATACAGTGGAGAGCAGATTGGAATTCGGATCCCAAAATTTTCGAACGGCCATTGTCCACGATAACTAAATGGTATTCCTCAGGTCCATCCGTCTCGCCTTCCATCCGTGTTCCGGTAATAGACGTAACATAACTAGTCAGCTTTTGCCCGACTGCGGCACGCGTCAAAAGGCTCACCAAGATATCTAGTTCCTCCCATGTCGGTACAACGCGTTCTAATCCCATAACCGAGATTTGTGTATCTGGCAAACTTGTAACCATCCGGGCATTTCCTTCATTCGTAACAAATGTGACCGCACCAGATTCGGCAACAGCAAAATTACAGCCCGTGATACCAATGTCGGCATCCAAAAACTCTTCGCGTAACTGTTCCCGGGCAAATAAGCCAAGATCTTCCGGCGTATCCGTTCCGGTATACCCCTTCTCCTCCGCAAAGGTTTTCTGAATCTGTTCCTTATTTTTATGTATGGATGGTGCGACAATATGGGACGGTGGATCATTATCCAGCTGCAAAATCCACTCGCCAAGGTCGGATTCAACAATTTCTGCTCCAGCTTCTTCAATTGCCTCGTTCATACCGATTTCTTCTGTCACCATGGATTTTGATTTAACTACTTTTTTAGCATTCTTTTTTCGGACAACTTCTTGAATATAAGCATTTGCTTCTTCTTTCGTTTCCGCGAAGAAAACATTTCCGCCTCGTTTCGCAACGTTTTCGCTAAGCTCCTGCAGATAGTAATCAATATTTTCCAATGTGTGTGTACGTATTTCTTCCCCTAATGTACGCCAGTCTTCCCAGTCACCAAGTTCATCTGCCCGAGCCTGCCTGCCATCTCGGAAGCGCCCTTGTGCTGAGGCAACAGCCTGCTGCATGAAACTATTTTCCACACCTTCCTTGACCCGTTCCTTATAGGGTTTATCACTAATTTTTATACCCATTATATTTCCCTCCGTCCGTTTGGTTTTTCAAACAATCCGTTAATGGGAATTCAAAATTTCTGCAATATGTTTGATTTGTACGTACTTGCCTTCCCGCTGCATCATACCACCAATGTTCAATAGACACGCCATATCCCCACCGATCAGGTATTCCGCGCGTGTTTCAGAAACATGTTTTGACTTTTCCTTGGACATTTCCCCCGAGATGACCGAATTTTTCACGGCAAAAGTTCCACCAAAGCCACAGCAATCTTCTTTGATTGGTAGTTCTATTAAATTGATATCCTCGACGTTTTTTAATAGTTTCAGTGGTGCTTCTTTAACACCTAGAATTCTCGTCATATGGCAGGATGGATGATAAGTGACTCTTCCATGGAAACGTGCGCCAACATCCTCTATACCAAGAACATCAACGATAAATTGCGTTAGTTCATAAGCTTTTTCCGCGAGTTCCTTGGCAGGCTGTTCCCATTCCGGATCATCCTTGAAAACTTCCCGGTATTTACGGAGCATCCCGACACATGATCCAGACGGGCCGACAACATACTCGGAATCTTTGAAAGCGCGAATCATCTGTTTCATAGTCTTCTTCGCATCCTCCAAATAACCGCTGTTAAAAGCCGGTTGCCCACAACACGTTTGTGCGGATGAGAAGTCAACCTCACACCCGAGCCGTTCCAGTAATTCTACCGAATGCTTCCCAACCTCTGGGGTAATCATGTCACACATACACGTAATAAAAAAAGAAACTTTCATGGCATTCACCTCCATTTCTGGGACATGGGGACAGGTCCATTGTCCCGCTAAATTCCCTTGTGTTCTCGCTCATTTTTGGTGGGACGCGGGACCTGTCCCCATGTCCCACTTTCAATATGAATAGCTTGTTCTTGGGCCTCGATGGCTAAGGTTGCCGCCTTGAAGGCATGTTCCTGTGTCATTGCATTTTGTGTACCATTCAAACAGTCGAGAATGAATTCCCCAAAAAAAGGATAGCCAACTTTACCTGATAGTTCAAAACGCTTCTCCCCATAACGGTTAACCAAATACAAATTATCAGTAGACGTGCTACGTGCAATATCAATGTACTTTCTCATTTCGATATAGCCATCTGTCCCGAGAATAAAAATGCGTCCATCACCCCAAGTACCTAACCCATCAGGAGTAAGCCAATCCACTCGAAAATAAAAAGTTGCTCCGTTGTCAGCTACGAGAGAAGCATCGCCTAAGTCCTGAAACTTAGGATAATCCTTAAAAGTATAGTTACCCACTTTACTATGTAAAACTTTTGCATCACTAGCCCCGGCGTAATGCAAAAACTGTTCAATTTGATGGCTTCCTATATCGCAAAGAATGCCTCCTGAAAATTCGGGGTCGAAAAACCAGTTTGGTCTGTCATTTGCATTCGCTCGATGAGGACCAGTCCCAATCACCTGCACAACCTTGCCAATTGCCCCCTCGTCAATAAGCTGTCCAGCAAACACAGCCGCCTCGACATGAAGCCTTTCACTATAATAAATACCCCATTTCAACCCTGTTTCCTTTGTTTTTTCTTCTGCCTTTTCGACCTGATTCTTATCAGTAAAAGCAGGCTTATCCACGAAGTAATGCTTACCACTATCCAAAACCTTTACACCAAGAGAGCCTCGTGATGAGGGGACACTTGCACTAGCAACCAATTTTACTTCAGGGTTATCTAGTATTTCTTGTTCAGATGAAACGGCCTTAACATTTGAGTAGGCTTCGCAAAACGCTTTTACCTTTTCTAGGTCCGGATCATAAACATAGGTTAGTTCTCCCCCTGCCTCTATCAACCCGTCACACATCCCATAAATGTGTCCATGGTCTAACCCTATAACGGCAAAAGGAAACATTCCTGATTCTACTACCTTTCCACCCTTTCTTTTTGGGACATAATTCATTCCTTCATTATTGTCTCGCATTAAAAGCTACCCTCCCCTTGCTGCTATTACACTTTTATTAAATGTAAAGATTTATCCTCTAGCTGGTGTATAATATTGCTATCCACCTTACTATCCGTAATAATATGATCAATCAATTCCAAGCCACCAATGTGTGAAAACGCTTGTACGCCGAATTTGCTGTTATCGATCATGATATAAACAGTATCCGCACTCTCGATCATTTTTTTCTTCATGCGGGCTTGCTGTTCGTTTGATTCGCTAATCCCACGCTCTAAATGAAGGCCCTTACATGAGATGAATGCTTTGTTTACATGGTACGTTTCCATAGACGTTTCAGCTAACGGCCCTACAAAAGATAGCGATTTAGATAGCAATGTTCCACCAGTTGAGATCACAGTAATTTGCTTTTTAGCACTTAACTCCATTGCCACCTTGATTGAATTTGTCAACACAGTTAATGGGATATTTGGCAGTGATTTGGCCATATACCAAGCAGTTGTGCTGGCATCCAAAATCACTTTATCTCCTTCCACAATTTGCTTAGCTGCTTCGAGAGCTATTTCTTTTTTCTCATTTACGTTCATTACTTCCCGTTCTGAATAAGGAATTTCCAGGGAATCAGAGGGATTAAGACTGATCGCACCTCCGTGGCTACGGGATAGCTTTCTCTCCTTTTCTAACTTTTCCAAATCCCTGCGTATCGTCTCCTCCGTCACAGTAAAAATCTGGCTTAATTCTGTTACACGGACGCTTTTCCGTTCATTTACTAATTCAACAATTTTTTGTTGTCTCTCAGCAACAAGCATGACCTCACCTTTCTTTCACTAACAATATTTATGTTTGATTATACAATAAATTCCCCGTAATAAGACAGGGAATCTATTGTATAATACTTATCTTGTGAATGCTGCAGCAACTCCACCATCAACCGTAATCATGCAGCCCGTCGTTTTCGCTGCTTTAGAAGATGACAAGAAAGCAATTGATTCCGCAATATCCTGTGGAAGAATATTGACATTTAAGATAGTCCGTTTCCGGTAATGTTCTTCTAACTCATCCGTTCCAATTCCGTATGAGGATGCTCGTTCCTCTTTCCAATTTGAATCCCAAATTTTTGACCCACGAATAACGGCATCAGGCAATACAGAATTTACGCGAATACCGTATTGACCACCATCCGCGGCAACTGTTCTGGCAAGATGTACTTCCGCCGCTTTCGCCGTACTATAAGCTGCCGCGTTTTTACCAGCATATACTGAGTTTTTCGAACCGACAAATACCATGCTGCCGCCAATTTCCTGATTCTTCATTAACTTGAACGCTTCTCGTGCAACAAGGAAATATCCAGTTACCAACACATTTATGTTCAAATTCCATTTATCCATCGTTGTTTCTTCAAATGGGCTAGAGCTTGCTAGACCAGCATTATTCACAATAATATCGAGCCCACCATATTTCAAAACAGATGCTTGAATCGCTGCTTCTACTTCTTCTTCTTTCGTAACATCCATTTTGACTGCGAATGCACGATTTTCTCCGTAGCGCTCATTAATTTCAACGGCAAGGTCTTGTGCCCCTTCTAAATTAATATCAGCGACTACAACATGGGCACCTTCTGACAACAGGCGTTTACACGTTGCACTGCCAATACCGCCAGCGCCACCAGTTACAAATGCAACTTGACGGGAGAATTCTGCCTCTTTAGGTGCAAGGCTTAGTTTGTATAGTTCCAATGGCCAATATTCAATCGCAAAGGATTCTGCCTCATTAAGCGATACAAAGTTTCCGAGTACAGTGGATCCGCGCATAACCGACACGGCACGATGATATAATGATTGACTAACATTGGCAGCAGACCAGCTCTTGCCTGTGTTGACCATGCCAATTCCCGGGATCAGCAGCACACGCGGAACTGCCTCGACCATGTTGTCCCCTTCTGATTTATTACGTTCAAAATAAGCAACATATTCTTCCTTAAAGGCAGCAATTCCTGTTTTAATACTTTCTATTAAACTATCAACATCTTTGCTTGCTGGATCCCACTCGACATATAATGGTGTTCGTTTCGTATGAACAAGGTGGTCTGGGCATGCAGCACCAATTTGTGATAATTCCTTAGCATCTTGGCTATTTACAAATTCAAGGATTGCTTCACTAGCGTCATTTGTAACGATCATCTTTTTATCTGTACTAACTTGCCCACGAATCACCGGCAAAACTTGAGCAAGGATTGTTTCTCTATCTGCTTGATTCAATGATTCAAATTTTTGACCGCCAAAAAGTGTTTCTCCTTTTGCTTTAGCTTCAATATAATCCTCAGCCTCTTGGATAACAGAAATTGTTTTATCATAACTTTCCTTGGATGTTTCTCCCCACGTTACAAGGCCATGCTTTTCCATAATAACTAGGTCAGCATTCGGATTGTTTTGCACACCTTCCGCAATCATTTTAGAAAGCTTAAATCCCGGACGAATGTATGGTACCCAGACAAATCGATCACCATAAATCTCTTTAGCAATCTCCTGTCCGTTATCAGCACACGCAATGCTAATGATGGCATCTGGATGTGCATGGTCAACATGCTTGAACGGCAAAAATGCATGTAATAACGTTTCAATTGAAGAACGAGGATGTTTCGCATCAATCATACAGTGCGACAAGTAATCTACCATTTCCTCATCTGTCATATCCTCTTTTTCCATGAGTGGCTTAATATCTTCAAGCTTTAGGCCTGTGAAATTCTTAGCCTTCATTGTCGCAAGGTCAGAACCGCTTCCCTTCACCCACATTACTTCAATTTCATTTCCTTTAAAGTCCGTTTCTGTTGTTTTTGTTGATGTATTTCCACCACCCCAGTTTGCCACGGAGCGATCTTGGCCTAGTAAATTTGAGCGGTATACTAGTTCATCTAAGCCAGCTTGGCAGCTGTTATTGTTGTTATCCCAACGATTTTGTACCAATTGAAAAACCTCCTGTGTGTCGATGTTGAAATAAGTATATCATGTTTTTGTTTATTTTTGAATATGTTTGTTTTATTTTGATATGCATTTCCGATGCGGAAAACTGCCCATTACTTTCTGTTAGACAAAATCGTCTTTTCGTATTTTTTGACCTCTTCAAGCCACGTCTCTTTCACTGGTACTCCCATTTGTTCACAATAATAATCCCATATAGCACCAAACGGATATGTTTTGAACTCCTCCATTAATGCAAGTCGCTCGGTAAAGTCACCTTCTTCTTGCAGTTGTTTCAAATGTTCATTCGGGGTAAGCATGGCATATAACAACGCTTTTATCATATTGCGCGTTCCAATTGTCCATGCAGCAACGCGATTAATGCTTGCATCAAAGAAATCCAGTCCAATCGAAACTTTATCCAATGCATCATTACGAACAATTTCCAATCCGATTTCCCGCAATTCATCATCCAAAATAACGACATGATCACTATCCCATCGAACTGGTCGTGATACATGCAATGCCAACTTATCACTATATAAAAGCATGGCTGAAATTTTATTCGATACCATTTCAGTCGGATGGTAGTGGCCGGTGTCTAGTAAACATAATTTGTTGTTCTTCAACGCATAGCCCATGTAAAATTCATGGGATCCAACGACATATGCCTCAGACCCAATACCAAATAATTTGCTCTCAACAGCGTCAACATTGTATTTTTCATCAATTTCGACTTTGAAAATTTCATCTAACGAATCTTTCAATCGCCTTCTTGGTGTCAAACGGTCACTTGGAATGTCCTTGTATCCATCAGGAATCCAAATGTTCGTTAATGCTGGTGTTCCTAATTCCTTCCCAAAGTATTCGGCGACTTTACGGCTAGCAATGCAGTGTCGAATCCAAAAATCTCTAATTTCTTTGTCTGGATGTGCTAACGTTAATCCATCATCTGCTTTTGGATGAGAGAAAAGTGTTGGATTAAAATCTAGTCCCAATTCATTTTCCTTCGCCCAATTTACCCAGCTCTCAAAATGCTCAGGCTTTATTTGATCTCTTTCTACCACTTCACCATTTGTTTCCCCATAGATGGCATGTAGATTCACTCGATGTTTACCAGGAATAAAGGAAAGTGCCTTTTTCAAGTCACTTCTTAATTCTTCCGGTGTCGTTGCTTTTCCGGGATAATTACCGGTTACATCAATTCCGCCAGATAGTTCTTGTTGATTCACTTCAAATCCACCAATATCATCGCCTTGCCAGCAGTGAACTGAAATCGATACTTTTTTCAATTGTTCTAACGCTCCATCAACGTTAATACCCCATTTTTCATAAGCCTTTTTAGCAGTTTGATAGTTTTCTTCGGTTGTCAACGTTATCCCTCCACTTTTGTTTTGCTCGTATATTTTTTCATTGGAAACGATTGTTTAATGATACTTCTAGCTTGCTGGATGCCATCAATTTCACCCATAGCCATCAATTGGGTAACAATATTTCCGATTGCTGTTGCCTCCACTGGTCCAGCTAAGACTTCTTTCTGTGTTGAATCCGCTATCAATTGGTTCAGCATCTCGTTTTGCGAGCCGCCTCCAATGACATTAATTTTTGTAAAATCTTTCTCATAGATTTCTTCGATTTGATGAATCGCCTTTTGATAACTTACTGTCAAGCTGTCAAACACACATTTTGCAACTTGCCCCGGGTTTTCCGGCACAGCTTGATCGGTTTCTAGACAGTATTCCTCGATTTCAACGATCATATTTTCTGGTTTTAAAAACCTGTCTTCATCAACATTTACGGTCGAATGAAACTCTTTTTCCTGATCAGCCAACGCAGCCAGTTCGGCAAACGAATAACGATCCGCATAATTCCGTTTCACTTCCTGGATCATCCAAAGCCCCATAATATTTTTTAAAAAGCGATAGCGATAATCCAGCCCACCTTCATTTGTAAAATTGAAATCCAATGCTTTTGTAATACAAATCGGGAAGCTGTTTTCTACTCCGATTAAGGACCACGTACCCGAACTGATATAAATAGTGTCCTCAAAGTCCGGCACAGCAACGACAGCTGATCCCGTATCATGGGTTGCCGGCAACAGCACCTTCATGTCGAAACCAAATTCGGCTGCCAAATCTTCTCTTAGGCTTCCCAATTCGGATTTCGGTGGCAAAGTTTCCGGGAACATATCTTTATTTATCCCTAATTGATCCAAAAGTTCTTTATCCCACTTTTTCGTAAACGCATTAACAAGCTGTGTTGTTGTCGCATTGGTGTATTCGCTTACTTTTTTTCCAGTTAATAAAAAGTGAAGATAGTCAGGAACCATCAGAAAAGATCTAGCTTTCTCTAAAATTTCCGGATTGCTTTTTTTAATAGAATATAATTGATAGATGGTGTTAAATTTTTGAAACTGTATTCCTGTTTCTAAGTACAATCGTTCCTTGCTAATCTTCTGAAAAACTTCTTCCATCATTCCATCCGTTCTAGGATCCCGATATGAAACAGCATCTGTGAGCAGTTGATCATTTTCATCCAACAAAACAAAATCAACGGCCCATGTATCGATGCCAATGCTTTCTGGTCTTAATCCCTTTGTGCTGCACTGTTGGATGCCTGCTTTTATTTCGGAAAATAGTCCGTTTAAATCCCAGCAAAAGTGTTTATTCCTTTGAATTAATTTGTTTTCAAACCGGTAAACTTCCTCCAGCTGTAGTTTTCCGTCTTCAAGATAACCAGCGATTAATCTTCCGCTTGATGCGCCGATGTCAACGGCTAGGCTGCATTTGGTCATATGTGTCACCTCAAATTTCCTTTTAGAAATATCAATTCTTAGTAATCAATCCATATGAAATACTTCCGTTAAGTCTTTGGTGACTGGACTTTTGTCTGGATTCGTTTCCATAACAGATTCCATATATGACCACCACTTCTGATTAATTTCCGTTGTAGCCATTTCACTCCAGGTTTCCTCATCTTCAATCTCAACATAACCAAATAACTTGCTCGTTTCCTTGTCTAAAAAAATGGAATAATTTGACGCCCCATGATTATGTAGTTCTTCTACCATTTCAAGCCAAATTTCATTATGTCGTTTTTCGTATTCTTCGTGCATATCTGAATGCACAGTCATTACGAATGCTTTTCTAATCATCTCTTTCACCCTCCCTAAGAACCGAATGTTAACGATTACATTATTTGATTTAATTTTATTATAATTCTATCACCAAATTCAAGTAAACACAAAACAAAATAAACAGAAGTTATTTTGTTTATTTTTATGTTGACTTTGTAATTTTATAGAATTATAATGAAAGCGTTGTCAGACTATTTTTGATTTACAAAATAGTAAGGGCTTACTTTTCCTATTGTAAACAAAATTAACAGGAAACAGAAATGAAGCCAAAAAAACTACAATGGAGGCGAATAAAATGAAACGAAATATTTTGGTACTTCTTATCTGTACTTTTATCATTGTGGCATTTTCCGGTTGCAGCAGTAAAACATTAGCAAAAGATAAAGTAGTATTAAGGTTTGCTTATGCAAGTAACAGCCAGCCAGTTAAAGATGCCATGGCAAAATTTGGAGAGTTGCTGGAAAAGAAGACAAATGGTGAAGTGGTCGTAGAATACTTCCCTGATGGGCAGTTAGGAGGTGAACGAGAACTCATTGAATTAACGCAGACCGGAGCTATAGATATTACAAAAGTAAGCGGTTCCGCACTTGAAAGCTTTTCAAAAAAATATTCTGTTTTTGGTACTCCATACTTATTTGATGGAGAAGAACATTTTTATAAAGTAATGGAAAATCAAGAAATAATGCAACCCGTCTATCAATCCACAAAAGATCTAGGGTTTGTCGGATTAACCTATTATGACTCAGGTCAAAGAAGTTTCTACATGACTGATGGGCCTGTAGAAACACCGGAAGATATAAAAGGTAAAAAGATTCGTGTCATGCAAAGTGAAACGGCAATAAAAATGATTGACTTACTGGGTGGAACCGCGGTACCTATGGGTAGCGGGGAAGTGTATACATCCCTACAACAAGGAATTATTGATGGGGCTGAGAATAACGAATTTGTTTTGGTTACAGCTGGACACGGAGATGTTACTAAATATTATTCGTACGATGAACATACAAGAATACCTGATATCGTTATTATTAACAATGAAACACTAAAGAACTTAACTAAAGAACAAAGGGAAGCTGTCCATGAAGCAGCAAAGGAATCTACAGAATTTGAAAAATCCGTCTGGAAGAAAGCTGTTGAGTCTGAAAAAGAAGCAGCGATCAAAAACCATGGCGTCGAGTTTAACCAAGTAAACAAAAAGCCATTCCTAGAAGCGGTACAACCAATTCATCAAGAATTCAAAGACGATGATGATTTAGGTGAAATCTATCAAACAATTCGAAGTTTAAGTAAAAATGAAGAATAGGAGCATAAATAATGATTAAGAATTTAAGGAAATATCTCGATAGAACACTTGAATTTGTAACATGCACACTACTTCTTATTATGGTAGCGGTTACTACTTGGCAAGTAATAACCCGTTATATACTGCATCAGCCAAGTGCTGTCACAGATGAATTTCTTAGGTTTAGTTTAATTTGGTTCTCATTGTTAGCGGGAGCTTATGTTGTAGGGAAAAAGAGTCATATTGCCATCACCTTTCTTAATGATCGACTCAAAGATCGTAGTAAAAGGATACTGGATGTCATCATTCAAGTTAGTTTCATAGTCTTCGCAATCATCATGTTGTTTGGAGGAGGAAAAGCCGTTTCCCTTACAATGGCACAAATATCGCCTTCCCTAAGCTTACCTATGGGCTATGTCTATCTATCTTTGCCAGTGTCTGGGGTATTGATAATTTTTTATAGTCTCATTAATTTGATGGAGCTATTTACTAATAAAAACAATAATCTAACTGAAAGTGCATAAAAAAACAAAGTAGGTGAAAGTTGTATGGTTTTGGAAGCTAGTTTAATTTTAGTCCTTGTTTTTGCTGTTCTGCTTGCAGTAGGTATACCTATTGTTATTGGTATTGCCGTCGCATCCTTATCAACCGTATTATTAATGTTGCCATTAGATATAGCCGTCTTTACATCAGCACAAAAAATGGTAGCAAGTATTGATAGCTTTTCATTGATTGCGGTACCTTTTTTTATACTGTCTGGAATCATAATGAACAACGGAGGAATTGCCAACAAACTTGTTGATTTTGCTAAGTTAATGGTTGGAAAAATTCCCGGCTCACTAGCACATACGAATATAGTGGGTAATGCACTTTTCGGATCAATTTCCAGTTCAGCTATTGCTGCTTCTACAGCAATAGGTGGGGTGATGGTCCCACTTCAGGAAAAAGAGGGCTATGAAAGAAAATTTGCAGCCGCCGTTAACGTTGCGTCCGCACCCACTGGAATGGTGATTCCGCCAAGTACTGCGTTCATTATATTTTCATTAATAAGTGGTGGTACATCCATCGCTGCTTTATTTATGGGCGGATATGTAATTGGAATATTATGGGCATTGGCGATCATTATTGTGTCTTACATAATCGCCAAGAAAAGAAAATATCCCATTGTACAACAATCTACCAACGTAAATGCAAAAAAGGTTATTCTAGATGCAATACCAAGTATACTATTGATTTTTATTATTATTGGTGGAATACTTACCGGTGTCTTTACGGCGATTGAAGCATCTGCAATCTGTGTAGTCTATGCATTGTTTTTGTCTTTGATTTACTATCGAACATTAACTATTAAGCAATTACCTAAAGTACTAATTCAGGCAGTTGAGATGTCGGGAATAGTTATGTTATTGATTGCTGCCTCCTCCTTAATGTCATTTGCAATGGCATTTACCGGAATACCAGAGGCATTAAGTAACTTTGTTTTAGGCATATCTGATAACAAATTTGTTATCTTGCTACTAATTAATTTATTATTATTGGTAATTGGTATGTTTATAGATATTGCACCGGCAATATTAATTTTCACACCAATATTTTTACCAATCGCAACAAGTATAGGTGTAGACCCAGTACACTTCGGAATATTTTTTATCCTCAACTTGTGTGTTGGTACGATTACACCACCGGTTGGTACTGGTTTATTCGTTGGTTCCATGGTAGGTAAGGTAAAGGTAGAACAATTAATAAAACCACTCATTCCTTTTTATATTGCCATTTTTGTTTTATTAATGTTGGTAACCTATATTCCGCAAATAAGTTTGTTCTTGCCTAAATTGTTAGGCTTATAGATGACTAACTTTACACAAAAAAGTACACATCTAAGAAAGTAAAGGAGACTACGTTATAATGGACCAAAAGGTTTCTGTTGTTCTAGTTGGGATCAGCGGTTATGGAAATATCTATTTAAATGAATTGCTTCACAATAATGAAAATACTTTTATTCAAGGTGTCGTAGATATCAAGCCAGAACAATCTAATTATTACAATCTGATTGCTGAAAGAGGTATACCAATATTCAAATCACTGGAAGAATTTTATATGAATGCAACGGCGGATTTGGCTATTATATCTACACCAATTCACTTTCACAAAAAACAATCCTGTTATGCCATGTCACATGGTAGCAACGTACTTTGTGAAAAGCCAATCAGTGGGAATCCGGATGACATAGATGAAATGATTAAAATACGTAACCAAACAGGGAAATTTTTAAGTATTGGATTTAATTGGTCATTTACCGATTCTGTTCAATTACTTAAACAGGATATTTTAAATGGCATGTTTGGGCAAGCAAGGCGCATGAAATCGCTTGTTTTGTGGCCGCGTGATGATAATTATTATTCTCGCTCACCATGGGCTGGAAAAAAATACAGTGTGAACGGTGACATGATTTTTGATAGTATTGCCAATAATGCTACTTCCCATTTTTTACATCATATGTTTTATCTATTAGGAGCAACCACAGACAGTAGCTGCAAGTTGAGGGATGTTACAGCAGAACTTTATCGTGCAAATGATATTGAGACATTTGATACGTGCGCTGTTCGGCTGGATTCTGTGAATCAAACGGAAATCTTATTTTACGCATCCCATGCTATTCAAGAGGAATTAAATCCTCGCTTCAAATTTGAGTTTGAATTAGCTACCATTGTCTACAACCCTGACGATGGTAAAAATAAAGTGGTTGCCCATTTTAATGATGGAACTACTAAGGTATACAGTAATCCGGAAGATGACCATTTAGCAAAATTAAGGGTTTGTGTGAATGCTATACTAAATGGGGACGAGAAAGTTTTATGTGGACCTGAGGCGGCAGTTGCTCATGCAATATGTATTAAGGGAATGCATGAATCAGTTCCGCAAGTTCCTAAATTTCCAACCAAAGTAAAAAAATACAATAAAGATATAAAACAATGGCAAGTAACAGGTTTAGAAAGGGTATTGATGGACTGCTATGATAAGTGGACTCTTCCTAGTGAATCTAAGGTCACCTGGGCAAAAAAGGGAAAGCAAATAACATTGACATAAACGTATTATTATTACAGAACAAAAAACTAGGCTATCAGTAAATTGATATGCCTGGTTTTTTTATATTCCAGCCTTAACACCATAAATTTCTAATCATAAATAATAGCACTTTTATAAGTAATAATACTCTGACTCTATTTAAAATCCAATACGAAATAAAAGGGTATAAAAGTATGTTTCAGCGATAAGAACTTGTACCTCTATCTTGCAACAAAAACATGAACGCCTCCTGATAATAAGATGTTTACATATTGCACTTCCAATACCGCTGCGCATCCCGTTACAAATTCTAACTGACGAAGGAACTAGCCTATATTAGATCACAACATTAATCAATTAAATTGCTTAAAATAGCTCTACTTGCTTTCAACCAGTTGACAGCCATTAGCATATTTCCATAGGAATTCATATGTACCCCGTCCGTTGTTAATTCATATCCATTTCCTGCTTCTAAATATTTTAGAAAGGCCTGATGTGTTGGTACAACAACCAGATTATATTTCTTGGCTAAACAATTCGTGATTTCCACGTAAGGTTCCAGTTTTTTATTCCCAATTGAATCTACATTTTCTTCAATTATAGTTGGCTCCATTACAATAATTTGGGCATTTGTTTTTTCATGAACTTGTTTTAATAAGTATTCATAAACATTTCTAAATTTATCTGGATATACCTGCTCGATATTCGGTTGATCAAACTGTCTCCATACATCATTAATACCTATCGATATTGAAACTATATCGGGGTTTAAGTCAATAACGTCACATTGCCATCTTTCAGCTAAGTCTATTATTCTATTCCCACCAATTCCTTTATTGATAATATCCAGATCTTCTTCAGGATATGTTGTTTTTAGATAATCATGCAGTATCCTTACATATCCTGTCCCAATTCCTTCTGTATCTTCTCGAACTCCCCATTCTGTAATACTGTCACCAATAAATATAATTCGTTGTGTCATGTTACAAACGCCCCCACAAATAAGTCTGTATTTTTCATATTTTATACAAACAATGAAGAATAGTATCTACTAATCTACTATTCTTCATCTATATGACATTCCATACGTAACCGTTAACTAAACATGCTTCAAATAACAATCCTTCATCGTTTCAAGTGTTTCATCACCAGGCTGATCCCAGATAGCTTGATTGATAATTTCCACCTCAATCGGACCATTGTAGCCAGCCTTTTCCACCGCCTTACGAATACGACGGATTTCGATAACACCGTCACCCATCATTCCCCTTCCTTTAAACATATCTGGAACGGGAACAATCCAATCGGAAACATGAAATCCCAAAATATTATTTTTTGCCCGTTCGATTTGCTTATAAAGCTGTGGGTCCCACCATACATGAAAGACATCCACAATAACCCCTACCTGATTCGGGTTAAACTTCTCTGCCATTGTATTAGCCTGATCTAATGTGACAACAACCGAACGATCGGCAGCATACATTGGATGGAGCGGCTCGATACCTAACTTGACTCCATGTTGTTCAGCAAATGGAACTAATTGTTCAATACCCTCTTCTACCCATTTTCGGGAAGTTTCGATATCCTTATCCGGCGCAGGGCCGCATACCAAAACCAATACATCGGTTCCTAATTCTGCTGCTTCTTCTACTGCACGTCGATTATCGTCCAGATTCTTTTGTCTTTGTTCCAACGTGGATGCTGGAAACATTCCACCTCGACATAAACTAGATACTTTTAACCCTGAATCCTTAATAATTCGTTTACTTTCTGCAAGTCCAATTTCATGCAGTTTATGACGCCAAATAGAAATCCATGGTATTTCTGCTTTAACACAACCATTTACAGCTTCTTGTAAGCTCCAATTATCGGTTGTTATCTGATTAAGACTTAGATTCTCTATTAGTGGTGAATTATTTACCATAGTAACAGATCTCCTCTTTAATTATTCAATCCCAGATTGTGCTAATAAAACCTTCATTCGTTTAATTGCAAGCTCCGGATTTTGTAAAAGCCCCGCATCATCAGCAAGGACAAACAGATCGGAAAGATGAACAATGGAACGCCAGCTTTCCGCTCCCCCTATCATTTTGAAGTGAGATTGATGCCCGTTCAAATAAGCCATAAAGACAACACCTGTTTTATACGCGTAAGTTGGCGCTTGAAAAATATGCCGCGATAACGGAACCGTCTTCTCCAAAGCCGCATGATAGGTTTCCAGGTCATTTCTATCTAATGCATGAAATGCCGCTGAAGCAGCAGGAGCAATTGCATCAAATATTCCCAGCAAAGCATGACTATATCCCTGTTCATCTCCAAGAATCAGATTGGGATAATTAAAATCATCACCTGTATACATTTTGATATCGTCTGGAAGCAAACGTCTCATTTCTATTTCACGTTGTTCGTCTAACAGGGAGATTTTTATTCCATCAATTTTATCTTTATTTTCTTTAATCACTCGTAAACAAACTTCCATTGCCTTATCAATATCATCATGTCCCCAGTATCCCTTTAAAGCAGGATCGAACATGTCTCCAAGCCAATGTAGAATAACCGGCTGTGAAACTTGGCTTAATATATTGCCATACACTTTTTCATAGTCTTCAGGTGTTTTTGCGCAAGCTGCCAATGCACGGCTCGCCATTAAGATAATTTGACTACCTTGATTTTCAACAAATTCGCACTGCTCCATGTAAGCATTAAGTACATCCTCAAGTCGCACATTCGGTCCGGCGTTTAGATGATCTGTCCCCGCACCACTCGCTATCTTTCCATCAACCGATTTGGCTTCCTTAACAGATCTCTTTATCAACTCCTTGGCTTGTTCCCAGTTAAGCCCCATTCCACGCTGCGCTGTATCCATTGCTTCAGCCACACCTAATCCATGTGACCAGAGATAGTGACGGTATTTCATCGTAGCATCCCAGTCTATCTGACTATTGTTAAGTGGATCCGTATCTGCAAAAGGATCTGCTACGACGTGTGCTGCCGAAAAAGCAATCCTTTTTTGAAATTGTTGACCCTTTGGAATCTCAAAAGAAACCGCTTCTTTTGGTGTATACGTGTATAATTTTCCACCGCTTTTTGGTAGTTTTAGTTGGTTCGTCAAAATAGTACCCCCCTAAATTTCTAGTGTGGGAACGTCAATCCAGCGACGATCATTCCAGGATTTCAATGCTAAATCTGATAATTGTGTTCCCTTTGCCCCTTCAAGTAAATCTAAATCATAGGCTTCATCGGCTACTACATGTTTCAAAAACATTTCCCATTGAACCTTAAATGCATTCTCGAATTCCTGATTTGCCGGTACTTCCTCCCACTGTGACTGAAAATCAAATGGATTAGGGATATCTGGATTCCAAACTGGTTTTGGCGTGTTCACGCGATGTTGTGTTTTGCAATCCCTTAAACCAGCAACAGCACTTCCTTCCGTACCATCCACTTGAATCGTAAGCAAATCCTCACGGTTCACTCGTACTGCCCACGATGAATTTGCTTGAACAATAACGCCATTGTCAAGTTCAAATGTCGCATAGGCCGCATCATCTGCTGTACATTGATACGGTTCTCCATTTTCGTCTATTCGTTCCCCAATGTGTGTTTTACCGATACATGATAATGATTGAATCGTGCCGAAAAGATGGGAAATAACGTATCTCCAGTGCGCAAACATATCAACGATTATTCCGCCTCCGTCTTCTTTTCTGTAATTCCACGATGGACGCTGTCCTTCCTGCCAATCCCCTTCAAAAACCCAATAACCGAACTCCATTCGTACGGATAAAATTTCACCAAAGAAACCGGAATCAATGAGTCGTTTAAGTTTTAATAACCCTGGTAGGTAAAGTTTATCTTGAACCACGCCATTCTTAACTCCAGCATTTTTTGCAAGCTTCGCAAGTTCTAATGCCTCTTCCGTACTTTCAGCTGTTGGCTTCTCACAATAAATATCTTTTCCTGCTTTTATTGCCTTTCGTATACCATCAGCCCGGCGCACAGTAGTCTGAGAATCAAAATAAATTTGATTATAGTCATCCTCCAGTGCCTCATCCAAATTAGTTGTCCAACGAGACAGATTAAACTGTTCCACCAGTTCCTTCAACCGGTTTTCTCGGCGTCCGACCAGAATAGGATCTGGCATAATCTTATCTCCATTCGCTAATTTAACTCCACCTTGTTCCCTTATTGCAACAATCGAGCGAATTAAATGTTGATTTGTTCCCATTCTCCCTGTTACACCATTCATAATAATTCCGATTTTTCGTATTGACATGTTCTTTTCCCCTCTCTCATTACGCTATTTGTATGTAATGATATTACGTTTTCACTAAAATTTCTTATAACTTCAGGTAATAAATTCTCAATTTCGGAACTGTTTTTCTGCAGAAAAAAATCATAGTGTCCGCTTACAAAGCGGAATAACTATGATTATGGATAGATCTGTACTTTTTAGGGGATGTATGTGCGTAATTACTAAACGTTCGATAAAAAGTGGAAAGTGATTCAAACCCTACCTCAAAACAAATGGAGATAATATCCTTGTTTGATTCCACTAACAGCTTCTTTGCTAATTCCAAACGGACTTCTGTTAAATATTGTAATGGTGTCTTATTGTAACGATCCTTGAAAATTGTATTTACATGGCGGGAACTGACCCCCATTTTGGCGGATAGGTCATTCGAACTCATCACATTATAGTAGTTGGAATCGATATATTCCTTCAATTTTTCCGCCCTTAATGTATTAGCATTTGTAATGACTTCATACTTTTGTGACCGTGCAAAGAGATACAAAAGCTGTAATAGATACACTTGCATTCCAACTATATCAAGAGAATCACCTAACGATTGCTGATACAACATTTTCCGTAGTAATTGCCTTATTTCCATTGCATCAAATTCATTTACTTTAATTATTTTCGATTGATTGAAATACTCATCAATTAACTTTTGATGAATTGTTGAATCTAGGATAATTGGTTCGAACTCAAGTACTAGAACTGCCAGCTTTGTATGAGCCAAAATGGAATGGTTGGAATATGGTGTAATAAATGCCACCTGATCACGGTCAAATGAATAGTTTTCTCCATTAAGACTTATTTCTCCTTCATCTTCCATAGCATACAGGATCTGATAAGTTTCATGAAAATGCTTCTTAACCGTGTCCTTCTCAGAATGTATACTCTCATTCAAACGAATAACCCGTTGTTCTAATGCATTGCCATCCACAGGTATCACCTTCCACACTGAAACATTACTTGATATTGGCCACCAAATGAATTACTTGTTTTGTTTGTTCAAAAAGTAGTTTATCAGCCTCTTCAAAACATTGTTGTAAGGATAATGGTTTATTAATAATAGAAAAGCAACCCGAAAACCTTTCCCGTAATGAATCCAAATTGCCATTGAGGCTTCCAGAAATCAGAACAACAGGAACTCCAAATGTCTTCGCGATTGCTGCGACGTAACCAGGCGCCTTGCCATAAAGTGTTTGTTCATCACTTTGTCCCTCCCCGGTAATTACAAGATCAGCTGTTTTAATCGCACTTTCAATACCTATCGTTTCACCTATTAACGCTGCACCGGACACCAAACTACCACCAATTGCCATAAGTGCAAAGCCTAATCCTCCCGCAGCGCCAGCGCCAGGCATTTCTTGTATGTTGACATGAAGATCAGATTCAACTAAGTTTCCAAATTGCCTTAAAGCCTCATCTAATTGCTTTACTTGTTTCACAGTCGCACCTTTTTGGGGACTAAACACTTTAGTTGCACCTAGCTTACCACATAATGGATTTTCTACATCACTCGCTATATTAATCGAGGCACGAGCAATTCTTGGATCCAAATTATTACATTTAACCTTTTTCACACTATACAAATCACGTCCGTATCCATCTATCTGATTACCGTTTTCATCCCAGGCGCTCATCCCTAAAGCCACGAGCATTCCTAACCCCCCATCATTTGTAGAACTTCCTCCCAATCCAATAATAAAAGAAGTGCATCCCCTGTTAAGTGCATGAGTGATAACTTCACCAATACCATATGTAGTTGTATTATCTGGATTACGCTTATTTTCAGGAACTTGCGTTAATCCAACAATATTCGCACACTCAATAACAGCTGTATTTGAATTTATAATTCCATATGAAGTGATTATGTTTTTCCCCAAAGGTCCGGTGCATTTCACATCTATACGTTCCCCATCACTTGCATTAAGTAAGGACTCCAGGGTTCCTTCCCCACCATCTGCCATTGGTTTTATAGTAATGAAATGACTGGGGTCAACATTCATTATGGCAGATTTCATTATCTCGGATGCTTCTACTGAGGTTAAACTTCCTTTAAAGGAATCCGGTGCCACGACTATATTCATAATAATCTCCTTTATTTTTAAATTAATATAATCCAATTAAACATCACTTTAATATTATTGGCAATACCGTATTCTTTGATTGATTAATAGAGACTTAGATTTGGCATGTTATAGAGGTCCACCCCGACTAATGATTGTTCAAATTTATTTTCACCACATACCAAAAAACTTCGGCTATCACCGAAGTTTTGTTTTTCAACCTATAAAATTCCCCACAAGTCTTATTTTGAAAACCGCCCCATGATGCAGAAGTCTTTCTAATTACATTCATTGCATTTTCCTCATTCTCATGGGGGCATTACATCCAATATAATCCAACATGCCGCTGGTTGAACTCCTATTTATTCTTATTCAACACATCAAACGCTACAGCACCTAGTAATACTAGTCCTTTAATAGCCTGCTGCCAATCAATCCCGATACCCATTAAGGACATACCGTTATTTAATATACCCATAACCAATGCACCAATTACCGCGCCAAATACGGTTCCTACACCGCCTGTCAACGATGCACCACCAATAACTGCTGCGGCAATAGCGTCTAGTTCAAATAGGTTACCAGCTTGAGGTGTTGCTGCATTTAACCGACCTGCAAAAATAAGACCAGCTAATGCTGCCATGATTCCCATATTAACGAAAACCCAGAACTTCATTTTTTTCGTCTTAACACCTGATAGCTGAGCTGCATTTTCATTTCCACCGACAGCATATATATGTCGACCAACAACTGTTTTATTCATCAAAAATGTATATCCAATAATTAGGACAAATAATATAATCAGTACATATGGTATACCCTCATATAATGCTAGTACATATGTAAATACATTAATAACAACCACCAAAGCAATTAACTTTGCGATGAATAAAGGTAGTGAAGTTGTGTTAAAATTGTATTTCATATCGGTTCTTCTTATTTTAAACTCATTAAGTATAAATAGAATTGATAATACGATCCCAACCACTACTGTAAATAATTGAAGTTCTCCCCCACCACCGAAAATATCTGGTAAAAAGGAAGAGCTTAAACTTCTAAAACCATCTGGAAATGGCGCAAGTGTCTGTCCCTGTAAAACTACCAACGTTAATCCTCTGAATATTAACATTCCAGCTAAAGTCACAATAAATGCAGGAATCTTAACGTATGCTATCCAAAATCCTTGCCATGCACCAATAATTGCACCAAGGATTAAACTTAACAACAACGCAACAATTACAGGCATATCATGAGTTACGAGCATTACCCCTGCAACCGCTCCTACAAAAGCCGCTACTGAACCAACTGATAAATCAATCTCACCCGTAATAATGATCAACATCATACCAATTGCCAGTACAATCATATAACTATTCTGCATAACAATATTCGTTACATTTAATGGAGTCAATAAAATTCCATCCGTTAAAATTTGAAATAATATCGATATACCAACTAACGCAATAACCATTCCAAATCGTCTTAAATTATTGTTAATTAAATTCTTAAATCCATCCATTACTTCTCATTACCTCCCACTTTGCGTCATGTATGTCATCAGAATTTCTTGGTTTGCTTCACTTCTATCAATTTCACCCGTGATTCTTCCTTCGCTTAAAGTATAAATGCGATCACACATACCTATTAACTCAGGTAGTTCAGATGAAATCATAATAATACTTTTTCCCTGCTCAGCAAGTTCATTAATAACTTTATATATTTCAAATTTAGCTCCAACATCTATTCCCCTTGTTGGTTCATCCAAGATTAGAATTTCTGGATCCGTAAATATCCATTTCCCCAACACTACCTTCTGCTGGTTTCCCCCGCTAAGGTTCACCACTTTCTGTTGAATACTAGGAGCTTTAATATTAATTTTCGATTTTAGTGTCTCTGCTTCTACAATTTCTTTACTTCCATCAACAACATTGTTTTTTGACAATTTATTTAAGTTTGCTAGTGATAGATTATTTTTAATACTATCAATTAATATAAGTCCATATTCTTTTCGATTCTCAGAAACATACGCCACACCATGCTTAATCGCTTGATCGACATTATTAAACGATAGTTCCCGTCCATCTTTAATAAGCTGTCCTGAAATTTTTTTACCATAGGATTTCCCAAAAACACTCATAGCAAGTTCTGTTCTTCCTGCTCCCATTAACCCAGCAATACCAACAATCTCTCCGCGTTTAACTTTCACATTAACATCATGTAATATTTTTCTCTCTGAATCTTGTGGATGATAAACAGACCAGTCTTTAATTTCAAAAACAACTTCATCTTTAATGTTATCTTGCCGTTCTGGAAATAAATTTGTGAGGTCACGACCAACCATATCTTTTATTACTTTATTTTCGGTAACATCATTAATAGAATATGTCTCAATTGTTTGACCATCACGTAAAACCGTTATACTATCAGATACCTTAAAAAGCTCTTTTAATTTATGAGAAATGAGAATGGATGTCATCCCTTGCTTTTTAAATTCTAGTAATAGCTTTAAGAGGTTTTCGCTATCTTCTTCATTCAAAGCTGCTGTAGGTTCATCAAGAATTAATAATTTCACCTTCTTAGATAGCGCTTTCGCAATTTCCACTAATTGCTGTTGACCCACTCCAATGTTTTTAATTTGTTCTTCAGGATCTACATTTAGTCCAACTTTCTTGAGCAATTGTCTTGTTTCGATAATCGTTTCATTCCAGTTAATAACACCTTTTCTCGCTTGCTCATTTCCTAAAAATATATTTTCTGCAATTGATAGGTCGGGAATTAACGCAAGCTCCTGATGCACAATAACAATCCCAAGCCCCTCACTTTCATTAATATTTTTAAACTCACATGTGCTGTCTTTAAAAATAATATCCCCAGAATATGTCCCGTATGGATGAACACCACTTAATACTTTCATTAAAGTAGATTTACCAGCACCGTTCTCACCAATCAGAGCATGTATTTCTCCTTCTTGAACTTTAAGGTTTACATTATCTAGAGCTTTTACACCTGGAAATGTCTTTGTTATTTGCTTCATTTCCAAAATTGTCTCAGCCATTATTATCACACCTTTAAAATGAAAATAAGTAGGATGATTTAGCAAAATATATGACGCTAAATCATCCTGAAGCCTTTTTAATGTTACTTTAATTGGTCCTCTGTATAATATCCTGACTCTATAAGTAATTCTTCATAATTATCGATATCTACTGAAACAGATTCTAATAAGTTTGAAGGAACAACTTTCATACCATTATCGTATGTTTCCGTATCATTCACTTCAGGTTCTTCTCCATTTAGCACAGAGTCTGCCATATTAACTGCACTTTTAGCTAGTTCCCTTGTATCTTTAAAGATTGTTTGTGTTTGTTCTCCAGCAATAATGGACTTAATTGATGACAATTCCGCATCTTGCCCAGTAACAATTGGCATTGGATTGTCGTCTGTCCCGTATCCTACTGCTTTTAGTGAAGAGATTACTCCACGGCTTATACCATCAAATGGTGAATAAACAACATCTATTTTTTCACTGGAATAATGAGCACTTAACAAATTATCCATACGTTCTTGTGCCTTCGCGCCATCCCAACGTAATGTTGCACCCTGATCAAAACTAGTTTGACCACTTTGAACTACTAATTTCCCTTCATCAATGTACGGTTGAAGGATAGACATTGCACCATCCCAATAGAAATATGCATTGTTATCATCTGGAGATCCAGCAAATAGTTCAATATTAAATGGCCCTTCTCCATCTGCTAGCCCTAACTTGTCTTCAATGTATTCACCTTGTTGCACTCCAACTTTGAAGTTATCAAAAGTTGCATAATAGCTTACGTGGTCACTGTTCATAATAAGACGATCATATGCTATTACAGGAATATCCTGATTCTTTGCTTGTTCCAGAACATCTGTAAGCGCCTCTCCATCAATTGAAGCGATCACAAGAATATCTACACCTTTTGTGATCATATTTTCAATTTGCGATACTTGATTTTCTACAACGTCCTCTGCATATTGCAAATCAGTCTCATACCCTAATTCTTCAAATTGGCTAACCATGTTGTCTCCATCTTTGACCCATCTTTCAGAAGACTTTGTGGGCATGGCAATTCCGACAGTTTTTCCACTATCTCCACCATCACCACTCGCGTCATTGCTACATCCTACCATGGCAATAGCAAGTACCATAATAGATAAGATCCAACTAAATTTCTTCATTCTTTTTACCCCCTTGTTTTTGTTAATCCATTATACAGAGCTTATTAGATAGCGCTTTCATTCGAAGCAAAAAAATATATGCTCTGTTAAATAACCCTGCATAATAAATGATTAGTAACAAAAAATTGTTCGTACAATACAATGATCACACACACCCATCTTGTACGTACATTTATTATAAAACAAAGGGACGTATTATGCAATAAAATATTTTGAAAAATTATTTTATTGGAAAATAAATACCACCTTATAAAATAAGATGGTAAATTGTTAGGATGTCATTTCAGACTTATTTAAATCTTTTGTAGATGTTCTAATTATAATTTCAGGGGGATATACAATAGAATTAGCATTATAAACGTCTTTATTTTTATTATCCTTTTTTAATTTTATAAGATCTATAATCATGTTCGCAGCAGCTTCCCCTAACTCACTTTTCGGATGTGCAATAGACGTTAATTTCACTTCTGATATTTCCGCCAATGGAGAATCATCATAGCCTACGATAGACAAATCGTCTGGAACCCGTATATTCATCGTCCGTAATACATCGAGTAACTTCATTGCAAGTTCATCATTATAGCAAACTAACCCCGTAACAGAATTGTTTTTCGACGATAGTATTTTTTTCAATTCATCAATAGGCTTTGCATTCTTTTCCTCTGTCGTATACGTGATAATATTACTCGGATTTATTGGTATTTTATTTTGTCTATGAGCTTTTAAAAATCCTTTCATACGCTTAGTTCCTTGGGTATCATCCGTTTTAAAACATCCTATTATATTGTTATGGCCACGTTTTATCAAATGTTCCGTTTGCAAAAAGCCACCCTTTTCATCATCCATCACAATATTAATTGGTTCTAACTCATCATAAAAGGCATTAATCATAATATAGGGTATGGAGAGGCGTTCTAGATTTAGATAATAACTAATGTTAGGATTCGAATACGCACTTTTTGTTGGCTCAACAATGATGCCGTCAAATTTTTGTGTTAGAATCTTTTCTAAAATACGCTGTTCATTCTCCTGGTTATTATTTGTGCTAAAAATGCTTACCTGATATCCTTCATCACTTAACCTTGCTTCAGCACCACGTATAATGGAAGGAAATATATAATCGGAGATATAGGTAGTAATAATAGCAATATTCTTTTGGCTACTTTGTTCTTGATTATTGCTCACTGCGCTTCTATCTGCACAAAAGGTTCCTGATCCTTGTTCCCGATAAAGCCAACCTGTTGTAACCAAATCACCGATTGCTTGTCGCACCGTGTGACGACTGACACTAAATTCCTTCATTAATTCACTTTCTGAACTGATCTTCTGATTTGGTATATAGGTTCCGTCTATGATCTTTGATTTTATTGCCTTTTTCACCATATTATATTTTGTCAAAATAAAAACACATCCCTGCTCGTACGTTTAGGCAATTATTTTTAAAATGTGTACAAAAAAGTTATCAAATAGAAAGTCATTATTATTGGTATTATTTGCATATTATTCAAAACACATTCGTATAAGTTAAGCTTAACATAAATACAATAATTATATACAGTTTATTTCTACTCGTTTTAAACTGTAAACTATTACAGAGCTATACCTTGAAACTATAGCTCTGTAATGGTGGATTAGGTTTAGATATTCACCCCCAAACCCTCTCCCCCAACTTCAACTCACTCCGCAATTGCCTTGCCCTCGTATCACGATCAATTACAACACATTCAATACCTGCCATATCCGCAAAATCATATAATTGATCTGTCGTTACATTAAATGAAAATGCCGTATGATGCGCTCCACCCGCATATATCCATGATTCCGTTGCTTCGCTTAAAGATGGTTCAGGTTTCCATAAAACTTTTGCCACCGGAAGATTTGGTGTTTCCTCCGTTGGCTGTTCTGCTTGCACTTCATTGACAACGAGTCGATACCTGCCGCCTAGTTCAATCAGTGAGGCGACAACTGCCTGGCCGCCACGACCATCAAATACTAAACGAGCAGGGTCGTCTTTATTACCCATATCAAGTGGATTAACGACAATTCTAGGCTTTGTTGCGGAGACTGTTGGGCAAATTTCTAACATGTGTGAACCTAATATCATTTCGTTGCCTGGTTCCAAGTGGTACGTATAATCCTCCATAAAGGATGTTCCCTTGTTTCCAGCGATAACTTTCATCATCCGTAATAAAGCCGCTGTTCTCCAGTCCCCTTCCCCAGCAAAGCCGTATCCTTCTGCCATTAAACGTTGAGCTGCTAGGCCTGGTAGTTGTTTCATGCCATGCAAATCCTCAAAGTTAGTTGTAAAGGCATTATAATTTCGCTTTGATAAAAATGCTTTCAAACCCAGCTCGATCCGTGCCTGCTCCAATATGGAATCTCGAACAGGGCCCGACTCTTCGGCTTCAACCGGTAGTTCGTATAATTCATTGTACTCTTGATACAACTCCTCTACATCAGCATCAGTGATCTTCTCCATTTCCTCGACTAAATCACCGATTCCATAGTAATCTACTGTCCAGCCAAATTTAATTTGCGCTTCCACTTTGTCTCCATCTGTAACAGCGACATTACGCATATTATCGCCAAAACGAGCAACTCTAATATTCGTTCCTTCTGTTACAGCTACTGCAGTTTGCATCCAGTCACCGATTTTTTCTGCTACATCTGGGTTTTCCCAATGACCGACAACCACTTTGCGTGGGATGTTCATACGTGTTCCAATAAAACCAAATTCACGGTCCCCATGTGCGGATTGGTTTAGATTCATAAAGTCCATATCAATATTTTTCCAAGGAATATCACGGTTAAATTGCGTATGTAAATGTAACATTGGTTTCTGCAATGCCTTTAGTCCGGAAATCCACATTTTTGCAGGGGAAAATGTATGCATCCACGTGATTAGTCCTGCGCAATTTTCATCGTTATTTGCTTCTAACATTAACTTGCGAATATCATTTGCATTAGTTAATACCGTTTTAAAAACAATATTAAATGGTAGATTACCATTTTCATTGAGTTTTTCTGAAATTTGTTTTGAATGACCTTCCACTTCCTGAAGTGCTTCATTCCCGTATAAATGCTGACTTCCTGTTACGAACCAAAATTCATAAGGTCTAATTGTTAACATGTTCGCTCCTCCTAATTTGGGCATTATTTGTAGTAAGTTTAATTGCTCGCAGCCGCTTCATCACATCATTTTCACCACGACCAAAGTAATCATGAAGCGTTGAATATTCTTGATACAGTTTTTCATAAATAGCTACATTCTCAGGTATAGGTTTAATAATTTCATCTTTTATTCGAGCCATTTTTTTGGTTGCATCTAATATTGTGTCATAACCACCGTTAGCCGCTCCCGCTGCAACTGCGCCAAACATTGCAGCACCTAGAGCAGGGGTCTGAAATGAATCGGCAATTTTGATAACCCGATTCGTAACATCTGCGTATATCTGCATTAACAACTTGTTTTTATGTGGTAATCCTCCACACGCATATAACTCATTAACTTCGATTCCGTTATGATGGAATGCGTCGACGATTTTACGAGTACCAAAAGCAGTTGATTCGAGAAGCGCTCGATAGATTTCTTCTGGTTTTGTCTGCAATGTCATCCCTAATAGCAATCCGCTTAAGTCTGTATCGACAAGTACTGAACGATTCCCATTCCACCAATCAAGTGCCAATAATCCTGTTTCACCTGGTTTGTAAGTTGCTGCGTTTTCCTCTAACCATTGGTGAACCGTAATACCTGCATCATCAGCCTTCTTTTTTACATATTCTGGTACTCCTTGATCAACATACCATGCAAAAATATCTCCCACAGCTGACTGTCCCGCTTCATAGCCGTAAAATCCAGGAATAATTCCATCTTCAACGACACCACACATACCTTCAACCTGCTTTTCCTCATTACCTAAAAGCATATGACAAATGGAAGTCCCCATTGCCATCACTAGTTTTCCTGGTTCGACCACACCCATAGCAGGTACTGCAGCGTGTGCATCCACATTTCCAGTGGCAATTGCTGTCCCTGCATTTAGCCCAGTTAGCCTAGCCATCTCTTCTGTTAATTCGCCGGATTTTGTGCCTAATGGAACAACCTCCCCACGTAGTTTCGTGTCTGTTAAATCTTCTAACCGTGGATCAAGCGCCTTGAAAAATTCTTTACTTGGATACCCATCTTGCTTATGCCAAATTGCCTTGTAACCAGCCGTGCAACTATTACGAACCAAGTTATTCGTAAGTCTTGCTATGACCCAATCGGTAGCTTCAACAAATCGATCTGTTTTTTCATAAATATCAGGTGCTTCATTTAAAATTTGCCATATTTTTGCGATCATCCACTCGGAAGATATTTTACCCCCATATCTCGGCAAAAAAGCTTCCCCCATTTGTTCAGCTATTTCATTCAATTTGTTCGCTTCATCCTGTGCTGCGTGATGTTTCCACAGTTTCACCCAACCATGTGGGTTATCTTTTAATTTGCGATTAAAACTTAAGGGATCTCCTTTTTCATCGACCGGTAGCATTGTACATGCGGTAAAATCAATTCCAAGTCCAATCACATCGTTTGGATGTACGCCTGATTCCTGTAAAACAGCTGGGATAGAGTTTCCTAAAACATCGATATAATCGCGCGGATTTTGTAAAGCCCACTCATAACCTAATTCAATTCGGGAATCAGGCAATTCTTGATCAATCACACCGTGCCTATATGGTGTTACATGATCAGCAATTTCTTGACCATTTTCTAGTGATACTAATACAGCTCGACCTGATTCCGTTCCATAATCAACACCAATAGCATACTTTTCTGCCATGTATGATATCCCCCTTATTTCTCTTGTCCGTAATATGCTTTTGCACCATGTTTTCTTAAATAATGCTTATCCAGCAGTGCTTGGTCCATAGGTGAAGCATTTGGATTTAATTGATATGTTTGTAAAGCCATCTTCGCAACTTCCTCTAACACAACAGCATTATGAACTGCTTCATTTGCATCTTTTCCCCATGTGAACGGAGCATGGCTATGGACAAGCGCTCCAGGCACTTGGTTCGGATCGATTCCTTGAAAAGTCTCGACAATAACATTTCCAGTTTCATGCTCATACGCCCCGTTGATTTCTGCTTCCGTCATCGCCCTTGTACACGGAACTGTACCGTAAAAATAGTCACCATGTGTCGTTCCTAATGACGGTATACCTCTCCCCGCCTGTGCCCAACTTGTTGACCATGGTGCATGTGTATGGACAACACCACCGATTTCCGGGAAGTTTTGATATAAAACGAGATGTGTTGGCGTGTCTGATGACGGATTCAAATCCCCTTCAACAATACTCCCATCCAAATCAACTACAACCATATCTGCCTTTTTTAATTCATCATATGGAACCCCACTAGGTTTAATAACGATAAGCTGGTCCTTCCTGCTGATACCGCTTACATTTCCCCATGTAAAAGTTACTAAGTGATGCTTTGGTAATGCAAGATTCGCTTCTAACACTGCTTGCTTTAAATCTTCTAACATGTTATCAACACCTTCCACACAAAATATCATGTACGTATAACATAAGGCTCCTATTCTTATATTAATACAATTCGTCCGTACAATCAATAATATTTGCGATAATTATAACTTTTAAAAATACTGGGACATGGGGACAGGTTAGTTGTCCCAGTCCCGAAACGAAGCTGGATGCGGGTTGTGCTGCGGGACAAGGGACCTGTCCCCATGTCCCTGCCAGCATCTGGTTAATTAGCTTGAGCAATCAAACAATTGACTTTATAATGGCTGTGTAACAACAGCAAATGGCAGAGGAGACTATAAATGATAAAAGGTATTATTTTTGATTTTGACGGGTTAATTTTTGATACAGAAACACTGCAATACCATGTTTTAAATGAGATTTTCCAAGAGAATGGCAGCGAGCTTCCCCTTTCCAGATGGCAAGAGGAGATCGGAACATATACCGGGTTTATGCCATTTCAATACTTGGAAGAACAGATTAATAGAAAAGTAAATCAGGATGAACTGGAAAGGAAATTTAATGATCTTTTTCAGGGAAAATTAACTGTGGAAGAGGCGAGGCCGGGCGTTGAGGATTATTTAAAGGAGGCCGAAGAGCTTAATTTGAAAATAGGATTAGCTTCAAGCTCTAATTTTAAATGGGTATCGAATCACTTGAAGCAACTTAACTTATACGAATATTTCCAGTGCATCAAGACTTCTGATGACGTTGAATTCGTAAAACCCGATCCAGCATTATATGTAGAAGCTGCAAAGTGTTTGGGGCTAAAAGTGGAAGAATGCCTAGTTTTCGAGGATTCCGCCAATGGATCATTAGCCGCTAAAAAGGCAGGAATGCACTGCGTGGTTGTCCCAAATGAAGTAACAAGAGCCATGGAATTTTGTAAGGTGGAACATAAAATTGAATCCATGGCTGATATAAGTTTGAGAGAATTGCTTAGAATGCTAGGATGAGGCGGGCGGGACATGGGGACAGGTTAGTTGTCCCACCCCAGATGTCACTGAAGACGGGGCTTCGCGGGTGGGACGAGGGACCTGTCCCCGTGTCCCAGGTTAGTTGACGTTTCCGATAAGTAGTTACTAAATATTCTCCCACTGCTTCGACTTAGCAGATTTCTCAACTGCCTCGAGAACCTTTTGATTTCTTATCCCGTCTTCAAAATTTGGTTCGGGTTGCGTTCCACTTGCAATTCCATTCAAAAACTCATATATCAAATGAATAAATGTATGCTCATAACCAATGATATGTCCAGCTGGCCAATATGCAGCTGCATATGGATGATTTTCTTCTGTACAGTTAATCAAACGGAAACCTTGAAGCCCTGGCTCATCATCACCTAGATAAATCTCCAGATTATTCATGTTTTCCATATCCCAACGTACAGAGCCTTTTTCTCCATTGATTTCAAATTTATTTTTGTTTCGATTACCACCTGCAAATCGTGTCGCTTCAAATGTCCCTAATGCTCCATTTTCAAATCTCGCTAGAAACGCAACTGCATCATCAACGGTAACTTCTCCCAACGAATTACTTTCAGACTTTGCACGTAAACTTCCAGACATTTCTCCAATCGGGCGTTTTTTAATGAACGTTTCCATCATAGAAACAACTTCCTTCAATTCCCCTACTAGAAAACGAGCCAAATCAATACTATGTGCACCAATATCACCAAGTGCTCCAGATCCAGAAACTTCTTTCTTTAAACGCCACACAAGTGGAAATTGTGGATCCATAATGAAATCTTGTAGATAGTTCGCGCGGAAGTGATATATTTTTCCTAATCGCCCCTCGTCAATTAGTTTTTTAGTGAACTGAACCGCTGGAGCAAAGCGATAATTGTGACAAATCATATGAATTACATTATTTTCTTTGACCGCATCATACATTTCTTGCGCTTCCTCCATCGTTAAAGCAAGCGGCTTTTCGGTGATAATATGTTTACCAGCTTTAGCTGCTGCAATGGCAATTTCAGCATGGGTATGGTTTGGGGTAACAATATCAATGACATCAATGTCCTCCCTTTCGATCAAACGTTGCCAATCTGTTTCGTACGATTCCCATCCCATTTTCTCAGCTGCTTCCTTCACACCTAATTCATTTCTACCTGAAATTGCCTTTTGTATTGGTTTAACTTTTGTATCAAAATAAAATGGTAAATCCCGGTAAGCATGGCTATGTGCTTTTCCCATAAATTGATAGCCAACCATACCGATTCTAATTTCTCTTTGATTTAGGCCCACCACATCTCACCAACCTTTTCTCTAATTAGTGCATTCTTTAGCAATTTAGCGCTTTTTTGGAACCCTTCATCAACTGACATAAGACTGTCCTCATGCTCGATACTAATCGTACCTTTATAGCCAACTAATTGGAGGGTGCTAATAATCTTGCGCCAGTTTTCTTCCCCATGCCCATAACCAACAGTCCGGAAAATCCAGGATCGATTCAATTCATCGCTGTAAGGTTTCGTATCAAGTACACCATTAGTTGCCGTGTTCTGTTCGTCAATCCCCGTATCCTTCGCATGAAAATGGTATAATGCATCATGTCTTGCAATTTCTTTAATAGAAGCAATGGGATCCATGTTTTGCCAAAAGAGATGACTTGGGTCAAAATTAACACCAATATTATGTCCACATTCTTTTCGAAGGCGCAAAGCTGTTTCATTATTGTATACAACAAATCCTGGATGGGGTTCTATCGCTACTCGAACACCATGCTCAGCTAAAAACTTACTTTGTTCTGACCAATAAGGAATTACGCGTTCTTTCCATTGCCACTCCAATACTTCTGTATGGTCCTCTGGCCACGGACACGTTACCCATACAGGAAAACGGGAATGTTCTGATTCACCAGGGCAGCCTGAAAACGTGATTACTGTTTCTACCCCTAGTTTTTCAGCTAAACGCACAGTATTCTGAAATTGCTCATGGTGCTTTTCGGAAATTTCCTTATTGGGGTGAAGCGGATTTCCGTGACAGCTTAAAGCGCTTATTTCCAATCCACGATCATCGACAGCTTTTTTAAAAGCCTCTAGTTTCTTATTGTTGTTTAACAGTTCCTTTGGTTTACAATGCGCGTCCCCAGGATAGCCACCTGTTCCGATTTCAACTGCCTCTAGCCCATTTTCAGTGATAGTATCCAATGCATCCTCTAATTTTCGGTCACCAAATAATACAGCAAAAACACCTAATTTCATAAATGTTCACTCCTTATATAGTAGTTATCACTTTATAATTATTCAAGACGATCATGAATTAAACCATTGGGAAGAGGTTCAGGTTGCTCACATGTGCTAACTGGCTCATAATGTCTGTTTGAATCTGATGCATCATGGAAACCGTGCATGACATCTAAAACATGAAAAGCAAGTGTCCCGTTCGCCCTAGGTGTTTGGTCTTTTAAAATGGAATAAGCCATATCAGCAACACCTAATCCTCTACTATTATCTGAAAAACTGTGCGTTAAAGGCACCTCATACCATTCACTTTGATCGTGTCTTCTTACAAATACAGGTCCCCCGAACGTGTTTGGATCAGGTACAACTAAACTTCCTTCCGTACCATGAATTTCGATATTGGGCAAATGATGATGCCATGTATCAAAACTTGTAATAATGGAGGCAACTGCTCCACTTTCAAAGTCAAGCACACCGTTGATTTGCGTCGGTGTGTTGACCTGTATTTTCTCACCGAATTTTGGTTCGCTTGTAATGGTCCTTTCTTGGAAAGCAATAGTCGTGGATCCTGTTACACGTTTTATAGGACCCATTAAGGAAATTAAAGCTGTCAGGTAGTATGGACCCATGTCAAACATCGGTCCACCGCCATTTTGATAATAAAAGCCTGGATCTGGATGCCAGTTCTCATGACCGTGATTCATCATAAAGGCGGTTGCCGAAACAGGCTTGCCAATCCAACCATCATCAATCAACTTCCTACACGTTTGCATTCCTGCTCCCAAAAACGTGTCCGGAGCATTACCAACAACCAATCCTTTTGCTTCTGCAGTTTCTAAAATTTGCTTACCTTCATTCCGAGTAACTGCAAGTGGTTTCTCTGTATACACGTGCTTTCCCGCTTCAAGTGCCGCTAAAGAAACCATTGCATGCACAGAAGGGACAGTAAGATTAATCACGATATCAATCTCTGAATCTGCCAACAACTCTTCTGTTGAACAAGTTTTTGGAATGTTAAATTTCTTTGCCCTTTCTTTTGCACGATCTACATTCAAATCAGAACAAGCAACAATATCATATACATCAAACCTTTTGGCATTTTTAAAATATATTTCGCTTATGTTGCCGCACCCTACTATACCTGCTTTTAGTTGTTTCATACCATCCATCCAATCTATTTATCTCAGCATATTCTTTATCTGCTTGCCCAAATGAAGCCGTTTCGCATTAACTGGATAACTTCCGGCATTCTAACAATTTCTGCAATATGTCCTAATGAACAATAATAGACCTTTCCTTTTCCCCAGGATTTTGTCCAAACCACTGGCATATCAACCACTCCATTCGTTTGGTAAGCGCCATCTGCTACTGGAAATCTTGTTGTAGCATGAACCTTAACTGCCGGATCCACATGCATATAATACTGCTCAGATACAACTGTAAAATCTTTCATTCCCCTGGTAAGTGGTTGATCAGGGTCCACAATATGTACGTTATAAGTGATACCATCATTTCCTGGGTGGGCTACCCATTGGCCTCCAACCATAAATTGGTATTCCGGCTCCCAGCGAAAAGAATCTCCTAGTCCACCATGAAGACCAGCTAATCCAGTTCCATTTGCAACAGCATCAATGAGGGGCCGTAATTGACTATTCTTAATTGTACCCTGTGTCCAGTTTGGAACAATTAAGTCATAAGTGTTTAAATCCTCTTCCTCAAGTGTTGTTAATGTATTTGTAACCTTTACATCAAAATTTTCTTCCTTAAGGATACCGGCTAAAATCCTAGCAACTTCTTCTGGTTCATGTCCATCCCAGCCACCTTGAAAAATTAAAGCTTGTTTCATAATTAACCAACTCCTAACAAAGTGATAGAGGGAGCTCAACTGAATGTTGGCGTTTTCATAAATAATAATAGGAATGGTGGTATAATAAAACTACCACCATTCTCACGGAACAATCCTATTTTCTATATTGTACTAATTGTTTGTTTAACGCTTTTGTCTGGCCATATACTTCCTGATAAATGGCAAATAACTCCCTATATTTTTCAACATTATCGTTCTTCGGCTTAAATTCCTTGTCTACTTTTAAAAATTTGTCGGCACAATCTTTTAAGGACTTAAACCACCCACAGCCATAAGCTGCCAGCATAGCCGCCCCCATGCCGGGACCTTGTTCACTGGAAAGCTTCACAATTTTCGCATTGAAAATATCAGCCTGCATTTGTAGCCAGTCTTCATTTTTCGTACCGCCACCAGTAGAAACGATCGTATCAATGGTTTTGCCGTTTCTACGGAAAATGGCAATCGATTCATTTAATGAAAAAGTGATCCCTTCCATTACCGCACGCACGAAGTCTTTTCTTTCATGTGAACTATCCATACCAATAAAGCTAGCGCGAATGGATGCATCAGCATGCGGCGTTCTTTCTCCGACTACATATGGTGTAAACAGCAAGCCATTTGATCCTGCAGGAACTGTTCCTACCTCAGCTACTAGATCCTCAAATGTTTCGTCTTTTGCAAAAACATCTTTAAACCAGCTCAGACTGTAGCCTGCCGCAAGTGTCACACCCATCGTGTAAAAGGCATCCGGTGCACCATGATTAAAATAATGGACTTTTCCTTGGAAGTTTTTATCATTACTAGACTCATAGGAAAGCACGACCCCAGACGTTCCTATACTACAAAGTGTTTGGCCATCTTCCAGAATTCCAGAACCAATTGCACCACACGCATTGTCTGCTCCACCAGCAAATACACGTGTTTCATGTGACAACCCAGTAGCTTCTGCTATTTCCGAAGTAATTTTTCCTACTTCTTCATAGGAATCTACTAATGGTGGACAAATGGTTAAATCAATTCCGAGCAAATCACAGATTTCCTTGCTCCACTCTTTCTCGCCGACATTTAATAATAATGTCCCAGCGGCATCAGAGTATTCCATATGCAATTCACCTGTGAGTTTGTAGCGCAGATAGTCCTTTGGCAGTACAAATGCTTTAGCCTTCGCATAAAGCTTTGGCTCATGTTGCTTCAACCAAAGTATCTTCGGTAAAGTATACCCTTCCAATGCAGGATTCTTTGTTATCTCTAACAAGCGCTCTTTACCAACCGTATCATAAATTTGCTGGCACTCAGCGGTTGTCCGCGTGTCATTCCAAAGTATAGCATGACGCAGTACATCATGATTTTCATCAAGCAATACGAGTCCATGCATCTGTCCGGAAAAACTGATCCCTTCAATGTCTGCTTTATTACCAGCAAAGTTTTTCAGAAGCTCAGACAGTCCTGCAACTGTCTGATTCACCCAAACGTTCGGATCCTGTTCACTATAACCGGTTTTATCTTGGATTAATGGATAATCTTTAGAAACCTCTTGCGTCACTTCCCCGTTTTGATTCACCAGCAGGATCTTCACTGCGCTGGTTCCTAAATCAATACCAATTACGTATTTCATTGCAACACCTCTCCTACTATTGTTAAAGCCTTATTCTCCAGCGTAAGCTTTCAACAAATATTGATTGATGGTTGCTTTAATTTTTTCCAAACGCCCTGATTGATGGGTAATTTCTGATAATCCTAGAGCATGTTCCTCCAGTTTACGGAAATCTGTTTTTCCTTCAACAATGTCCAATCCGATACCTTGTTTATAACTGCTATAACGATCCTCTGTAAAATCATCTAAGACTTTATCATCAATTAATTTTTGAGCAACTTTTAAACCTACTGCGAAACTGTCCATCCCAGCAATGTGTGCGTGGAACAAATCTTCCGGCTCAAATGAACCACGGCGTACCTTAGCATCGAAATTCAGGCCTCCACGTCCAAGTCCACCATTTTTAATAATTTCATACATTGCCAGTGTTGTAGAATACAAATCAGTTGGGAATTCATCAGTATCCCAGCCTAACAATGGATGTCCCTGATTCGCATCAACCGAACCAAGCATATTGTTTACACGTGCATAGCGAAGTTCATGTTCAAATGTATGTCCCGCAAGTGTTGCATGATTTGCCTCAATATTGAATTTAAAATGATCTTGTAAATTATAGCTTTGTAAGAATGCATATCCGCTGGCAACGTCAAAATCATATTGATGCGTCATCGGCTCTTTTGGTTTAGGTTCGATTAAAAATTGGGCATCAAAGTCGATTTCCCTAGCATAATCAACCGCCATATGGAAGAAACGGCCTAAATTGTCCAATTCCAATTTCATATCTGTGTTGAGCAGTGTTTCGTAACCTTCACGTCCACCCCAGAACACATAATTTTGTGCCCCTAGTTCCTTTCCAATTTCTAAACCTTTTTTCACTTTAGCTGCAGCATAAGCAAACACATCAGCATTATTAGATGATGCTGCACCATGAATGAAACGCGGGTGTGTAAAATTATTTGCTGTATTCCATAGTAATTTTGTTTTGCTATCCTTCATGTAATCTTTCATTATGCTAACTATTACATCTAAATTTTTATTCGTTTCTCTTAAATTGCTTCCCTCTGGAGCAATATCGACATCATGGAAACAGAAGAATGGTACATCAAGTTTTTCAAATAATTCAAATGCAGCCTCGACACGTGCTTTTGCTAAATCCATTCCTGTGTATTTATCCCACGGACGAACCATTGTGCCAGCGCCAAATGGATCAGAACCGTCCATTGTAAATGTATGCCAATAAGCTACGGCAAAACGAAGATAATCTTCCATTGATTTGCCACCAATTTGTTCTTGTGGATTGTAGAATTTGAATGCGTATGGATTGGTGGATGTTGCACCTTCGTAGTTGATTTTGTTGATGTTTTTGAAATATGTCATTTTATATACCTCCAAATAATTTAAAGTTTGGGTAACTTAAACAAGTAAATTTCTAAAAACAGACCTGTACAACTATACCCTCCTCAATTTTGTAATTAGTAATATAATGTATCATGCCATGTAACTGCTTTCATAAATAATTATATCAACTCCTAATTAGTTTGTCTATTACATGAACAAAGTTTATACTTAATTTATAATCCATTATAAAATACAGAATACATTTGGTTTGTGATTTTGTAATAACGTATAATAGAAATTGCCCCTTAGGCACAAACGGGTATTTTTCAATGTTCCTGTACGTTATCAACTAATTGAGGAGGTTCACTCATGAATACTACGAGCGGAGCAATCTATAGTGGATTGGAATGGATAACAAGATTTGCCTATGTGAACCTTTTATGGATTTTATTTTCTCTGATGGGTGGAATTGTCTTAGGCTTCTTTCCTGCTACTGTGGCAATGTTTGCGGTAATCCGTAAATGGATCAAGGGTAATCCAGATATTCCGATCATGAAATCTTTTTGGGAATTCTATAAAGCTGATTTTTGGAAAAGTAATCGATTAGGTTTGTTTATAATAGGTATTGCAACAATTATTGGTATTGATATTTTTTATATAAAAATAAACAATAGTTTAGCCTGGACATACATACCCTTATTTGCTTTTATGCTTATTTTTGTTTTATATTATTTTTATATTTTTCCAGCTTTTGTTCATTACGATATGAAAGTTCGAGGCATTCTAAAAAATGCGTTTTTGATCATGTTAATTAGCCCAATAAATAGTTTCCTTATGATCATCAGCCTAGTTTCCATTTATTTAATTATGCGATCCATTCCTGCATTAGCATTTATCTTTGGTGGTAGTGTGTATGCATTTATAACGATGTGGTTCTGTTATAATGCATTTAGGAAAGTTGAAAAGAAGATGAATCGTACAGAAAATTAGGGTTTATAATGAAAACTATACTCAAATTCAAACAAGAAAACACCCCTAACTAAAAAGGGGTGTTTTACTGTCTCTAATTGTTCGTGTTTTCTTTATAAATAAAGTAATCAAAATCAGCGTACTGACTTTGCCCGGAAGTATCCTGACATTGCATACCGACAAAAGCACCTGTAAAGAAGCCCCCACCTTGAATATAATCATCAGATAGTTTATAAGACTTAAATCGCACAGGTATAACCGTCCAACTCTCCCCATCAAAGGAATAAGAGTACTCATAAATGCTTGTTTTCACATCAACCCTAAGGTAAACATATTCCACATGGTCTGGAATAATAATTTCTTTACCTTTAAGAGACTGATCAAATGTGAAATTATCACAGGTCATGAGTTCGAGGACCTTCCCCTTTTCTTCATGCCACGAAATCTGAAGTGACGTCCAGTTTTGTGTATTATAATAGTTCACTAACCCTGCAGACTGTTGGAACGTTTCCGGATGGAACGCAACCTTCGTTTCAGCGGTAAAATTAAAGTGTTGCCAGCGTCTTGCAACAAAACTTTGTGTGAATTTTGATTGCAGTGATTCTTTTCCATATAGGCGCAAATGTCCAGGATTGTCTTTTAATGAAACAATATTCTCACCTAATGGAATACGTAATGTTTGGAAATGAGGATTCAATGTATCCGTATTAAAATCGTCCTTCTCATCATAATCCTTTTCCCATTTTACTTCCTCAATATCTGGCCCCTCTATTTCAAGCGACGGCTGATTACCGCCAACAATATAAGGCCAATCATTTTTCCATTCTATTCGTTGAATGGCGGTTTCCCTTCCTAGCGGGCAGTATCCCCGTGGATCCAATAAAGGCTGTCCGTCTCTAGGTAATGGTCGTCCAGTCAAATGTACTAAAAACCACTCATTCGTATGTGTCTGAACAATGGAAGCGTGTCCAGCCTTTTGAAGTGGATTTCTCGGATAAGGCATAGACGTAATCAGTGGATTTTCAGAGTGCACTTCATATGGACCCTTCAAATCCTTGGCACGAGCAATTGTAGCCTGATGATCATATTTCGTGCCACCTTCTGCTGTCAGAAGGTAGTAATAGCCATTCATTTTATATAAATGCGGGGCTTCGGTTAGTTTTATATCTGTTCCTTTAAAGATGATTTCTTGCTTTCCAACAAGTTTTTGCTCTTGGACACTATACTCTTGGAGCACAATTCCATAAAAATTGTGGTTACCAACACGGTGATCCCATAACATGTTTACTAAATATTTCTTCCCATCGTCATCATGGAACAAAGATGGATCAAAGCCTGAACTATTTAAGTGGATGGGTTCAGACCATTCGCCATCAATCGTATCACAAGTAACAAGGTAATTATGGCTATCTTTCCACTGTCCCTCTGTCACCTTTACATCGGTAAAGATCAACCAGAACTTACCATTGCTATACGAAATTGCCGGTGCCCAAACTCCACCAGAATCTGGATTTCCTGCCATGTTCAACTGGCTTAAACGATTTAGTGGTCTTGATGCTAGACGCCAATTTTTTAAATCCTTTGAATGGTAAATCCCAACGCCGGGAAACCATTCAAATGTTGAAACAGCGATATAATAATCTTCTCCTGCACGACAAATACTTGGATCTGGATTGAATCCGGTTAAAATCGGATTTTGAATAGTTGTCATTTTTTAATCCGCCTCTCTATCCCTACTCTAATATTTTTTAACGTTTACCCTTTCACAGCACTTGCAGAAATGCCTTCCACAACCTTGTTACTAAAGAAAATAAATGCGAGCAAAATTGGTAATACACTTATAATTAATGTTGCACCAATTGCCCCCCAATCTGTCATATACTGTCCAATGAAATTTTGAATACCCACTGTCAATGTTTTATACTTATCTGAACTGATAAACGTATTAACAAAAACAAATTCGTTCCAGTTATAGATCATATTAATAATGACCGTAGTTGACATTACTGGCGTTGTCATTGGGAGGATAATTCGGAAAAACAAACGATTGATGGAACAGCCATCGATGATAGCAGCTTCCTCAATTTCACGAGGTAACGTGTAATAAAATCCAAGTAATATCATCATTGTAATCGGCAAATTGTAGGCTGCATACGTTATCACAATTGAAAATGGGCTATCGATTAAGTTGACATTTAAAAACATATTAAATAACGGTATTAAAGCAGAATGAATTGGGATCATTAAACCAACCATAAATAGACCTAACACGAACGTACTTAATTTCCACGTCATCCGTGTGATAGCAAAAGTAGCCATACTTGCCAGTAAAACGGTAATAAATATGGCTAATGCCGTAATCCACACACTGTTGAAGAAATAAATTCCTATTCCGCCTTCCCAAACCTTTTGGTAATTTTCCCACCTGAACTCTGTTGGCAACGCAAACGGTGATCCGGAAAAAATTTCTTGGTTATCTTTTAGGGAGAAAAGAAAAAGCCGAATGATTGGGAAAATTTGAAATAATGCAATTACCCCTAGACATAGATATAAAAATGCGTATCCCAAGCGACCCATTAGTAAACCCCTTTCTAATACTGTATTTCTTCATCGGAAGTAGTTAATTTACGTACAATAAAGGTGACAATTAAAGTAATAACTAATAATAAGAAACCGATGGCACTCCCATATCCGAAGTCATTGCTTGCGAAGGCAAGTTTATACATATATGATGCCATAACCTCACTTGCCCCATTTGGCCCGCCACCAGTCATAACATAAATGAGATCAAAGTACTTTAATGATCCAACAATAGCTAGCACGATTGTTACTTTAACAACGCCCATTATCAATGGTAATTTAATCTTATAAGCCACCTGAAAGGGAGTTGCACCATCAATCTTTGCAGCTTCTACTAAAGATTCAGGAATATTTTTCAACGCAGCATAATAGATCAAAATATAAAAACCTGCATATTGCCATAATATCGGAATAAAAATGGCAAAAAGAACAAACTTGGGTTCAGCCAACCATGAAGGGGGACTATCAATACCGATACTCATTAGAATACTATTTAAAATCCCATTCGTCGGATTAAATACTTTTATCCATAGCTGTGCAATGGCTACAGATGATAAAAGCATTGGGATTAAATATATTTTTCTTAACAAATCCGCACCTTTAATTTTAGAAGCTAGTATAAGTGATATTCCTAAGTATATAACTAGGCTTAATGTTGAAAACACAGCCAGTAAGAATGAATGCCATGCACTGTCCCAGAACTTGAGATCCTGGATTGCATTAATATAATTTTCTAAGCCAATAAATTTCATAGCCCCTATGCCATCCCAATCCATCAAACCATAATATCCCGTTAGGATTAATGGAATGAAAATCAACACACCAACTAGTAAAAGCGCCGGTAAAACATACAAGGCAATAAACAGCTTGTTAGACATAACTTTGTTCATAATTTCAACCCCATATCATTTAGAAGGGACATCCTCAATATTAGAATATACCCTTTCTTTTTTAAGTAGAGTGAATTTCATTAAACATGAAAGTTTTTAAAATTTTTTACCGAATAGCAGCTAAATTGTAATCGCTTACTATCTTCCGTTAGTAACTCCTTTCTTTATATAATAAATTTCCTTCTATTGTTTTAAGAATATCAAACTATCCTTTGTTTGTCTAGTGGTTAAACAAAGTTTAATAGTATATTTTCTACTATTTTGATTATTTACCTCAGTCTCTTTCTCGATTTTCGACTATTCTAGAGTCTTACCTTCAACCCTATAGCGAGTGATCATGCCGAGCATACAAAAGAACACCTCAAATCAATGAAGTGTTCTTTTGTATCCTTAGACAAACTATAAGTCTACTCTTCTTTTGCAAGAGCCTCTTCATGTTTCTTCGTGAATTCTTCAGGTGTAGTTTCTTCTCCAAATAGTGCTTGAATTTGATCTAAATGTACCTGTGCAACGTCAGGGCTCATTTGTACGTCAGCAAATAACGTAATATTACTTGCTCCATTTAAATCATCTAACACATCAAGATACATATCAGGAAGATCAACATTCTCACTATTTACTTTCGTCGCCGGAATAACACCAGCTTGTGTTACAGATTTCTCTCCCCATTGTTCTGCAAAGTACTTAACAAAAGCTTTTGCTTCTTCTTTTACATCAGAATCTTGTGCGACGAATAATCCAACCCCAGGACCACCCACAAAACTATTTATGTCTCCCTTTCCGTCTACAGTTGGGAAATTAAAATAGTCTACAGAATCTCTAAATTCTTGTGGAACATCTTCATTTGTAGTGTAGTTCGGTAAATCCCAAGTAGCGATCAAGTACATAGCTGCCTGTGAATTCATAAACATACTCTTAGCTTCCTGATCAGCAAGACCGTTGTATCCTTTAATAAAGGCCCCCATACCTACTAATTCTTGAATTTTATCAGCCGCATCTATAAGCGCAGGATCTTCAAAAGTACTTGATCGATCAATTGCGCTATTTAAAACATCTGCCCCGCCAATACGATCAGCAAAATACATATACCATAAAGAACCTGTCCAGCGATCTTTATTTCCTAAAGCAATAGGAGCTACATCATTTTCCTTTAGAACGGAAATTACATTTTCAAACTCTTCGTATGTTTTAGGTGCTTCTAGATTATATTTATCAAATATCTTTTTGTTATAGAAGATTGTTGCAATATTCAACTCAAGTGGAAGACCATAAGTTTTACCGTCAACTTGATATGCTTCCGTTGTGCCTGATACAAATTTATCGCGTAATCCATCTTCATCTAACACATCATCTAATGGAGCAAACATATCTCCCTCTACATATGGCTCTAAGTATCCTGCTGGCCAAGTCATACCAACATCGGGAAGCTGACCAGAAGATGATAGAACTTTTATTTTATCTTTATATTGTTCATTACTTAGTACTTCAAGGTCAACCTTAATATCTGGATTTTGGTCTTCATAATCGGCAATGATCTCATTCACAATGTCAAAATGATCTTTTGAACTACCTTCAGGCCATAGATGCATAAACTTTATTGTTTTAACATCACCAGAACTTGCTTCTGAATCATCACCAGAACCTGAACAGCCAGATACAAACAGAACCAAAGCAAAAATTGCAATAAATGATGTAATCGCTTTCTTTATTCTCATTAACAAATTCCCCCTTTGAATTTATATTACAAATTTATAATAACAAACCAATCCATGTTTGTCCACTGGATAAACTAAGTTTGTTATAAAAATTTTATTTGTTATAATAGAAGAAAAAGAAGAAAGTGATGGAGATTGCGATGAACCAAACTTGGAATCAATTTGTTGTAAAGAAAGGAAATAAATCGTTAGTTCTTGAAACAATTATAGAATACTCCCCTCTATCACGTGCAGATATAGCAAATCACACTGGTTTAAACAAAGGGACAGTATCTTCTCTAGTAAGCGAATTACTTGATGAACAACTCATTTATGAATCTGGTCCAGGGCAATCCAATGGAGGCAGAAGACCCGTTATGTTACTTTTTAATCAGCTAGCGGGCTATTCTATCGGAATTGATTTAGGTGTAAACTATCTACTTGGTGTATTAACCGACCTAAAAGGAAATATATGCACTGAGAAAACGTTTAAATTTAATAATTTGTCCTATGATGAAATCAAGGATAAATTATTTGATATTATTAATTACCTATTTGAGTCCGCTCCTTCAAGTGCTTACGGTATTGTAGGAATTGGCGTAGGCGTTCCAGGCACAGTCAGCAATGATGGGGAAATACTAATAGCTCCTAACCTAGGTTGGAAAAATATTAGCTTTAAAAAGGTATTGGAAGAAAAATATGAAGTGCCTGTCATAGTTGAAAATGAAGCCAATGCCGGAGCATATGGAGAGAAAAAATTCGGTGTAGGTGAAGACCTGGATAACATCATTTACGTTAGTGCTGGCATAGGAATTGGTGTCGGTCTCATTCTTAATGGTAAGCTGTATAAAGGAACTAACGGTTTTTCGGGAGAACTAGGACACATGACCATTGATCTTAATGGAGCTAAATGTAGTTGTGGAAATGAAGGATGCTGGGAATTGTATGCCTCAGAACAAGCATTACTCAATAATGCCCAAGCATTAAATATAAAGGCACCTTCTAATGAGGAGATCACCTTAGAACTTCTTGATCAACTTGCGGAGAATAATGATCAAACAGCACTAAAATTATTCAAGCAAATTGGTGATTATTTGGGAGTTGGGATAAATAATATTATCAATATTTTTAACCCTCAACAAGTAATTATTGGAAACCGACTAGCCTCTTATGAAAAGTGGCTTCAAGAGTCACTGAATAATAGAATTAGTAACCATTCACTTTGGTTCCATCAAGAGGATCTAAAATTAAACTTTTCAAAGTTGTCCACCCATTCAACTGCATTAGGAGTAGCAGCCTTTTCTATTGAGAATTTTTTGACAGCTGATGTGTAACAGAAAAAATTTGAGGTGCATTATAAACTTTCTTTTATGGTTATGTTTAAAGTTTATCTTTGTGTAGGAATAGGCCTTACGTTAGGGCATAACGTACCTATTGCATAATTAGCGAATGGCAGATGTCTTTTGAATTAAAAATGCTCCCACCCCGTACCAAGCTATTAATTTCCGGCTTAGAACCGAGACTAATTTAGTGTTGTATCTTGTTCGTCCCATTTATCCTTGAACCAAAAGAAAGCATCCTCTAAGTAATGTGAATTACTTTAGAAGATGCTTTCTTTATTGCAACACAATAGGCAGCGGGACATGGGGACAGGTTAGTTGTCCCACCCCAGATGTCACTGAAGACGGGGCGGCGCGGTGGGACGAGGGACCTGTCCCCGCGTCCCACTCTGGTTATCGCCCGAGTTGCTCCGGTTATGGCCCGAGTACAGCTGGTTATCGCCCGAGTGACGCCCTTCCCCGCCCGAGCGCGCTGCTCACCCTACATCTAGCTCAACAACTTCCCCTTCAAATAATCCATACTAATCTCAATACTATCAAACGGATCCCGGCGGCATATCATCTTGCAAACTGGAAAAAGTGATGTTGACTCTGTTGATCTCCTATTCGGCGATCCTTATCATATCGAAAACGGACAATGGATGTATAATATCGCGGTTATGGAAAAATCGGGATCCACAAAAATGCATGATTATTGGAGAATTGCAGTAAAACCTGAATTCCGGAGAATGCGATATGGATTCCGCTGCTCAGATTCTGATAAAACCATTTATTATACGGAGCGTGGATTTTCTGAATCTGCATCTACAGATAAAGATTCCTATTTTTGTTTTCCATATTTGCATAAAGGTGATGTGTTTTCGGCTCCTGCCTGGGTGAAAGAAACAGTCTGGTATCAAATTTTCCCTGAACGATTTGCAAATGGGAACCTTTCCAACGATCCAGTTGGGACATTACCATGGGGCGAGGCCGATCCAACTCTGACCAACTTTTTTGGTGGTGATTTTCAAGGGGTAATGGATCATCTTGATTATTTGGTTGACTTAGGCATTAGCGGAATCTATTTCACTCCAATTTTCAAGGCACATTCGAATCATAAATATGACACGATCGATTATATGGAACTCGACCCGCAATTCGGGGATAAGGATACGTTTCGCCGTCTCGTTTCGGAGTGTCACAAAGGAGGGATTCGTGTCATGCTAGACGCGGTATTCAATCACAGTGGTTATTACTTTGCCCCGTTTCAAGATGTATTAGAACATCAGGACAAGTCCAATTACCGTGATTGGTTCCACCTTTGGGGGTTTCCAGTCGTTACAGAACCGAAACCAAACTATGACACGTTTGCTTTTGGAGCTTCCATGCCAAAATTAAATACCGAGCACCCAGATGTAAAGCAATACTTATTGGATGTTGCCCGCTATTGGATAGAAGAATTCGATATTGATGGCTGGCGCCTGGATGTAGCCAATGAAGTCGATCATGCATTTTGGCGTGAATTTCGAAAGGTCGTTAAAACTGTCAATCCGGATGCGTACATTTTGGGTGAAATTTGGCATGACTCGATGCCTTGGCTTTTAGGTGATCAATTTGATGCTGTTATGAACTATCCGTTTACAAATGGAGCGATTGATTTTTTTGCCAAGCAAGAAATGAGTGCAAGCAATTTTGCCAATTCGATAACTGAAGTTTTGCATATGTACCCTGCCAACATCAATGAAGTTGCGTTCAACCTACTTGATAGCCATGACACACCGCGGATATTGACTTTAGCAGGCGGGAATGTAGACCGTGTCAAATTACTCTACCTTTTTCAATTAACATTTATTGGCACACCATGCATCTATTATGGGGATGAGATTGGCATGACAGGTGGACAGGATCCAGGGTGCCGAGCATGTATGGTTTGGGATAAGGACAAGCAAAATCGTGATCTTTTTCATTTTGTTAAAGCGTTGATTTCATTACGAAAATCGAATTCCTTTTACGCTAACGGAGCAAATTTTCGTTTTTTGGATGTAGACAATGAAAAAAATACGATTGTTTATGAAAAATACAATGAAGACACCCGTGTTATTTTTGTTGTGAACAATAGTGCTGGACACGTCACCGGATCATTTGGACTGTCAGGTATGTTTGATGAACAAATTTTAACGGAATCTGGATTTGAAAAAAAATCAGTTGACACTAGTAAAGTCTCTATTGATCTAGCACCATATGGATTCAGGATTTTTGAAAAGGGCGATGGAAAAGTAGATTAGCAGGAACTAGTAGCGGTGAAAATGTCTATCAAATTTACCCACGAAGCTCCCATAACAGTTAGGGACGAGATAGGCGCATCAGTTGCATTACTCCTAGAAGCTTGATTATTTATGAAACGAAGGATTTGACGTGAAAGAGCCGTTATTAGAGCACCGTCTATACCCTGAGGCGGTGCTTTTCAGGTAAATTGTAGGTAGTGTATGAATGGGTAACTAGTTGAAACGGCGCAGAACATAGGATATAAGATTTCATTTGCTGCTGTCAGAGGGAGGGTAACCCAAATGATTGGTCAAAACAAGAAAAAACTAACATTACTTGCACTAACATGGCCGATATTTATTGAAACATTGCTTCACATGCTAATGGGTAATGCAGATACGCTAATGCTGAGTCAGTATTCAGACCATTCTGTTGCTGCAGTAGGTGTAGCAAATCAGACCATTTCAGTTGTTATTGTAATGTTTGGTTTCGTTTCAGCTGGAGCAGCCATTTTTGTCGCCCAATACCTAGGAGCTAAACAAGAAAAAACTACCGGAGCGATAGCGGTTACCTCGATTAGCCTAAATTTGTGGTTCTCACTATTACTAAGCTTGGGGCTATTTTTCTTTAGCAAACCGATTTTAAATCTTATGAGTCTTCCTAACGAATTAATGGGAGAAGCAACTATCTATATGAACATAGTTGGCGGATTCATTTTTGTTCAAGCTTTAATTATGCCAGTAGCAGCTATTTTACGGAGCTATGGTTTTACCAAAGACACCATGTATGTGACCATTGGCATGAATATACTTAACGTTATCGGAAATTACTTTGTTATTTTTGGTCCGTTTGGCTTTCCAATTCTAGGTGTAGAAGGAGTCGCCATAGCCACAACATTGAGTCGTTTTTTAGGATTTTTGACATTACTTGTTCTTTTAATAAAAAGAAGTAAAGGTGCATTACCAATCCTTTCGTTTATCAAATATCAAAAAGGTCACGTAAAAAGTTTACTTGCCATTGGCATTCCTTCAGCTGGAGAACAACTTTCCTACAATGTTAGTCAGATGGTTATTACGTATTTTGTTGCTCAAATGGGTACAACTGCTATCACTACAAAAGTTTATACCCAGAATATAATCATGTTTATTTTCCTTTTCTCGATTGCTATTAGTCAAGGAACCCAAATACTAATCGGCCATATGGTAGGAGATAATCAACTAAACAGGGCCTATAAACGTTGCCTAAACAGTCTAAAGTTAGCAATTATCATCTCTGTTTCTGCAGCAATTGTTGTGTATTTTTCAAGTGATTTGCTTCTTGGCATTTTTACAGATAATCACTCTATCATTGAAAAAGGTGTCCTCCTTTTACTACTTAATATTATCTTGGAGCCCGGACGTGCATCTAATCTTGTGGTCATCAACTCCCTTCGTGCATCTGGAGATGTAAAATTTCCTGTTTTCATTGGGATTATCTCTATGTGGGGGATTAGTGTAACGTTTGCGTGGTTTTTCGGATTGTATCTTGGACTAGGCCTTGTCGGAATTTGGATTGCCTTCATCGCAGACGAATGGTTAAGAGGATTTTTAATGCTTAAAAGATGGAAATCTAAGAAATGGACAAAAAAGGCATTTGTGGAAAGTAATAAAATATAATGGGACGTGGGGACAGGTTAGTTGTCCCAGCGCAGATGTCACTGAAGACGGGGGCTGCGCGGTGGGACGAGGGACCTGTCCCCGCGTCCCACCTATCCCACAAAAAATAGCGCCGTTCTCCCTAACAGAGAACGAGCGCTATTTTTTATCGTTTTCTTTTATTCTTCTTATTATCCAGGTTCAGATACTCACTATCATTGGCAAACTCAACGTCCCGGTCACGTTTTGGGTCGATATTGTATTTTTTCACATTTCGTTATTTGTTCTTGTCCTTATTACGATTTTTGTTCTCCTCTGACACGGAAATAACCTCCTCGTAAAAATTTATTCACTTTTTATCCATCTCCTGAAGAGGAATTTTTATTGCAAGGCATTATCGTTTTTTAGATGAACCGGCCGCTAGCTTACTCCCTCAACATATGGTACGTTTAGCTAACGCAAAGACGCCCTTTATAAATGAAGTTTTTAGCCTGGATCTGATATAATTGAACACATATAATTTCATACAGCAAAACCATATGTTTGGTGAAAGGAAGTTTAGGAAAATGACCATTCGTTTTCAACTTAATTTTGATGATTTAACTGCATTCCAGCAGGACGTCATAAAGCATTCCTATACGCATCATATTAAAGAAAGATATTTTAAGTGGATCAGTACGATTGTGCTTTTCCTAGCTATTTTGTTTCTCATGGATACATCTTTCGCAGCCGTTGTTGCTAGTTTGGTGATAGCGATTATTTATTTTATGATTTTTCCGATGCTGTATTCGAACATCGCATTTTTCAAGCTAAAAGCGCAAATGCAAAAAAATGACTATTCACATGTACTGGGTGCGTGTGAAATGACCCTCTCTGACAGTGGCATCGATCGGGTAATAAAGGATGAAACAACTCATTTTAATTGGGATGGTTTTGTAAAATTGAGGGAAGATCCACATCACTTTTTCCTGTATGTATCCGATTTACAAGGTTTAATTATCCCCAAGGAACCGGATGGCATAGATGAAGAAAAGATAGCCGCCTACCATGAACAGATCAGAAACCATACAGCGGCTATCTCTTAAGTGGGACATGGGGACAGGTCCCTTGTCCCACTTCCTATCCCGCGCCAAATAAGGCTGACGATGTGGGACACCTAACCTGTCCCCATGTCCCACTAACAAAATCAAAAGGAGACTATTATGACATATAACGTACTTTTTCTGGATATCGATGGAACAATTTTAAAGCCGGATCATACTTATTCTGCATCAACGAAGGAGGCAATTTCGCAGGCCAAGGCGAAGGGTATAGAAGTTTTTCTGGCAACGGGACGCCCTTTGCATGAAATTGCGGATCTTGCTAAGGAACTTGGAGTAAATTCGTTCATCGGGTATAACGGGGCATATGCGATTTATCAAAACGAAACAATCCTCGATGAACCGATGAATACCAATACGGTTGAGCAGTTTCTTGAGATCGCGGAGAAAAACGGACATGAAATCGTGCTTTACACCAACGGAAAAAACTACTTTACGTCGTTAGAATCACCCGAAGTGAACAATTTCATCGAGACATTCCAGATGAAAAAAAATGAACGCTTTACGAATGCTATAGTTGATCGTGTTTTAGGTGCCACTATCATGAAATTGGATCCATCGCAAGCATCATTTTATGAAATTGAAGCCGATATCCGCCTTTCACAAGTAAACATTGAAGGCGTAGAACATTGTTATGACATCATTCGCAAATCGGTGAACAAAGGGGAGGCAATCAAAAACGTGCTGAAACGTTTGGACATCCCGAAAGAAAAGGCTATTGCGTTTGGTGACGGAATGAATGATAAGGAAATGCTTCTAACGGTTGGAGAAGGCTTTGCAATGGGAAACGCACATCCTGATCTATTTGACCATGCGAAACACCGGACAACATCGGTTGAGGAATCGGGGATATTTAATGGGTTGAAGGAATTGGGGTTGGTGAAATAGGTTTTAAACAGCCTACTGCAATACCTCTACACCCCCATCCATCTTGTTATGTTGGGTGGGGGGATTCACATATAATTGAATTCACCTTGTCAGAGACACTTTTAGGCGGCTTGCAACATTTGGATTCTGTAGCATAATAATTAGATGGGGGTGCAGAATGTCTGATAAATATTAAAAATCATCTCGAAAAATATTCTTCAATTTCACGAACAAATTTTCAAAGCTGATTACATTCAACACGTCATCATTTGCAAATGTACCAACGGATTTATAGTATCCATTCTCCAATACATATACATCAATGGTTTCATGCGCAGGATCAACAATCCAATATTCATCCACACCTGCTTTTTGATATTGGTTAAACTTCATCATTTTGTCTGTTTTCGCAGTAGATTTTGACAGAATTTCCACGATCAAGTCTGGAGCACCGGCAATATGATTTTTCATGATCTTTTCTTTGTCACAAACAATCACAATATCCGGTTTCACCCATTCATTCACTTGGGAAGGTTCTCTTTCTCCACTAAGGGAAACATCAATTTCACTAATCACTCTGCATGATTGTTCTCTGAAGTGTATATTAAATTCTGTAATAAGCTCTGATGCAATGGATTGGTGCTTCACATTTGGCGATGGCGACATGTTATATATTTGACCATCGATCACTTCATATTGTATATCGTCATTTAATTTCAGGTATTCAGCATAAGTCAATAAATTGTTTTCTTGTGGTAAAGTCATGCTTTTCCCTCCAATAACCTCGATTGCGAGACTTTGTTTGAAACCATTCATTATTCTACAGACATTATATAATATTTCTTTGCAGAATCACAGCTTTGATAAATAATTGACTAAATCACCCATCTCCCTCGCAAGACAATTTCCACTAATGGGCTGAAATCCTCAGCAGTACGCACATACCAGTCTCTTCCACCATCTATACTGCTCAGAAGACCCTCCTTATTTTCCCACAATAGCAGTAGTTTCCTCTTCTGTTGCTAACCAACTAACTAAATCAAACAAATTGACAGTATAAATAAAAAACTTTATACTATACTTAGAATAAGGTACCGAGTAGCGTCAACTACCCGGCACCGGCAACTACAAACTGCATTAAGTGCAGTTGGCCACAAATCTAGATAGCTTTACTGGAAGTAATCGCGGCCGTGGTGGGGGCGATTACTTTTTTTTGATCAGTAAACATGGTATAAAAATTCAGGCTATATTTTGTTAGCGACAAGATGAGCCACGTCCAGCTCCAGCGCCCAGCGACTAGTGGACTTCCCTCACCTCCGTCCGATAAGTCAACATCGGTTCGCTTACACTCACCGTGTTTCCTTTATCTCCTACGGCTCAGTCCAGTCCATACGTCGCTAAACGGGCGCTTCCGCTTTTGTTCTCAGATAAACGACAATCGTCACAATAAAAGTAAGTGTTGCAATTTGGAGTAACCCAAACTGTGCCACCAAACTTAATGCTTCATATGCCGTCATCCTACCACCTCCCCTTCTTAAGTTTTCACATGACTTAAGGGACAAGGAAAGATGGCCAACCGCCCACAATACCTATGTAGTTGCTGTTATTATTTTACCACAATCATCAGAAAATTGGTAATCAAAATATGTACAAACGTTCGCCAATAGCGATTCCAACAAACCAAGACATACTAATCATTTTTCTTTAAAACGATATCAGGTGTAGCAATTGCGATTCGTGAAATACCACTATCGTCAATTCGTTGCCACAAAAAACAAGGCCAATGCGCATTCCATCGCGTTGGCCTTGTTTTTATTATAAGAGCAAACTCCAATTCCTTTTCCATGAGAAGCGCTCCCTAAACTTATCCCAACTCAATATCCGTCACAATCCGATCCACGACTCGTGCACTCTTGATTGAAACAAGGTTACCGCTTGTGGATGTGAAAGCATTTTGCGAAATGATTTCCTCCATGGCACTCTTTACTGCCGCTGGATCAACTGGTTCAACCGGCTTCTCTAATGAATAGATCACAGTTTTACCTTCCTTATTAGCAAACTCTAACACAAACTTTTTCATCTTCCCCCCTCCTTCCTAGCGGGACATGGGGACAGGTCCCTTGTCCCATTCAATATTTCAAGAAAATGGCTCTATGCCGCTACTTCCGCCCTGCTCGATGCTGGGACAACAAACCTGTCCCCATGTCCCACCATCCAAAACAAAAAGCTCACGCTGGGCGTGAGCTTTCCCTTTGAGACCTTTATCCTTTTAAAGCTTTAATTTCCGCTAATTCCTGCAAAACAACCGGTATTAGTGGGTGATTCGAGTCCAGTTCGGAAACAGATTGTAATGTCTGTTCATATCCATTTTCCGCTACCATTTGCTGTAGTTTAACCGCTTCTTCGTCATTTTCATTTTTATATTCTAAGACGGCTGCAATTGTTTTAGCAAGATATGTTGGCTGTTTTCCTGTAACGTCCATATACATGCTTGCCGGGCGGATTAAGCGATCTTTTGGTCCCAATTTACGTATCGGTCCCCGTCCTACTCTGGTAACCTCGTCGGAAATATACGGATTCATAAATCGCTGAATAATCTTGTTCACATATGTCTGGTGCGCTTCCCTGTCGAATTGATAGGTCTGGATAAGCGCTTCTCCTGATTCTGTTAGCGCACCCTTGATAATTTCTTGTACTTTTTGATCATTCATTGCTTCGTTAATTGTTGCATATCCCATGTAGTGACCGATATATGCAGGTACCGCATGGCCGGTGTTGACGGTGAATAATTTCCGTTCAATATATGGTGTTAAGTCACCAACATACGTAATCCCATCGATTGGTGGTTTTTCGCCCTTGATAGCTGGTTCTTCCACGACCCACTCATAATACGGTTCAACCGACACTTCTAAGCGATCGTGATTCACTTGGTTGGGCACAATTCTGTCAACAGCCGCATTCGGAAATCCGAAAACAGCATCAAAAGCGATCCGTTCTTCCTCTGTTACATGATCCATTACTTTTTCCTTCAGTAGCGAACTTCCTCCAATCTTATTTTCACAGGCGATAATGTTTAATGCTTTTTTATTGGAGTTCAACCGTTCGCCTAGGCCTTTCGCGATAAGTTCTGAGATGATTGGTAAAATGTTTGGACCGACAGCGGTTGTTACGATGTCAGCTTCGGTAATGGCCTCAATAACTTTATTAGGGTCACGAACGCTATTAATTCCTGAAACATTTTTTACTGTTACTGTTTCACTGTTTTCAGCAGCAAATCGCACATTGTATTGCTGCTTTTCGTTCAATTCCTGAATTACGTCGGCGTTTACATCGACAAATGTTGTATGATAATTTGCTTGATAGAGGAGAGCGCCGATAAATCCCCGGCCAATATTCCCCGCACCAAAATGTACAGCTAACATTTAGCTCACCTCGTCGAATAGATTTAGAATGTCTTCTTTTGATTTTGCTTCCACTATTCGTTGGATATTCTCTTCTTCTGAACAAACGATCGCAATTTTAGAGAGAACCTCTAAATGTTCATCGCCTTTTCCTGCAATACCGATAAGGACTTTGACGATATTTCCGCCACCAAAATCGACCCCATCTGGTACAGTTACAACGGTCAGGCCTGTTTCCTTAACAGCTCCCTTTGCATCCTCTGTACCATGTGGGATCGCGACATTGTTACCCATAAAAGTAGAAGTCATTTCTTCTCTTTCTAGCATTTTATCTACATAGGAAGCTTCTACATATCCGTTATTGACAAGGATTTCCCCCGTATAACGAATAGCCTCCTCTTTATTATTTAACGCTACATTTAGATGGATATTGTCTTTGCTTAAAATTTCTTTAGTCATTCGTGATGCGCTCCTTACAATAGATTTTTTTCATGTAAAAATGTATGAAATTTTGCGGAAAGAAATTGTTTGATTTCGGTTTCGTTCCCCGATTCAAACATTTTTATACTTTCCTCTTCCTGTATCAACAAACTACTGACGTAACTAAGAACCTCCAGCACTTCCTGATTGGTAACCTCAGGGGCAAGCATGAACATGACAGTATTAATTGTAACCATTTCGCCATCCATTCCAGAAACAGTTACCGGATGAGTTAAGGAATAGACAGTAAAGCTTGGCCTTTCTACCTCTGGTGAACGTGTATGATAAAGGGCAAGGGAGGTAGTTGGAATTCCCAATCCACTTACCTTTTCCCTTTCCAGCAGCTTTTTTACAACACTTTCTTCATCTGTTATCTTACCCTTTTCTGCTAGTTCTCTACAAATCAAATGCAAAATGGATTCCATTGAACGTTTTTCCGTAATTTGCTTGACGTGAAAAGCATGCAGCAGATCTAAAATGGTTTTTGTATACTGTTGCATTGCCTCCAATTGTGGGATGAAGTCCAGAGTTTTCCTATCGTCACGTTTTGGTTTTGATCCTACCTGGTTCCTTTTTGTCTGATAAGCAAGCTTCTTTTGTCTGACCACCTTCTTAATACGATGGACCTCTGATTGCGTCAAAATTGGTGATGCTAAAAGATAGTCACCAGCAAATCCTTTTAATGGGATAGTCGACACAACGATGTCATACTCATCTGGATTCAGTTCTTTCAAATCAAACAGGGATTTATTTTCCACTTGTTTAATTTCTGGAATTTGTTGAAATAGATTCGTGGCAAGTATTTTTGCTGTTCCGATCCCACTGGAACAGATAACTAATGCCCGTAATTTAAATTCCTGCTCGCCATGCAATAACGCGGCCGCAAAATGAAGAACAAGATACCCAATTTCATCGTCTGGAAACGTTAAATCAGGGTATATTTTCTGAACACCTTCCTGCACCAAATGAAAAAGGTCAAGGTAATCTCTTGTAATCTCTCCGATCAGTGGGTTCGTAATATTCATTCCTTGTTTCAGCCGATAGATCATTGGTTTCAAATGGGCCACCAAATCATTCAACAAGGAGGCATTTTCCGTTAAATCGACGTCCAGACGGGAACTGACATACCGGATTAACTCCTTTGTTTGATACGCGATATCCAAGCTGGAGTCTTCCATTACATAATGTTGATCGATACGCAATTTTGCTCCCATTAAATGCATGGTAATATACCCGATTTCATCATTCGGAATATCCATGGCAAGGGAAACTTCCAGGTCTTGGATCATCATTTTAGCAATTTTGTATTCTGTTGTTCCTTCGATTTGTTTCATAAACGCTTGATCGAACTTGATTTTATCGCCTTTTTTCAATCGCTCAATCGCTAATGCCAGATGAACTACTAACCCGATATAAGCACTATCAGCTAAATCGTGTGGTAACTCATTTCGGGCTTGTTCCACCCTTTTTTCAATCGTACGTAGCATTTCTGGGTTAACCATGCCTAACAAACGATCAGAAATCGTATTGAGTGGATGTTGTGATTTTTGCTGGATGTTTTCCTTTAAATAGGATACGAAATCAAATGGATCCACATATGTTGTCACTAAACGACTAATAGCTGCGCGCTTATTTGCTTCATCCCCTTCCACTTTGACCCCATACCCTCTTTTTCTTATTAATGGGAGGTGGAAGTTTGCTAAGTCTTCTTCTAAATGGTCCAAATCATTACTTATCGTCGCAATGGTCACGTTCAACTCATTTGCAAGGGTGAACAGTTTGATTGGTTCCTTCGTTTCCAAAAGTGTTGCCAAAACAATGGCCCGCCGCTCCTCAGGCGTAAAGTCAGATGCCACTGCATTGGAGAGTGTTAATTCCAGTTGTTGCTTGTCATTGCTGTCTCCAATAATCCTAAGACCTACCCCTGACTTTTTCATTAGCTCCAGGTTGTGATCAAAAACGATTTTTTCGATACTTTTCAAGTCCCGATGAATCGTTCGTTCACTTACGTCAAGAGCACTGGCAATTTCTTTCACCGTCAGTTCCTTTTGCGCATTTAATAAAAGTTCGATCACCTTTCGTTCACGGCCCGATATATACAAACTGTTCACCACCTTGCAACATGGATTTTTGTCTTATTACTTCAGACGATCCACCAACTCATCGTATTTCGGACTGTTCAAGAAATTTTCCACCGAAATATGCTCAGCGCTTGGTAACTTGGCTTTCGCACGATCGGTTAAATCCTTATGGGTGATGACGATATCTGCATCATCAGGTAGGTTATTGATCGCTGTATTGGTAACAAATATATCAATATCCGCCTTTTTAAATTTGTTTTTTAACAACGATGCGCCCATCGCACTCGAACCCATTCCCGCATCACAGGCAAAAATAACTTTATTAATTTCATCCGAAGTCTTATTTTCAACTTCTTGCCCATCGGTTTCTTCATCCTGTTGGTTTAAGGCTCCAGCTACAGAGCTTTTCTTTCCTTTCATTTCTTCCATTTTACCTGCAGCGGCTGATAAATCTTCATCTTTTGCTTTACTCGTTTTCAAAATAAATGCGGATATGATAAAGGAAACAGCTGTTGCCACAAGAACTCCTAAAATGACGCCGATGTAATTCCCTTGAGGTGTCATCGCCAACACAGCGAAAATACTTCCTGGAGATGCTGGCGCTACCAAGCCTGCATTAAAGACTGTAAGCGTGAATACGCCACTTACACCACCACCAATAGCAGCTAAAATCAGTGTAGGTTTCATTAAGACATATGGGAAGTAAATTTCGTGTATCCCACCAAAGAAGTGAATAATAGCCGCACCAGATGCCGAGCTCTTCGATGTTCCTTTGCCAAAAATAGCGAATGCAAGCAAAATACCTAATCCAGGACCAGGATTCGCTTCCAGTAGAAATAGAATGGACTTCCCTGCGTCCGCTACTTGCTCAACCCCAATTGGACTTAATATTCCATGGTTAATGGCATTATTCAAAAATAAAATCTTAGCTGGTTCAATAATGATGTTTGCTAATGGCAGTAATCCTGCGTTAATGATTACCTCTACCCCTGAAGCTAATATATTATTTAGCCCCTCGACAACAGGACCAATTAGCATTACAGAAATCACTGCCAGAATTGCTCCTAAAATACCTGCTGAAAAGTTGTTATAAAGCATTTCAAAGCCCGATTTGACTTTTTCTTGAAATAAGTCATCGATTTTTTTCATGCAATATCCCGCTAGCGGCCCCATAATCATGGCCCCTAAAAACATTGGAATGTCTGCCCCGACGATAACACCCATCGTAGCAATTGCACCAACAACGCCGCCTCGTTTTTCATGAACCATACGCCCACCAGTAAACCCGATAAGAAGCGGCAACAGGTAATTGATCATTGGATCGACTAATGTTGCCAAATGCTCATTTGGCAACCAACCGTCTGGAATAAATAAAGCTGTGATAATACCCCAGGCGATAAATGCGCCGATATTTGGCATAATCATACCGCTCAAATAACTACCAAAGCGCTGTACCTTAGCACGAAAGCCTTTATTAGCCATATAAAAATCCCCTCTCTATGATAAAAAATAAATAAATATTGAATTCATAATTAAATTATACAGCGCTTACAGAATCAGTATCAATTGAATCTAAAAGTCATTTTGTCAATCGTATTGTTGACATCATTTAATAAGGTGTTTTTTAGGATGGGCAGGCTTGGGGAAATAATGCAGTATAGAGGAAAGATTCTCATTACTAGTGTCATTGTAGCGTCTGTTGCTCACCAAAATTAGTCGAATAATAGGAAACGAAAACGGTATAAGTTTGTCGGTATTTCCCGGGAAATATATATTTATGCCGGTATTTGAATGATTCAAATCGTTGTGTGCGGGCGAGCAGGTTTAGGATTAGAGGTAGGACTGTATTTTCTAATGTAGAGGATCTATTTTAAATAAACCTAAACAAATTGACAGTATAAATAAAAAACTTTATACAATACTTAGAATAAGGTATCGAGTAGCGCTAACTACCCGGCACCGGCAACTACAAACTGCATTAAGTGCAGTTGGCCACTAAACATGTTGCCTAACCAAAGGAAGTAATTGCGACCATGGCGTGGGCGATTACTTCCTTTTGATTAGGTAGACATCACATTGGCCTTGTTTTTATAAGAAGAACAAACTCCAATTCTTTTTCCACGAGAGTCGCTCCAAAACTTATCCCAATTCAATATTTGTCACAATCCGATCCACAATTCGTGCACTCTTGATTGAAACAAGGTCACCGCCTGTCGATGTGAAAGCATTTTGCGAAATGATTTCCTCCATGGCACTCTTTACTGCCGCTGGATCAACTGGTTCAACCGGCTTCTCTAATGAATAGGTCACAGTTTTACCTTCCTTATTTGGTAAAAAATAAACGCTTTACGAATGATATAGTTGATCGTGTTTTAGTCGCAACTATCATGAAATTGGATTCAACGCAGGCATCCCTTTATGAAATTGAAGCCGATATCCGCCTTTCACAAGTGAACATTGAAGGCGTGGAACATTGTTATGACATCATTCGCAAATCGGTGAACAAAGGGGTGGCAATCAAAAACGTGCTAAAACGTTTGGACATTCCTAAAGAAAAGGCTATTGCGTTTGGTGACGGAATGAATGATAAGGAAATGCTTCAAATAGTTGGAGAAGGCTTTGCAATGGGAAACGCACATCCCGATCTTTTTGACCATGCAAAACACCGGACAACATCGGTGAGGAATCGGGGATATTTAATGGACTGAAAGAGCTTGGGATAGCGGAATAAGAAACTGGGACATGGGGACAGGTCGAGACCACTGAAAAGCCACCCTGAAAATTCAATAACTCTTAATAACAGCTAAAAATACCCCCAAAATTTGGTATAATAGAATTGTAAAGAAACCATCAACCAAACTGGGGGTATTTTCATGCTTAAAGACAAAAATGCAATTAAGCATCTATTCCTTTTTATACAATAAAATTCCTGAAAGTCATATACTTAAAATACTTCGTGATGAGGTAGACTTTAGCTTTATCAATGAGAAAAAGGACGTTTATCAACATCAAGCATCAAAATGTTCAGTGGCTTTTGCTTGTTCATTTTCTTTTTGCCAATAACTGTATCAATAGATGTAATCGTCTTATGCATTTTCACATTCACGGTTCCTTCGCTTTGTGGTAAATTGAATATGCGTAAGTCCCGTCACCAAGCACTAGTATTAAAATCTCTGCCAAGCTAATTTCAACCAAAGACGTTTAGCCACTTTTGATCCGTGTTTGTCTTTTGTTTTAATAAGTCAACAGTCAATTATAAACACAGAAGATAATAAACATCGATAATAGCTCATATAGAATCCATCATACGCTTACTTACCAAAAAACTAGATAAGGTATCACCTGGGCTTTAATTAGAAGTTATAAACGGCAAACGAATTCTACAGAAAAATTTTATTTATTTCCTTATTTACAAATGGTCTTCCAACCGAATGATACTCAATACGGTAATCTTTCATTTTATCCAAGGCAAAGCAGTTCCGACCATCAATTACCAATGGGTATTTCATTGTCTCAAACAACTTTAAATCGATATTTTTAATCTCATCCCACTCTGTAAGAATCAATGTAGCATCAGCATCTTTAATAGCCCCACCAACATTTTCCGAATACTGAACTTCAGGATTTAAAACTTGTTTAGCATTATCCATTGCAATTGGATCATATGCAACAACTTCTGCACCTTGCTTTATAAGTTCTTCCGTTATTACAATAGAAGCTGCTTCCCTCATATCATCTGTGTTCGGTTTAAACGCAAGACCAAGAACTACAATTTTCTTACCTTTTAATGAGTCAAATCTATTATTTAATTTATCTATTAGTAGGGCTTGTTGTTTTTTATTAACATTGACAACGCCTTTAAGTAATTCAAAGTCATAATCAACATTACCAGCGATTTTTATAAGTGCTTTTGTATCTTTCGGAAAACAAGATCCACCATAACCAATTCCAGCGTTTAAGAACTTGTTACCAATCCGCTTATCTAAGCCCATCCCTTTCGCAACATCTTCCACGTTGGCATCTACTAGCTCGCATATGTTTGAGATTTCGTTAATAAAACTAATCTTTGTTGCAAGAAAAGCGTTGGCAGCATATTTAATCATTTCCGCACTTCGAATATCTGTCCTATATATCGCGACCCCAAATGGTTTATTAACCTCTTCTAATAGAGTTGCAGCTTTTTCACTGTCCGACCCAATCACAATGCGATCGCCATGAAAGGAGTCGTGAATAGCAGATCCTTCTTTTAGGAACTCTGGGTTTGACACCATTTCTACTTTTACATCTTGAACCAGATTTGTATTAATGATTTGTTTCAATTTATGATTCGTACCAACAGGAACCGTGCTCTTGGTAACCACAACCGTATCCTGTTTCGCATGTTTCGCAATGTCCTTAGCTACTTGTTCAACAAAGCTTAAATTCGCCGAACCATCTTCATTTTCCGGTGTACCAACTGCGATATATATGATATCAGCATTTTGAAATCCTTCACGATGGTCTGTTGTGAAAAATAAACAGTTTCTGTCTATATTCTTCGTCATTAATTCGCTTAAGCCAGGTTCATAGATTGGCGAAATTCCGTTCTTCATCTTATCTACTTTTGCCTCATCAATATCGATACATGTAACATGATGGCCAATCTCAGAAAGACTAACACCAGTAACTAGGCCAACATAACCTGTACCAACAACAGCGATATTCATCTTCTTACCTCCATATATTTAACCTTATACTTGTGTTTTTTCAGTCAAAAGTTTTTTAAGCATGATTTCTACGTCTTTACCAAACTCTTTATCCAGCAAAGCCATCTCAATCGTCGTCCGAATAAACCCTAACTTCTCTCCAACATCATACCGCTTACCATCAAAGTCATAAGCATACACACTCTGAATACCGTTCAACTTCTGAATCGCATCAGTCAACTGAATCTCCCCACCAGCACCAGTTTCTTGCTGAGCCAAGAAGCTAAAAATCTCAGGCGTTAAGATGTAGCGACCCATGATTGCTAGATTAGAAGGCGCAGTTCCTTGTTCAGGCTTTTCAACGAAATTACTTACTTGATAACGTCTACCTTCCATTGTGCTAGGGTCAATAATGCCGTACCGATGTGTTTCTTCATGCGGGATCTTTTGCACGCCGATTACGGATGATTGTGTCACATCAAACTCTTCCATCAATTGTTTCAAGCAAGGCTTTTCCGCTTGGACAATATCATCACCCAATAGTACGGCAAATGGTTCATCTCCAATAAACTTCCGTGCACACCATACAGCATGTCCTAATCCCAAGGGTTCTTTTTGTCGTATATAATGAATCTCCACTTCCGATGATTGTCTAATTTTTTTCAGCAACTCAAACTTACCCTTTTTTACTAGATTATCTTCTAATTCAAAGTTAATATCAAAATGATCCTCTATTGCACGTTTCCCTTTACCAGTAACAATAATAATATCTTCTATGCCTGACTTAACAGCTTCTTCGACAATGTATTCAATTGTCGGTCGATCAACAATTGGTAACATTTCTTTCGGCATCGCCTTTGTTGCGGGTAAAAACCTTGTACCCAGACCTGCCGCTGGAATAATCGCCTTTTTGACTTTATGCAAGTAATTTTCCCCCTAAATTTTATTATAATAGGCATAGTTCAGAAGCTTTAACATTTATACAAATAAAATAGCAATGGATGATCACTATAAATTTGTGTAATAACCATGCATCACTATTCTATTATGTCTTCACAACTCAACTTATTTCGACAATCTTGACGTTTATATTACTTTTATTCAGCGCAAAGCATCATATTTAATTATATACTTGATTATTATCTTTTATCTAGTAAAAGATATTTCATTTCCAGACATAATTTGCCTACTTATTTTATATTTGACAGCGACGTCAACGTGACATACTGCACTTAAATTCTTAATATTTATAGTTATTCAAGGGTGAACCAATTACAATTTTTTTGTATGTTTCTAAAAGATATATTTCCCATTAACTCTTTTAGTTTCTTTATCCAAGATAAAATTGTTTATATCACTTTTATAGGGTCTACAAATTAAGAGGGAGTTCCCTAGAAAATATGGAAGCTTGATGTACATTTTACATTGTCCAAGCCATAATAACCGTTAACTCTCTCCCTCCTTAATCGACATCCACAAATACCAGCTGTTCAATCAGGGTTGATGATCATTACATCAAAACGGTAGTATTTAACATGGTTAAACGTCAAAGACATTATACTCTTTTAAAAAATTCGTGCTATAATCCCGGAAATATGTGTTAAAAAAAGGGCACTTTTTCAGTTACCCTAACTAACGCCATCTCCCCTGTCCCACACTATCAAACGGAGCCTTTCCCAAGAATCACTTGAAATACCGTCTTAAAATAAACCTTAACATCCAGCCATAGACTAAAGTGGTTTACATAATACAAGTCATGCTTAATTTTTTCGCCATGGTTCATTTCACTTCTGCCATTAACCTGCGCCCATCCAGTTATACCTGGTTTTACACATAATCTTACTTTTTGTTCTTCATTATAGCATTTCGTAATATCCAAAATTTCAGGTCTTGGTCCTATGATACTCATATTTCCCTTTAATACATTTAAAAACTGTGGGAGTTCATCCAGACTGTACTTTCGAATAAAATTCCCTGTTCTTGTAATATTGGGGTTATCAACAGAACCAAGTTTAAAAACGAAGTCATCTGGTACACCGTTTTTCCAATTATAGATTTTGCCTTTACTTTTTCCTAAAGAATTGGATTGGCTGATCTTCATCGAACGAAATTTGTATATTTCAAATACAGAATCATCTTTCCCGCTACGCCTTTGCTTAAAAAATACAGGGCGACCATCTTCCATAATAATACATATTGCCACTGCCAGAAAAATAGGAGACAATAGAATTAAACAAATAAAACTAACTACAATATCCATGATTCGTTTACAGGCCAGTTGTAATGGTTTTTTGGACATCTTGGATAGACCTTCTATCTGATTCAGTGAGGTATTCATTATGCTTCACTCCCCCCATACCATCAGCAATGCCAACAATTTGGTTAGGCTGCCTTATGTTATCAACAATAACGGTTCCTTCAGGCCCAACAAATCCACCCGAAACAACGGGAATTTGATTAAGTTCTGATTTACCATAAACATTTTCGAAAAAAGATGTGGTGTAGTGAAAAGCAGATATAAATTGATAAGGCAAAGCAATTCGTACATCTAATCTTGTAATGGTCGTATGATGCTCCATCATTTGGCTAATAAAATGTTGACTAAAATTACTTATTCCACCATCAATAATGAACGTATTTTGGCTGATATAAGGAAATAACAGTTCTTCTTCTTCAAATTGACCAGAAAGAAAAGATACGATTACATCTGCTTTTAGTGAAATCTTCTGCAAGTGCTCCATTGTGTTTATTTCAGGTGAAAAAGCTGGAAGAAATCCATTCAACCCGTTAACAATAGCATGTTCCTTTTCTTTTGATCTACCCTTTATAAATACATTTGCTTGTCTTTCACTCATTCGTAACGCAATTTTACTAGCCAAGTTTCCTGTGCCAATAACCAACACATTTTTATTCATCAAATCATCACGAAACTCATGACGTATTAATAAGTCACAAGCCTCGATGGCCATGTCATTTGGCTTTATTGCTATTAATCGTGATTGCTTCACAACATCTTTGGCAACTTTAAACAGGTTAATTTCCAGCTTTTGTTCGACATCAACAAAAATAGTTTCAACTTTACCATCAAAATAACGAAGCGTATCGTGGAGCAGTTTAGAATCATTGATCAAGAAACTCGATATCGCTGTATCAAGTGCATATCTTCTGGGAAGTATTCTAAAATTAGTCTCATATTTTGCAGTGTTATTAATGGTAATGGCCTTATTATCATGGGCGGATAAATACTTCAGTTCTTCAGCTAGCTTCTCTTGAAAATTCATCGTAAACTCAATTCCTTATTAAAATTATTTCAATCCGAGGTATATTTCTTCCATATGCGACACATTTCGATACCAATTATAATTATTTTTCACAAAATCCCGACCGTTTTTTCCGAAATGATTTCTTTTATCCTTATCAATCACTAATTCAAATAACCTGTTTACAATATCATCTATATTTTCGTAATCAACCATGTAACCAGTTTGTCCGTCTTTTGCTACTTCTGGTAATCCACCTACATGACTAACCACGACAGGCACCTCACAAGCAGATGCCTCCAAGACCGCGACCCCAAAGCTCTCACTTCTGCTAAATGCACAATAAATATCCAATTGATTCAGATAGTGCGGAACTTGATTATTCGGAACAGCAGCAACAAATTCTGTGATTTCACTTATATGCAATTTTCTAGCTAACTCTTGTAGGTACGTTAACTGAGAACCATCACCAACAATCATTAGTTTTAATCTTTTCACTATATCTTCGTAATTAGTTGAACGTAAATAATCGACTAATTTTGCAGTAGCTATAATTAGTATATCAATTCCGTAAATTTGTTCCAGCTTTTTTACAGTCCCAATTACGATTGAATTAGAATCTTTTGTCCCACTAGCTTTAAACAAATCCAAATCAATCCCAAAAGGAATAACTTCTATTGGAGACTTCGGTGTAACAAATTGTTCTGTTTGTTCCTTCATTGCGTAACTGGTCGATGTAATTTGCGTTACGGCATTAAGATTCTTTTTCAACGTCTTTTCATTTCGCTTGCTTTTATCAGGAAATAAATAGACATCACTTCCCCACACGGATAATAAAGACGGATTAAAGTCAATTAATCTTGCTAATGTACCGTATCCACTCGCATAATGTACATGCAAGATATCCGGCTGAATCCCGCGAATAAGCATTTTTACTTCTAGTCCATTTAGGTAATAACCAATCGGAGCAGGAACCTTTAATTGATGTAAGCACACCCTAGAATCTATACGATCCGATTTTGAATGGTGCATTGTTATTAAATCCACGTCATGTCCTCGTTCTACTATTGCATTCACCCAACGTACAGTATGGATTGAAGAGGCTGCCGCCAAAAAACAGACTTTCATTTGATTATCACCGTTCCTGTTTACTATTTCTGTTTTTTAATTACCTTGCTTTCATTAATGCGTTATCCACAAAGACAATCCGCATCAATTCATGTTTTAAGTCCTCATTTGAATAGCCTTTAAAATACGTGACAAGGTTTGACAATAACTCGGGTTCTACTTCCGTCGTCTTGCCAACATATATTTTTTCGTACACTTCACCAGGGAGAATTTCATTGTCATCTAACAATTCCTCATACATTTTTTCCCCGGGTCTAATTCCAGTATATACAATCGGTATCTCTTCCTCCGTGAAACCTGATAGTCTAATTAAATTTTTAGCAAGATCGATAATTTTGACTGGATCACCCATGTCCAGCACAAAAATTTCTCCACCTTTTGCAAGTGTTCCTGCCTGAATGACTAATCGTGATGCTTCAGGTATCGTCATAAAGTAGCGACTCATTTCCGGGTCTGTAATCGTGACCGGACCACCCTGATTGATTTGCTTCTTAAACAACGGTATAACACTTCCACGACTGCCTAATACATTACCGAAACGTACCGCAACAAACTTTGTCTTGCTACGCTTATTCAAGTCCTCGATAACCATCTCCGCAAGTCGTTTTGTTGCACCCATCACACTTGTTGGATTGACAGCCTTGTCTGATGAAACGAGGACAAACGAATTAACACCGAATGCATCCGCTGCTTCTGCTACATTTTTCGTACCGATAATATTATTTTTTACTGCCTCATGTGGATTATATTCCATTAATGGAACATGCTTATGTGCTGCAGCATGATAAATGATAACCGGTTTATGCATTTCGACAATTTCAAACATACGAGCACGATCTTGAACATCGCCAATAACCGGAACGATTTCAATATTCGTATCAGAATACTTGTCCTTAAGCTCCATATCAATGGAATAAATACTGTATTCACCATGCCCCACTAATACGATTTTTTTTGGAGTAAAACGCATAAGTTGACGACATAGTTCTGACCCAATTGATCCACCTGCACCGGTAACCATTATTGTCTTTCCCGTGATATCCCCAGAAATGGCATCAATATCGAGTTCTACTGGTTCGCGTCCTAGAAGGTCTTCTACTTCAACATCTTTCAATTGACTTACCGAAAGCTTCCCCGTCATTATATCCTCCATTTTCGGGAGTATTTGTGTTTTTACTCTTGTTTTCTTACAAGTTTCTACAATTTTATTCAATGCGCCATTTTGTAATGATGGAATCGCAATGACAATATGTTCTATATTATGATTTTGAACAACCGTTGTAATATCCTCGGTTTGGCCCAAAATAGGTAAATCATATAATTGCATTTTCTGTTTTGACCAGTCATCATCAATATACCCAACCGGCAGCAACCCTGAATTATTTTGGTTTTTCAATTGTCTAGCAATCATAGCACCGGCTGAACCCGCACCAATAATCAAGGTGTTCTTTTTGTTACCATCTTTATTCACATAACAATCACGAAAAACACGCCAAACAAACCGCGATCCACCAATAAGAATGATGTGCAGCATCCATGTAACCAATAATGCGCGTTTGTAGATAACAAAACCACTTGCCACATATTGAACAACCGCGGTTGCAATAATGGATAATGTTATCGCCTTTACGATGGCTGTTAATTCCCCAACACTGGCATATGCCCAAACTTTTTTATATAAATTGTAAACTAACGCAAATAGGTGATGAAATACAAGTAGTGCTATTGCGCTTATAACAAGTGACGACGTCTGAATAACAGGTTCATATGGATATGCAATCCAAGCACCGATAAATATGGCTGTGCTGACAATGATCGAATCCATGATTATAAGTAATATCAGCCTGGTTCGATATCTCATAACGTCATTCCCCTTCTATCATGATAGACTTATTTGCAAGGTCTAGCTAATTTTGCATACTCTCAATTATAGCATCAAAAAGCAGGAAAAAATATAACAATTTTTAGTTGTAGAAGATGTAATTGTTAATCTGGTTCTCGACGTTTATACGAAATCACGCCGCTTATACCAATAGCAATAATAAACCATTGCAACAACCCAATCGCTTGCATATATAATACAGGTGTCACGATCTAGATACTGAGCACTTTGGCCATGGTCTAGCCTTTAGTTTATTTTCTTAACGTTCTAAAAACTGTTACTACCACCCAGTGAACAATTAAATAAACGGACTTTGCAAAGGATAAATGTTCTATTTCTCTATATACCTTCCAGTGATAGCCAACCAGACCTGTCTTTTTTCGTGATATTGCGCCAGTTCTTATTCGGTGACTACTAAGTGATTCATCTAATCCATACAAATACTTCGCTTTTTTAATTATTTTCAACCACATTACATAGTCATTTCTCTTTTTGATATCTGGAATTTTAAACTTACCTAATTTTTTCGCATTATACATAACTGTTGAATTTCCTGCGCTGGTTTTTAAAATCCCATTATAATCACTCTTGTTTTTAGTTGTAATCATTTGGTTAAGATAATTTCCGTCTTCATCAATTTTAGTGTAATTTGTACAAGTAAAATTATAATTGTTTTCTTTCATAAATTTAAGCTGTTTTGTCAATTTTTCAGAAAACCAAACATCATCACTGTCAAGAAAAGCTATATATTCTCCACTAGCAATATCAATGGCAGTATTTCTAGCCACTGCTGCACCCGAGTTTTTTTCTAGCTTATAATAGTTAATTCTGGAGTCCCTTGACATATAATTTTTCACTACTTCTTCGGTATGGTCGATCGAACAGTCATCAACTACAATGATTTCCCAATCTTTATATGTTTGTGCGATTACAGAATCAATTGCAATCCCTATATAATCACCACAATTATATGCCGGCATGATTATTGAGACTAAACCATCTTTACTTTTTTCATACATTATCGTCCACTCTCCGGTTCTTTAACTAATTTTAAGCCTCCAACAATTAGTAATAGTGTCACTGTTCCTCCAATAAGAAGGGAAAGGATGATAGAACGAATTGGAATAAACGAGGTTAGCCATAGTATGCTTGCGGAAAATATAATGAATACTAACAGACCTACCAAGTACCTCCAATTGCATACAACTAAATTCAGCTTAAATTTCGCAAAGGAAATCAGTAAAATCATATTTATAATAGCGCTAATTACCGTTCCAAGCGCAATAGCGTTCTCACCCAATTGATCGATGAATAAAGTGATCAATAAAATATTGATGCCGAATATCGAGACAACATTTAACACAGTTGGTAATAATGTATTTTCCATCGCATAAAAGAACCGAGTAACATACGTATTCAGCGCTAGAGAAAAAATAGAAATAGAAAAGATCTGCAACAATGGATATGTTACATTTGTTGAATCCTGACTGAAATTCCCATATTCGAAAATAAAGGTAATAATTTCTTTTGCATAAATAAAGATAAAAATACTTGCTGGCAATAAAATCAATGTCAGCATACGAAAGCCTTTTTTGTATGATTGATTAATTCTTGTGAAATCACCCTCACCAGCCGCTTTGGCCAACATCGGATAAATGATAGTGGTAACACTCGTCATTAGTACTGCTTGGGGAAATTGTGTCATTTTTGATGCATAGTTTATCGCAGCTATTGTCCCATCATTTAATTCAGCCGCATAAATACGTTGGATCAATAGATAAAACTGCATCGTCGCTCCGCCAAAAATTAGAGGCAAGGCCAATTTCAAAAACCGCCTTGTCTCAGGTAGTTTTACAATCTTAAAACGAAGTGGAACAAGCTGCTGTTTCCGAATATAATGAACTAGAATGATAAACATGAACACGGAACCCGCTGTCGCACCTAATGCATATGAATATTCCATTAACCACGGTGTTAATCCGACACCAATAAATAAATAGATACCATTAAAAGTAAATGTAGAAAAAGTGCTTAAACGATAATTTTCATGAACATTATGCAGTCCACTAAAAACAATAGATAATACTAAAAATAATGTTGAGGGCGCCGTCCATAGGAATAAGTTACTTGTTAATGTTAGTGCTTCTTTCGACATCCCGGAAAAAATAATTTTAATCCAGAATTCAGGAAAGACCATGAACAATATTGTTAATGCCCCAACTACTATGCTTAAAAGTGTAAAAATCGTTTGCACAAAATCATTCTTCACCGACGCATTCATCTTACTATAAACAGAAATAAACGCAGTTGTACAAGCTCCACCAAGAACAAGATAGAGAAAGTTTGGAATTGTAAATGCTGTTATAATACTGTCAGCATGGTAGGTCGTACCATACTGATAACCGATGAATACTTCCCTAAAAAAGCCGAATAACCGTGCGACAATATTAATAATGGTGATAGCACCTAATAACTTTAAAAAGCGAGATTTCAACATACGCACCTATCCTCTGACATCCTGACACACGCCAGAAATTGCACTAAGGTCTATAAACACGTTTGACCAAATCCATCCCTTTTGGTGTCTTGTTTTTCATTTCATTTGCTATTGTATCAAAACGTTTCAAGGTATGATTCCAATTTCCCCTCATTTCCCTGTAGGCACTGAAAAAATAATCATCCCGTTTATTCACCACATCAATCGGAATCACAAGATCATGACATTCGATGGAATCCATAAAATCCTGCACCTTATGATGGTAAGCAACAGCAATAATGGGAGTTTTTGTAACAAGTGCCAAAATCAACGAATGAAGTCTTGTTCCAATCACGATATCCTGTTCATTAATAAGTTGAACAATTTCTTTATGATTCAGCCCTTCGTCGTATATTACACATTGATCTTTATTGTTCATTCGTTCTTTTATATCTTTTGTTACCGCAGTGTCCTGTGGGTGTTTGGTCGCAAAAAAATTCACCACTGCATCAGGATATTCACGTAAAAGTTCATCAAGATTACGAGCCATCCCATCAATATAATTATTATATTTTGTCATGTCTTCCTCTGGCCAGTAAGCTGGATGGTAAAAGGGTACCGCTGTAACCCCAATACGAAGCTTATCTTTACTTCCTATAGATTTTTCCGGAACGCCATTTTGGAATGCGGGATCTGTAATTACATGTATTGATTTTTTGACACCAATGGATTGCAACAACGTTTTGGATTTTTGATCACGAACCGTAACAAGTCTTGCCTGATTTGCAAGAGCCCTTAATAGCACCTTTCCAGTCAAAGTTGAGATTGGACCAGCACCAGCCCCGTAAATAACAACTGGGGTTTTTGTTAACTTTGCAATCCAGCCGTACATGCTAAATATAACAAGGCTATTTACATATAAATCCATTAAAATTCCGCCACCCCCAACAAACAAAATATCAAGTTTACGGAAAATGGATTTATTCTTCATTATGGTTGCAATTAGTGTCATTGGTGCGCTTTTTTTCTTATGATAAAGTTTTGCAGATTGAACACCAAATTTCTCACGCGTTTGTTCCGGATTATTGGAAAAGACGATAATATCCTTCCGCTCAACTGCATACGCATCTTCCAACTGGACAAGAACGCCTTCAAGGATTGCCTCATCACCTTGATTATCATTTCCGTAATTACCCACAATACCAATTGCCATACACTTTCAATCCTTCCAAACTAACCATATGATAATTTCTAACAACAACCTGTCGATTTAAGGAAAAAACTGCCGAATAATGTTTTTCTAATATCTTATCTTAACATGCTCATTCATGTTATACTAGTACAATCAATACACAGTATATATCAACTTTTTCAACCTAGTTATAAGACCAATATTTCCGGCACTCTCTTTTGTACACTTTTTCAGGCTACCGTGCTGATACTTGGTGGCCTTTTCAAACAATCTAAATATCTAAAGTTTTCCACTAAGTGTCCCATGACGTTCTACACAGTGTACATAATAATACTGTTAGCCTAGAAATTATGTCTGACTCTCTAATAATTCGCACTTATTTACAAACGACTAATGACTAACTTGGTATACTGGGATGATAAGGTTGTAAGAAGTTTAATCTATATCATAGGAATAATTCTATATTTAATTCGTATAGAAGGGACTACACACCTGATCTATTACTATTTGATAATAATCATGTGGTTACAAGGGGGATCATGCAAACAAGAAGTATAACCCAATACTTTTATACCTAGATTATACTTCTTTCGTATTCAAGTTTTGTAGATTTCAATTAATAATACCGTCGATGTGATAACCGGGAATTACTTTTTTTAGCGATTTTGTCATTGTCCACGAAGCTAACACCAAACGTTATAGTTAGCCATTGTAGCATTGCTATGGAATAATTGTTTTGAAATAAAGTTAATTCCAATGTTTCATAAACCAGGATTCCCAACATAAAACAAGCAGACCAACGGGAAACATAATGATCCAGCCGCGCATTTAGCAGCTTCCAAATACCTATAATAAAAGCAAAAAAGAAAATAACACCAACAGCCCCTACTTCAAGGAATAACTGTAGATAAAGGTTATGCGCTGTTAGATTAATATCCGTTACATCCGATGCCCTGATTCCCACTCCATGTCCGAACCAAGGCTTCTTCAAAATAGCATGAATAACACCTTCCCAGATTTCCACTCTTCCGGAAAATAAGTTCTTTTCAAATAATGACCTGCTCCATTCATTTAGCATGTGTCCAAGTGATGTATTTTTAAGTTTGACATATGTAGCAATAAATAATAAATTGCCAAACAACACGATATAAATAAGATAGGAAAACTTACTCCTAAACTTTTTCATTATAACCCAGCCGAATACCGCAACCGCGATACCTATTAAAACAGACCTTGAACCGGAAGCCATTATCAACACGGCCGTAATAAAAAGAATACCTGTAAAAAAGGAACGTTCAAATCTTCTACTGTATTTAATCGATAAGATATTAAAATAAAGCATCGAAAAAAGGAGTACACCTAAATAGTTCTCATTACGAAATACACTCTTAAATCCATGGATCAAAAACCCTGATGCCACCCAATGGACAAAGAAAAGCAGTATCACAACACTAAATACATATCCTGCAATTTTGATATGTGTTTGATGCCACTTGATTCGAATTGCACCAAGAATAAATAAAAATAAAAAGAATAATTTAACAAACTCAAATGACTCCATTTGGTTGCTGGTTAAAAAGCTTAACGAAAAAATCGCAATCAAAAGGGACAACGAAATATAGACTTTTCCCAAAGAAATGTCATATTGCTTGTTAGTTATAAAGCTTTTAACGAGTAATAGGAACATAAAAAAAAGCGTAAGATTAGTACTTAATTCCCCAATACTGAACAATCCTGTTAATTGCGTGCGCACAAATGTGTTCATCAATAATAAAATGAAAAATAAAGCGAAAAATATTCTTTCATAATCAGCCTTTTTATTTACCTGTTTCATAAGTCAAATCCTCATTTTTAATTAAAATAACTGTTTAAATAATACCAAACTTTCTCAAATGCGAAAAGAAAATTTAACATATAGTGACGGCAGCAACAAAAGCCATACATAAGTCATGTACCTCTCTTTAAAATTTGATCTTAATCACTTAACAAATTTCAAACCGCCCGCAATGAAAAAACGATCATATCCTTCCGTTCCATATGATACGCATCTTCAATTTGGACGAGGATACCTTCCAGTATTGCTTCGTCACCCTGGTTATTATTACCGTAGTTTCCTACAATTCCAATTGTCATTTTCTTTTCAATCCTTCCAAACCTAAACAACTAAAGTCAAACTATTATATAGCATAGATTATCGTACACTGAATAAAGGAAAAACACCCAAATAATGTTTTTCCAATATCTTATCTTAACATGCTCATTCATGTTATACTAGTACCATGAATACCACATCTAAGGAGTATTAATTTGTATGGTTAAACAAACTACGGATCAAAAGCCGAAAAATATTCGTGCATTAAAACCATATCTGAAAATGGTTGAAAAAATAAATGCAATCGAAGAACAGTATCAGCAATTAACAGATGCACAATTGAAAGAGAAAACAATTGAATTCAAAGAACGATTAAAAAAAGGTGAAACCATACACGATTTAGCGGTGGAAGCATTTGCCACAGTAAGGGAAGCTTCCAAACGTGTATTAGGTATGCGCCATTTTGATGTGCAGTTATTAGGTGGGCTTGTCCTGCTGAAAGGGAATATAGCAGAAATGAAAACAGGTGAGGGGAAAACACTTGTTGCCTCCCTGCCAAGTTATCTTGTTGCCCTTGAAGGAAAGGGCGTCCACGTGATCACGGTCAATGATTATCTTGCACAACGGGATATGGAATTAATCGGACAAATTCACGAATTCCTCGGACTTACGGTTGGTCTAAATGTTGCTGGTTTAAGTAATTTTGAAAAGAAAGAAGCTTATAACCGTGACATTACTTATGGGGTTGGAACCGAATTTGGTTTTGATTATCTACGTGATAACATGGCTCAATCCACTTCAAACAAAGTACAACGTCCATACCACTATGCCATCATTGATGAAGTTGACAGTATTTTAATCGACGAAGCCAAAACACCGCTAATCATTGCTGGAAAAGATCAGCCAAGTGGCAGACTTTATAAAGTTTGCGCAAGCACCGTAAAAGGACTGAAACCAGACGATGATTATGTGTATGACCGCGAATTAAAAGTCGTTAATTTCACGGATGACGGAATAACGAAATGTGAAAAAGTGTTCGGGATCGATAACCTATTTGACTTGCAGCACAGCACACTATTCCATTCCCTACTACAAGCATTACGTGCCAGAGTGTTATATGAACGTGATGTGGATTATATAGTAGAAGACGGAGAAATAAAACTGGTTGACATGAATACCGGCAGAATTATGGAAGGGCGAAGTTTGAGCGATGGTCTCCATCAAGCACTCGAATCAAAAGAAGGTTTAATGAATACCGAAGAAAACAAAACACATGCATCGATCACCATTCAAAACTACTTCCGTATGTATCCAACTTTATCTGGTATGACAGGAACAGCCAAGACGGAAGAAGAAGAAATAAGAGAAGTCTATGGCATGGATGTTATCATCGTACCATCGAACAAACCAAATCAGCGCATCGATATGCCTGACATGGTTTTTATGACTAGAGAACAAAAAAACAATTATTTATTAACAGAAATTAAAAAACGACATGACAAGGGTCAACCGATTCTTATTGGCACAACATCTATCATGCAGTCAGAAGAGATTGCCAAAACACTTGATGATGGAAACTTGAATTATCAATTATTAAATGCCAAAAGCGTTGAAAAAGAAGCACAATTGATCGCTCTAGCAGGTCTAGAAGGAAAAATCACCATTGCCACGAATATGGCTGGACGCGGTACAGACATTATCCTTGGTGAAGGTGTGGACAGGCTTGGTGGGTTGCATGTAATAGGAACGGAGCGTAACGAAAGCCAACGAATTGACAATCAGCTTAAAGGGCGCTCTGCTCGTCAAGGTGATCCTGGTTCGACCCAATTTATCATTTCCCTGGAAGATTATCTATTTACCCGCTACGCATCCGATGAATTGGAACGGATCGAGTCAAAGGTAAAGTCAGATAAAAACGGTTGTATAACCTCAGCAAGTATTCACAAGTTTGTAGATACTGCTCAAAAAATATGTGAAGGCATCCATTATCAATTCCGGGAATATAATTTGAAATTGGAAAGTGTTTTAAACAATCAACGTGAAGTGATTTACCAATTCCGGGACAAGATTCTGGAATCTGATAATGCGCTATCTTTTCTAATGAAACAAACAGAATCCCTACCAATGGAAATAGTTGATGCATTTTGCGCTGTTGAAGAATTACCTGAGGAAATGGATTTAGAAAAGTTGGCGAAAGAATTAAACAAAGTGTTACTTGTACAAGTCTCATTTGCTGAACAATTGTTCGAAAGCGTTGAAGAAATGAAAGATTATGTACAGCCATCAATTGATGAGCACTTCAAACAATTGCAATCGTTTGAAGAAGACGAGGAAGTCCTGACAACTTCGGAAGGACTAGCATTGTTTGTCATTGATAACTTATGGAAAACTCATTTGAATACGATGCACCAGCTAAAAGAAGGAATCGGCATTAGGCAATACCAGCAGGAGGATCCTGTTCAACTGTTTGAAAAAGAAGGCTACACACTATTTGAATCGTTGTTTAAGGAAATCAATTACGAGATTGCAGTTCAAATTGCCCGCTTTATAAAACGTACAAACGAACGCCGAGAATCAGAATCACAACATTAAAATCTAGAAAGGGAGATCTTATGTTCAACTTTTCAAAAGACAAGAAAAAACAGAAACAAACCAAGGATGATGTAGCCGATGCTAATGATTTTTTGGAATCAGAATCTAGCAATTCAGAATCTGACGAAGCTGGAATCGAGACGACATTATCAATTCCAGAAGGTTGGAATTTAACGGATGAAGCGCGATATGTTTACGCTTTTCATAATAGTCAAAGCCCAAAACTTAATGTGAATCAGATATCCATTTACGGGATGGAACTGACAAAAGGCAAGAATGGTTTACAAGTTACAGGATTGATAAGAAGCACAGTGACAAAAAACATTCAATTCGGGAAAACGACTATTTTATTATTAAATGCCGATCGAGAGCCTATTGCGCGAAAGGAATTTGACCTTAGCAAACTTGGAACGCTTCCTACAAATAGTGCGCGACCATGGACCTTTATATTTGAGTCAAATAAGATCATGACGAATAGTGATGAACCGATAGATGACTGGTCACTCGCATTTGAACTTAAGAAAAAACACCAACTTGATTTAGAAGAATCATGGGAAAAATCAATTGCTGAAGACACAAAGGCCTCATTGACAAAATTTTTGAATAACGCACCTTCATTAAAGCCTGGGGAAGTAAATTTCATGGGTATTCAAGCAAAACAAGTGGAGAACGGTGATTTAGCGGTAACCATTTTAATTCGCAATGGCGCGGATAAAAATATTCAACTGGAACAAATCCCGCTCGGTATCAAAGATGCGAGCAACGAAGAAATTGCTCGGGGGAGTTTCAAGCTGGAAAACTTTACAGTAAAGGCCAATACGAGCAAACCATGGTCATTTGTCTTTCCTTCAACAATGATCAAAAAGGAAGAAATAGACCTAAGCAAATGGCAAGCATATCCGATCCAATAATAGAAAAGCGGCAGTAGAATAGAATATTCTACTGCCGCTATTTTGAGCATTTTAAGCTTAGTAAATTCTGATCAAGAATGCGAAACCGGCGAGTAAGCCAATTTTAACATAGCGTTCCCCCTTCCACTAAATTCTTATTTACATATTCACGCTTCAAAGTGTTTAAAGCGGAACATGTCGCGCGCGCTAGATTGCTGAATACAACAAAATCCATCAGAGGAAATTTAGAATAAACTTTCCTCTGATGGATTTTGGATTAACACGCGTTATTCATCTTAGAATTCATAATCCTCTGTTACAGACAATTCCTCGCCCTTTGCATTGGTGTAAGAAATCGTTATCTGATCATAAGAAGCAAAAGTAAATTCATCTACAAGCCCGTTAAGGTAATCGTAATTGTTCTCTATAAATGAACCCATAAACATCCCGTATTCGTTTACATAAAGGGACTCTGTTTTTTTATCGCCAGTTTCTTTACTAGACAAAGTCACGGTAACTTCTTTAATATCCGCAATATCTTCGAGTGCAATGGTTCCTTTTAATGATACTTTATAGTTTAGCCCAAGGACTGCCGGATTAAAGTAACTTTTTGCTTCCAAGGAAGTGATTTCTATATCATTACTTGGGGCTATCACCTCTTCGGGCTCTTCTGTCACGCTCAAATATCTTGTCACGTTGAGCTGATCGGTTTCATCAGACTTCGCTTTGTAGAAAACATATTTTGAAGCATACATCGATTTTTTTTCAAATGTATCAATGGAAGTTTGATTGCGATTAAAGTACAAATCGGCTTCGTCATATGCCAATTTGTGTGGATAACCATTAATGCGCACGGTAATCTCTTTAGCATCAATATCACTATTGTATAGTTTACCCGTACCAAAATAATACATGCCTTCCTTTAATTCAGCTCCTGCTTTGAATTCAAACATTGCGTTTTTATCCGGAATTGAGTCCTTTGAACTGGAAGCCTTTACAGATACATGTGCCGGTCCCTGTGCAGTCATATTCAAAATTGCTTTTCCGTCTTCTGAGTCAATTTGAATAGTTTCGGACTCATATCGCGGGATAGTCTGACCCTCAATTTCAATCTCATTCAATCCAATATTCTTCACTTCAAAAGTCGTTGCATGTTCCAATGATATGTTAACTTTCCCATTTTGATCCAATAATTGATAAACGAAAAATCCTTCTTCACCGACTTGTACATCTTCTACTTTTTCCCCATTCTTATCCAGCACTTTCAGCGTAGAATTTTTAAAAACAGCCTTGCCGAATGAGGTTGTTTCACCTATGGATTGCGTATCTTTGGCGTCCAGCTCGCCTTCTATTTCGCCGTTATCTAGAAAGACAGTCGGTTGCGCATTGGCATTCATTTCTCCAATTAACGTGAAGTTTATCTTGCCGTCTTTGTCCGTTTCCAAAGCGAAGATGTTTTCCGCATTTCCGTTAAATCTGTCATCTCCATCTTCTGCTGTTATTGTATGACCATCCGCATTCTGAAGTTGTACGTTACCTTGTAAATCATTATCTGAAATCGTCACATATACGTCGGTTCCTTCAGGAGCTAGGGAACCATTCCATTCAGAGACAGTTGCTTCGAAATCACGACCACCATCAGTATCCTCACTGTAAGCTGCGGCTTCACTCGTCCCTATGGAATTTACATCGATTTCCTTCACATCTTTCACACCAGCCGCTTCCATTGATTTAACAACCATTGTTGCGAACTGGTCGCGCGAGATATCTTCATACGCATGGAAGTTCTTTGTCTGGTTCGTAATGTTCAGATTAGCAAGCACCTGTACATTTGCTCTGTGGGAATCGCTTATCTTCTTGTCAGTTAATGCCACCTCTTCCGCATCAATCTTATCTAGATTAAATGCTTTGACGAGTACTGTTGCCATCTGTTCACGAGTAATGTTGGTATATGTGTTGAATTTACCATTATCACCGCTGAAAATACCTGCTTTGGTTACGGCTGCAATCTGACCTGCATATTCATCGTCGAGAGCTGATACGTCTGAATACCTTGTCAAAATTGGCCCTATTGGAGTAGGGACAGTCAAGTTCAGTGATTTTTTTAAAATTGCCGCTACCTGGCCACGGGTAATTTCTTCATAAGGTTTGAACTTGCCATTATCTCCTATGACAATTCCAGCATTCTTTAGCTTTAGGATATTGTCATAATGATCATTATCTGTATCTACATCAGAGAAACCCGTTTCGTCTGCGGCAACCGCCACAGGGGCAACTGCTACCACTGCGGCAGCTGCTGCCATCGTGGCAGCCTCAAATTTATGATATCTTTTATCTTTGAACATATAAATGTAAACCTCCCTCTATGTAATTAGGTATACTCTCATTTTTTTACTGTAAACAAGTACTTTTAATGAAGAAACATTAGAACATAAAAGTAATCGAACTAAGTATAAGCGTTAATCGCACTTTTATTTCCAAAGACAAAATTTAAAAAGCTTAAAGAAACTATCTAACTACTCAACGTCAACCATTGTTAAGTAGATGAATAGCGCAAATTGAGATCGGGTGATATTCTCTCCTGGGCGGAATGGATCCGCTACAGTAACCCCATTATAATAAATCGTATTCACCTTCTCTGGATTCCAGATGGCTTTCTGATCTATGAAAATATGCTGCTTTTCCGGCTTTTCATAGTAGGAATCAAATGCTTCTGCCATAACCTCAGCCATTTGCGCGCGTGTTAGATTCTGTTTTGGACGAAGTTTTCCGCCACCGCCAAGCAATTTATGATATTCAACTCTTCTTAGCTGTTCATAATATTTATGGTTTACCGGTACATCATCAGCAACCATCTGATAACTATCCGGTGCGGAAAGTGATAATATCTTGTCTAGAATAACTGCCACGTGTTTTCGTTTCAGTGGATCATTAGAACCAAAACTTCCATCTGGATAACCTTTCACATATCCATTCTTAGCAGCAAATGCTAGAGCTGCAGCACGTTTATCATCGACCGGATCAGTGAACATTAAATCTTCACTACCCTTATTCAGGTATGCAGAGGCTACAAATCCATTCGCATCCACACCACTTACTGGATAATATGCAAATTCATTACCAAAACTTGAAGTCTCAACTGGGTCACCTGTAATGGTTAAAGGTGTATATGACCATAGTTTTGTTGATACAGGACCATTGTATGAACCTTCCCTTAGACTAACAGAACCATCTCTTCCATCAATATAGACAATATCCCCTTTTTGATAGAATTCCCGAGAAGTAGTTGAAGTTCCTGTCTCATAGTTTTTATTTGGCGGAAAGAACATTGTATCATTGTCCGCTTCATAATTAATAGTAAACTTAGGAAACTCAAAATAAGATTCGTTACCATAAAGCAAAGATGCGCTTTCAATCCGTTTATACACCCGCTCCTGGTAGGCCTTGCCTTTATGAAGATTCGGATCGTTTGTTTCTGATAATCCATTATATGCCATAATAGCAAAATACCAATCTTCTAGAATATTTTTATCATGACTATTAATCTTCGGTAAATAATCCAGATTCCACTTGTTCATTAGTACTCTTGCACCAATATCAATATTATAGTCTATGTCCGTTTTTAACTTTTCAATATCCACTGGTATATTTATTTTATCCGGGGTTACTTGCATAACACCAATTCCGCCATCTGATGAAATTACCGGAGTTCCATCTTCATTAAATTGCTTATACTCGTCTTCACTTTCCATAGCTGCGATGGCTTTTAAAATTTCCGGTGGGATTCCATATTCTCTAGCCGTTTCAGAAATGATCTGTTTTGTTTCTTGTATTGAGAGATTACTAGACTTTGTTTGATCTCCACTGGCTAATGCACTCTGCGTTGAGATTCCAAACAAACTGATCAATAAAACCATTGTACTAAATAAAACCTTTTTCATAATCTACCTCCTTAACACGGTCTTCTGATATTAAAAAGACACTTATAGTCTAGCTTATAGTAACAAAAAAAGAAGATCAACCTAATTTGTGAAATTTTCTAGCATTTGTAGATGTAACCCTACTCCTTGAGAACAAAATAAAAAAGTCCTGTAGCGATTTCTTTCCACAGGACTTCCTTATTTAATGTGTATCTAGTTCCCCCAGCTACTCCCACGCTTGAAGTTGGGTATTCCACGTTTTAAAGAATTCATTTTCTTCAATGATAGCTTGATAGATAGGAAATAAAAAATTGCTAATTGCGTTCATTACAACACGGAATTCCAAATTCTCTTCTAATCCAATTCTGCCTAAATAGGTAGTCCATTGGTTTGCATTATCCTCTGCGAATGAGCCGGAAAATACCAGATGTTCTTTTTCTAAAACCGTTCCTCTTCTCTGGAATGTTTCAAATACAGCCTCAAGTAAAACACGACCATCAAAGTTTTCCGTAGTTAATAATGTATAAAGGTCATAAAAGTCTTTCATTCTACGATCAGCTTCCATTCGCAAAACGGATTCAAACTTCTCAGCTACAGCGGATTCCTTTGAATATGCGCAAAGGCTAGGTTGCGTCATGCCAATCATCGTAGGGTACTGAAGATCCTGTGGCTTTGGTACAACTACATCACCAAAGTGGACATCTAGCTGTAATTCCTTTTCTAGATTTCCAAGCGATGCTGGAATCATTACCCGAATCCCTTCATCGTCGACTCCCTCATTGTAACGTTTTACGGTAATACTAGTTTCATCAAATGTCACGCCATCCTCACTAGATATTGCACAAACTGCTACAAATGCTTCCTTTATAGATTGAACATCATTGGAAATTTGCCCAGCCAAAAAATTCATATCTTTTGTTGGTCTTGTCCTAAAAGGTATCAAAGTATGTAAGAACAATGCCCCTTTCAGCAAAAATTTATTCCGATATTCGGAGACGGACAAGCGTTGCAAAAGACGCTCTTGCAAATACAATAATACGATAGAATCAAAATCTCTTCCGTTTTGTTCCGCAACTTTTCGTAATCGTTCCTCTTCTGATGCTTGTATATTGATGATTTCCCCCATTTTAAACACCCCTAACTATTATGGTTAAATTGATAACGTACTACTTATGTTCTCAATTACGAACTATATGATTATATCGAGTTTAAATTTTATATACCGGTGGCAAATTATGCCTTTTGTATTTTTTATGTACTTTACCAAAGCACCTATGGATTGTCCCTGTAATTAATAAAAGAAAAGAAAAGCCCCGTAGAGATCTCTCTCCACGGAGCTTTCTCATTTGTCTAGAAGTTTAATTCGACAAATCTTGGGAAATGATAATGTTCCCATGATTCCCAACATGGTTTGCTTATTTCAAATTAAACCAAACTTGAGTTTTATCATTCTCGGTAGTTTCTTCATAAGCATCTGCACTTACCCAACCATTATTTGAAGTTTCTCCATCTATCCAGATCGCTGGTTTACCTTCCGCATCATTATGTTTAGATGTACCAGTAACTGTTAATTCTGGATCTTGTGAAACTCCTGTGCCTTTTGATACTTCAATTCCTCCAAATTCATTGTCAGAAGTAGTAATGTTATGGAATGTAGCAGTTGAACCATTTACTAAGATACCTGCATCACTATTTTTAGCAGTTACGTTAGTAAGCTTAGCATCATTTACATCATAAAGTTGGATTGCATAGTCTCCATCCCAATGATCAGCCACTGTATTTGGTCCATCTACAGTTAGATCTTTAAGTGTTACATTGTCAGCGGTAACCAGTACTGAACCGTCAATTGTAAATGCATCATCACCATTGATTGTAACAGGGTTATTAATATCCAATTCACTATCAAGATCAATATCTCCTGCTAGAGTAATTGTATCTGTAGCAGCGGTTGAATGACTAATAGCATCTTCTAATTCGTCTTGAGTATCAATCTTAGTTGTAACTTGGAATGATACATTCTTAGTTGTTTCTTTTCCATCCGCATCAACAACTTTGAATGGTACGTTTAAAGTAGCTGTGCCAGAGGACTTAAGATTAATATTTTTATTTTCATCAATGTCAAATACTTTTTCATTTGTTACTACAATATTCTCAAAATCAATATCGGTAGCGTCTAGTTGTTTATTTTTATCATCATCACTCTTGATCACTTCACCAAACTGATCTTTAAGAACTGGTTTCACTCCATTAAGAGCATCTACTAAATTAGTATCACCGGTTAATTCGATTGAAGTAGTTTGGAAGTCTACTGTTGCTAAATGAGAAGTTGTATCTACAATTTCAAATGATACTGAACCATATGAGAATCCATTCTTACTAGCTTCTAGTGTATATTTCCCTACTCCTAGTTCAGATTTTGAAACATCATAGGATAGACCATTAGATTCAACTTTATTGCCTTCATCGTCTTTAACAACATATTTAACATCATCTACTGAATCCTTAGATGTATGATTACCATTTGCGTCTACACCATATACACTGAATGCAAGAGCGTCGTCTTTGCTATCGTTTTTATCATATACAAGATCATCGCCAGTATTAGTGATATCATAACCAACTGTTTGTCCAGCCTTTTCAATATCGACAGTAACAGTTTGTACGTCAAGTTCACCGGCTTTGACATTTATTACTGCTTTACCTGACTCTCCCGCATTTGGTTCAATTGTAAAAGTTGTTTTACCATCTTTATCAGTAGCTTCAATATTATTATCTACTGACACCTTATCTTTACTATTATCTGCTACAGTAACCTCTGGAGTAACACCAGAAACAGCCTTGCCGTATTGGTCTTTTACTGTTACAGAAATTGTTTTAGCGCTAGCTGTATCTACAGTTGAGTATTCTGTATCAGATAATTCAAATGATGATACCTCAGCTGGCTTTTGTACATTTAATGTAACAATTTGTTTAAAGCTGGTACCAGGAGAAGTAATTTCAATTTGAGCTTTTCCTTCTTTATAAACACCAAGGATTTTCCCGCTGTTCTCGTTAACAAGAACTGTATCAGGATTTAATGACTTGAATTGGAAAGTTTCATCCGTATTCTCTAGTAAATCGCCAAATTGATCATTAACATATGGTACTACATACTTAGCATTTTCACTAACATAGTCAGTCTCAACGGTAGTTACTGTATCTTCCTCTTTAAGAGTAGAATCAGCTACTGCTGAATCAGCTATAGTAAAGAAGTTATAATCATCTGCTACTGCTGATTCCACTGTTACTAGTACTGGTTTTGATTCGATTGTAGTATCATCAGAAACAACTTTTGCTTTTGCTAAGAAAGTTGTTCCTTTTTCAAGTTCGTCTTTCAAGCTACCATCTTCGTTCAAGTATCCATTATCATCAGAGAAAATAACATCAAAGTCAGAAGTAACATCTGTAGAACCAGCAAGTACTTTTGCTTCAACTGCTGCAGCTCCATCATTAGCAGCAATAGTAGATGTAGTGATTTCAACTGAAGTTGGTGTTGCTTTCACATAAGAAAAATCATAGCTTTTAGATTCTTCCCCGTTATTATAAGAAAGACTATATTCACCATTGTTTTCCAAATCACGATCTAATACTAAAACAACAGAGTTATCATCAGATGCTTTAATTTCTTTAACTGGAACCTCAACATTTTTGCTATTTTCAATCGTAAATTGATCAGCATTCAAGTTTTCAGGAAGTTTGTTGAAATTAACCGTTACTTCCCCAGCAGTTACCGCACTTACACTCTCAACAACTGGTGTAGCATTCTCTTCAACAACATTCAATGCTTTATTCAACATTGTAGAGAATTGAGCACGAGATATTTTTTCAGTTGGACGGAAATCATCCAATTCAACAGTGATACCAAGGTCAGCTAATACTTGTACGTTATCCGCATGGTCAGGAGTAACGTTATCAAGGTTAACGTCGGCCTTTTCACCTGTATCATATTTATCCAAATCTAATCCCTTAACAAGAACAGTAGCCATTTGTTCACGGGAAATATCATTCCATGGATTAAATTTATTATTAAGTTGACCTTTAAATACATTTTCAGCAGTTACAGCAGCTATTTGCTCTGCGTATTCATTATCTGCATTAACGTCTGTATAACCTTTCAACACTTCATCTATATCTGCAGGAGCATCTAGATTCAATGCATTGCTCAACATTGCCGCTACTTGCGCACGAGTAACATTGTCCCATGGGCCGAATCTACCGTCCGTATATCCTTGAATGATTCCTTGTTCTGCTAATGCCATTATACCTTCATAATGGTCATTACTTTTGTCGACATCTGAGAATTCAGTAGTCGATTCTGCTGCCGAAACAACAGGAGCTATTGCAGTTACAGCAGCTGCTGCTGCCATTGTAGAAGTAGCAAGCTTTCTATAATTTCTTTTATTTGACATAAATTATGCCCTCCCAAAGATGTTAAGTACAGTTCGCTAATATATGTATCTATTTTTGAACTGCCCCTTATGTTATATCAAGTTTATGGTTTCTTTACGAAAACCTCTACTTAACTATTTCCCATTCTATCAAATATAAACATGGTAAAATAGTGAATAGTTTTGGCAGGTTATCATTATTTTTCCAAAAAAATAGCCCCTCATTCCGTTTGCGTGCTTGGTGAGGGGCTGTTCACTTAATATGCTTTGGATTTCTAAAATAAATACCATTATGGATGGACCAACTTTACAATTTAACTCCAGCCAATTCTACCTATTTCTTTTCATTTGCCTTATAAAGGAAAGTAGCAAATTGTCCTCTTGTCACTGCTTCCTGCGGTCGGAAATCTTCCAACTGGTTTGTTATTCCAAGATCAGCCAGTATTTGTACATTTTTCTTATGGGATGGATCAACATTAGCTAAATTAACCTTTTTATGTGTTCCATTTTCCTCCCACCCAAAAGCATTAACAAGAGTGGTTGCCATTTGTTCTCTAGTCATCGTTTTTTCGGGTTGAAAATCGCCATTGCTTCCATTGAATATATCAGCGTTGCCGACCGCTGCAATGTAATCTGCATACACATACGAAGCTTCGACATCATTAAACAGTTTTTCTACCTTCTCAGCTTGTGGCAAATTCAAGTCTAGTATCTTGGTAAACATAATCGCACTATGTTTACGTTTCAACTTTTCATTTACGCCAAATGTATTATCAGGATACCCTTGAATTCCATGGTCTTTGAGCCAATTGATCCCTTCATAATGGGAATTTCGATAAGCGACATCTTTAAAAATCGTATTTTCTGGCACTGTATCTACAGCCATTAAAATAGTAGAAATACTACGCTCAAAGCCACCCGATAATGAATTAGCCACTTGAAGGGATTTTTTCCCTGGAGGGCGGACTACCATTGTTGTAGATCCACCTCCATCCAAGTTCAATGCACGATCTGCACCAATAGAAGCTAAATACGTTGCAAATTGTTTCAGATTCATTCCTGGACTTCCATCTTGTCGACCATCTACCGTTACAAAAAATACGTTCTTTCCAGTCTTATCTACTGCAACTGCTGTCCGCGGAGCAACCGCTTTAGCAACTGCACTATCTTCATTAATTGTCATATTTACCTTTCCATCCTTTACAAGCCGCGGTCCACCCGCAAGCATAAAGGACGAATCTTTCCATTTATCATCAATATCTACATTGATTTCTACCTTATCCCCGACTTCCATTTTAGCAAGCCTATCGGAAGCCTTTCCATGTCCCGATAAAACAAAACCGTTTTTCGGTATTTTAACAGGCTTTTTATCCCCGGCCTCGCGTATCGAGGTTACTTCCAGGTTATAATTTGAGCCAAAAGTAAGTCTTGGATGGTAAGATGTTTTAAAAACTACTTCGGTCCCATATTGATTTGTCCCCGTAGTAGATTGATAGAATTCACTCGTATATAAAATAGTATTATTTTTCTTACGCGGCTTGTTCGTGTTTGTTATTTTATACTTCTTTCCATTATATGTATAATTCAATGTCAAATCATATTGATCAATTAGCCCTTTTCCTTTTGCATTTATGCCAAATGCAATTGGTTCATTGACATAGGTGTTTTTACTCTTGTGAACATTCCCAGCAAACACCAAGCGATTATTCTTGGAAATCAAATTGACTGGAATCCTATCTTTTAAGTTATAGAAAGATCCATTGATAGCTCCGATAACTTTATTGCCAGGTTTACTCGATTTTTCCGCCTTATTTCTAAGTGTTTCTAATTTGTTCATTGGATCAGCTATTCCCAATTGCACTTTTGTATATGGATCTCCCAAATTTATTTGCATCAAATTCACATTATTCCGGGTGGATCCATTATTAAAGTTGATATTCTTATAGGTGATTCCCTCAGATGCCCTGTACTGCTTTTTAATTTTTTGGGAATCTGCATGAGCGTTTTGAGGTAAAGCTATGAATATATTGCTTACTGATAGAATAAAGGCCAAAAAAAATAAAACTGCCTTTCTTCTAAGATGTATGTTGTTATTCGACATGTTTGACATTTCTCCTTTTCTTTTTGTTTGGTCCACGGGAAAGTTTACCACGTAATAGCTATTATTCAAAGTGGGACATGGTTTCTTGTCCCACTTCTCGGCCATTTAAATTAAGATGTTTTGAAAAATTAGTTTCAGAAAAAATAATAAAAAACAACAAGGACACCTACTCCTTTGCTAAGCAGAAAGGTGGTTCCTAAAATAGGCAACCACCACCCTGAGGTAGAGGTTGCCGGGATAATTATCTATATAGGCAAGATGTAGGGACGGTTCCACTGCTCACTACCCTCCCAGGCATGCGACAGCAGAACCATCAACCTTGTGGGTGCGTAATGAGCGGGACAACAAACCTATCCCCATGTCCCACTTATTTGTTTTGGTCAACAATTCTTCCTTCAATTTCGGTTTCTACTGTTTCGAGGTTGACTACGTGTTCTTTTAAGTTTTCCCAATCGGATAATCCGAGGTCTTGTACGCGTCCGTCTTTGTAGATTTTTTCAAAGACTTCGTAGCCATCGCCACCCATTGCAGTAAATGCATTTGTTGCTGCTACATATGTTTGTTCAGGATCGATTGGTGTACCGTCTGCAAGTTCCATGCTTTCAACTCGTTCACCTGCATCTTTTGAGCTATCATAGGTTAACTTCATGCCAGAGATGTGTAAGAAACCACCAAATTCACTTGGCACATTAGCTACACTATGTTCAAACGCCTGTTTTAATTCTGCTCCGGTTATCTCCATAGTTGCAAGCGTGTTACCAAATGGAAGAACTTCCATGATTTCTCCGTACGTGATTGGTCCTTCATCGATATTTGTGCGGATACCTCCACCATTTTGTAGAGCGATGATTGTATCACTATTAATTGTTTTCGCCTTTTTCAACATACCATCTGTGATCAAGTTACCAAGGGCCGTTTCACTATTACGAACACTCACATCACCACGCGGGTTGTCGAAAGGATGGGCTGCAGTTGCACCAGTTTCTTTCTCCATTGTTTCATCTATTTCTTCTTTGAACGGTGCTAATACATTTGCAGCTTCAGCATCTGGCTCCTGATCATCAATGGATACCAATTCAGCTGCATGGCCAATGATTTTTCCGTGATCATCAAATTTCACATTTAGCGTACCAAGGAAATTGCTGTATTGGAATGTATGGTCAATAATAGTCGGCGCTTTCTTTTGTCCTGCTGCATCCACTGTAACAACAGCTGGCTCATCTAATTCAGTATGACTATGTCCACCAAGGATGACGTCAATACCGTCAACAGCTTTTGCCAAATTAATGTCATTACTATCAGGATTATCGTTATAACCGATGTGTGTCACAGCAACAATTTTATCGACACCTTTAGCTTCAAATTCTGTAACCATTTTTTCTGCTGTCGCTACATAATCATCAAACGTTACATTTAATGGACTTGAAATATTTTCTGTTTCCTCGGTTGTTAAAGCAAAAATTCCAACCCTTTCTCCATCAACATTTTTGATAATCCCATCATATATATTGCTTTCCTCGGGCTGAGAAGTAATTCCACCTTTATAAAGTGGGCTTAAATTTTCATCAGCGGTAACATTAACATTTGAACTAACAATTGGGAAATTAGCGGTATCAATGAATTCAGCTAATTTCTCGTGATTTCCTTCTTTTTGGCCTAGGTCAAATTCATGGTTTCCAAACGTCATCGCATCATAGCCCATTAGGTTCATGATAGCCATGTCTGCTTGCCCGTAAAATTTGTTGAAGTATAAAGTACCTGAGAATACATCGCCAGAGTCAAGTAATAGCGCACTTGGATACTCGCTGCGGAAATTTTTAGCAGCAGTAACACGCTTCGCACCATTATCTACGTGTGCATGTGTATCACTTGTATGCATTAAGTCAAGCTGGTACTTGTCATTCAACTCATCCGCTTTGTTCATTAGCTTATAGAATAATGTAGCAAATGCCCCTCTTGTAATGTCTTCGTTCGGGCGAAAATCATCCGTTTGGTTCGTTATTCCCAAATCTGCTAGGATCTGTACGCGCTCTCTATGTGAATCACCTACATTATCCAGATTAATATCTTTTCCATCTATCACATGATAGTCTGCTAGGTCCTCAGCAAGTAAAATAACAGAGGCAACTTGTTCACGCGAAATCTTTTCATCAGGTGCAAATAATCCATTACTCCCTTTGAAAATTCCTGCTTTTGTTACAGCAGCGATTTGTTTTGCATACAGATGGTCACTATCCACATCATCATATACTTCTAGAACTTGATCCATATCTTCTGGTGGTGTTAGATTAAAAGCTTCATATAATATAACCGCAACTTGTTGACGATTTATATTCTGCCATTGACCGAATGAACCATCTTCAAAACCTTTTACAATTTCATCTTTTGTAAGTGCCATAATTGCGTCATAATGACTATCACCTTTTGCTACATCTGTATAACCATCTGACGTTGCGGCTGAAGCAACCGGCACAAACGCTAAACTAGCCGCAGCAGCTGCTGTAAGTGTACTTCCAGTAAATTTACCAATGTTCTTTTTACTTTTCATTATTTATTTCCCCCTTTTTATGGGGACATGGGGACAGGTTAGGTGTCCCACCTGACAAGCCTTGTTTGGCGGTGGTATGCTGGTGGGACAAGGGACCTGTCCCCATGTCCCTTATAAATCGATTTGTACTAGTACTGGTTCGTGGTCGCTTGCTCTTCCACTCATTTCTGTGAAGTCGGCGTTTACATGGATAATGTCAATTGCTGTTTTTTCTGCTAGGTGATTGCTTACAAGAATATGATCAAGTACTTGGGAATTTCCTTGATAAACATAAGAATATCTTTGCCCAAGTGGTACTTCATTGATCATATTTGTTAATTCATCACCAGCTAATACTTCTAGTGGCTTAGAAAATTGGAAATCATTCATGTCACCAAGTACGATGACATTTGCATCGGCATTATCTTTTTGAATATCTTCTACAAATCCATTAATCACTTTTGCAAGCTCAACACGTTCTGCTTCACTACCCAACACAGGAGGCTGTGTAGAACCAAATGCTCCTGTATCTCCGCTTTTAGAGTTCAAATGGTTAGCAACTACTACCACATCTTCTCCCTGGAATGTAAATTGGGCCGCGAGTGATTTACGTGTATCTTCAAATACAGGATTGTTCGGTTGAATACGTCCAGGATTTAACGATAATTCACCATCCTGATAAGCCACCGCATCATCAGCATCACCTTGAGGCTTGTCACCTTTTAGACTTACACGCTCAGGATTATACAAGAATCCAACACGAATATTCGCATCTGGTTTTCCACCATCTGCATTATATTCTGGATTAATACTGACATAATCGTATTTCGGACCACCAGCAGCTTCTATTTCCGCAATTAGTCGTTCAAAACTTTTAGAAGCGTCTGCATCGTCTGGGCCCTTCTCTCCCCCGTTATTATCCTGTACTTCTGTAATACCAATGATATCAGGGTTGTTCATATCATTTACAAAAGCCTCGGCAATACGCTGTGCTTTTTCATCAGGAGTTTCGTATTCATCGGCATTTGCAGAGAAATTCTCCACATTATAGGAGGCTACTGTTAATTTTCCTTCTTTTTGTGTAATCGTCGTTTGCTCCTGTGTCGTTCCACCATCTTTATAGACCGCTTTCATTTCATTTAAATCCGCATAAACTTTATAATTGGAGAAACCATAATTCACTACGCCAGTGATGTCACCATTAAATAGGTCACCTGTTTTCACATCAAAATCGCGTGCATCTCCATTTGGATATAGTTTGAACGGTATTGCTTGAGCGTTTTGTCCAGTAGGTTTTAATAAAACACCATCATTCATCGTATCTGTTTCAAATTCTTGGGTAACGGTAAAAATATCACCGTGCTCTTGTGGCGCTACAGCTTTTGTTGGTGCTACCGTAACTCGCATTCCTTCCAAACTTTCCCAATAATCCAGTGCATAACTGGCGGGATCAAATGCTTCAAATGTTGTCTCATCAGCAATTTTTTCAGGTATCCCACTGGACGTAATTTTTATTGACTCAGGCAGGTCAACACCACTTTCTTCTACCGTTACACTCCCACCTTGATCATCTCTTGCATTAATCTCTGTAATTGGAAGGTCAGTTTCTTGGCGATCTCCATATCCGTCAATCGCATATTCATCCACTTCCCCGGAAACAGTGACACGATCTCCAACCTCAACAAGATCATTTGTACCCAGATAGACAACTAGTGCCTCTGAAGTAGCCGGATTGTTATCATATTCATCTGTCGATTGTTGCAAATGAAAATAATGTGATCCATTCATTTCGTATTTGTAGGTTACAATGCCATCTATATTATTTACGCGTTTCCCATTAAAAGGAGAGTAGTGTGTTGCTCCCTGAATATGATGAATTTCAGGTGAATCAACTGCTTTGAGTGATAAATAAAGCATCGTAGAAAAGGCACCACGTGAGATAGATGCTGTTGGTGCGAAGTCCTCTAACTGATTCGTAATTCCTAAATTGGCCAATGTTTGGACACGTTCCTTATGAGAAGCGTCCACATTGCCTAAATCAATGTCAACATCGTTCGTATTCGTATAATAATCATTTAAATCCAAAGCATTGTATAATACGGTTGCCATTTGTTCTCTTGTTATCGGTTCAGTAGGTTGAAAACTACCATTTTCCCCTTTAAAAACCTCTGCCTCTGTCACTGCTGCAATTTCCTCAGCATATAAATCATCCGGGTCCACGTCATCATATACCTTTAATACTTCCTCGACATTTTCCGGTGTTTGCAAATCCATCGCGTTTGCCAAAATAACCGCAACATGTTGGCGACTGATGTCGTTCCATTGTTTGAACGTGTCATCCGGATAACCATGCACATACCCTTTTTCTGTCAGACTCTTGATCGCATCATAATGAGAATCATCAGCATCCACATCTGTATAAATTCCTGTATCCGCCGCTACTGCCACTGGTGTAAGTGCTACCCCGGCCACCGCTGCAGTAGCAATCGTTGCCCCTGACCATGTACGTGACTGCTTCTTATCATCTTTCATTAAATAAAATCCCCCTCCCTGAATTATCGCAAAACTGCAAACCATAAAAAAACTACATCGCAATACGATTATAATGGAATTCTATTAAAAAAACTACCAAAATATTAAAAAATTTGTCGGGACGTGGGGACAGGTTTGTTGTCCCACACGCGTTCCCGTACCAAGCAAGACATGTGAGGTGGGACAACAAACCTGTCCCCACGTCCCACCTCCATACGACCAGCAAAAAAGCCCTGCATGGATTATTCCTTGCAGGGCTTTCGGCACAATATACTTCTTTTTTAGTCTACTGGGCGGTCTTCAAATTGATAGTCAACAAATCCTTCTGCTACTTGATCGTTTGCTAATGCTGGTGTTTCTGGGCGAGCGATTTGATAAGCAGATGAACCAACAATCTCGGCAACTTGTTGTAATTTTTCTTTGCTAATTTTATCTATTGTATCTGTTGGCTGATGGTACCAAGGCTCAACAGGTGAATGGATGAACAATGCGGATGGAATGCCTACATCATGGAACGGTTGGTGATCACTGCGTCCTAATTGCCCGTATGGAATCATTTCTGTTAACATTCTTGAGGCAGAAGCGGCGCTTAAATCCGTGACAAGGTTTTTCTCACCGTCAATTGTATACATGATTAAGCCACCAGCAGGGTTATCAGCCCCAGCATCACGACCACCAATCATATCCATTTGGAAGTGGGCGACCATACGATCAATCTCACTTTGAGGAAGTGAATCTACATAATAAGAAGATCCAACTAGTCCTCTTTCCTCTGAACCAAACGTCATAAAACGAACCTCTGTATCAATCGGAGAGTCAGCATATATTCTTGCTAGCTCAAGCACAGCCGAAACCCCAGAACCATCATCATTTGCACCTGGGCCTCCAGGAACAGAATCATGGTGAGCTCCGATTGTTATGAGTTGACCAGTATCTTGCTCTTGATCTGGTTTCATTGAAGCGATTACGTTATAGGAAGTCTTCTCGATTTTTTCAGTGTTAACATCTAACGTAGCCGAAACTTCTGATGAATCCAATTGCTCAACCAATTTTTGTCCAGCTTCCTTTGTAATAGCGACTGCAGGGATATTTTGACCATTACGTACTTCGCCAAAATAGTTTCCATTATCGTTATTGTTGAACATTATTACACCTACAGCACCTTTGTCTAGAACGTTCTGGACCTTTTCAACAAAGGTCAAATCCCCACGTTTTATTAAAGCAATTTTCCCTTCTACATCCCCGACTTCCTCAGGTGATGCTTTTCCAACATACTCAAGTGGCGCTGTTACCTTACCACTTTCACTTCCGTTAAATGCATGTGGTGACTCAAGTTCCGTACCGTCAATTTGAACATTGGCCTCTGATTTATAATCATAGATAGGAAATGGCTGAATTTCCGTTTCATATCCTAGTTTCTTAAACTCGCTTTCGATGTATTCTACGGCCCTCACTTCGCCATCCGTTCCAGCTTCCCTCGGTACTTCAGATAGATAGGCAATATTGTCGTACATACTATCAACATTGATATCCTTAATAATTTTGTTGTCATAAAGCTGATACTTGCTTCCTAATTCATCAACTTTTTGTCCCAATTTATAAAGCATTGTCGAAAAGGCACCACGGCTAATAGGTTGTTGTGCCCGATAATTTTCATACTGGTTCGTGATTCCAAGGTTAGCCAGAATTTGAACGCGTTCTTTATGTGACGCATCAACATTATCAAGTTCAATTTCTTTTACCTCAGCTGAGTCGTATTCTTCTAAGTCTTTTGCTAGCAAAATAACTGATGCTACCTGTTCACGGGTAATCATCTTACCGGGGTGGAAAGAACCACTACTTCCTTTGAAAATACCCGCCTCGGTTACCCCAGCAATTTGTTTCGCATAGATATGCTTGCTGTCAATATCATCGTAAACACTCAACACATTGTCAAGATTTTTTGGCTCCTCCAAGTCAAAAGCTTCATACAAGATAACAGCTACTTGTTGACGCGTAATATCATCCCATTGGCCAAATTTGCCATTTTCATACCCTTTAACAACGCCTTCTTTTGTTAGAGCCATGATACCCTCGTAATGGCTGTCACCCTTTTTTACATCCGGGTACGAATCGGGTGCTGCTGAGGCAACCGGTACGAAAGTTAAACTTGCTGCAGCCGCAACCGTGGCCATTGTACCAGTAAACCTCCTAAAAAACTTCTTATCTACCATTAATACATCCCCTCCTAAGGTTTTTTATATCAGGAGTATTGAAAACTCCATTGATAATAGATTAATAGAAAATGGCAGTCAGAATAAAGACACCTTGGCGAACGCACACACATTAATTGATGTCGATCCCAAGGTGTCTTCCCATTCCATATTCAAATTTCATATGAACTAAACATACTTCCAAAGGGTAAAAATGTCAATGAGTTTACTGAATTTTGGGACTAAATAACTACCAGGTGCCTGTCACCCAGGTATAAACTTCCTCATTCTTTCCGAAATAAATCTGACTAACATAATTAATATTCATATTGATGATAATCATTCTCCAATTTTCAAAGCGATAATCTGGAGTAAACAACTCAAAAATTTTATTTCTGCCAAACAGGAACAACCGTATTGTTAATCTGTCCAACTCCATCGGTTTCCGAGACACGCAGTTCTATAATCGTTTTATATATTCCACTCTTTCTTGTCGTTTAAAAGTTCTTTAACCCGTTTTCCTTCGTATGCGTTTGTATAAATTTCTCTAATTGCTTCTATATCTAATGGTTTCGGGCTCGTTGCAGTAATCTAGTTTGTTTTATACCCTCGCTGAATAATCTTCCAGCTTTTCCAAAATGTTAATCAAACTATCAAAATTAGGTTTAACAACGAAGTCTTTCGCTCCTATTTGTAAAGCCTTAATAATATTTGTTTTTGTACCTAAAGCTGAGCACATAACCACTTTCGCTTTAGAATCAAATTTGATAATTTTCGTCAATGCAGTTAATCCATTTACATTGGGCATGGTTATGTCGAGGAAAACAATTTCAGGCCGGACTTGTTTGTATTGGTCAATCGCTTCTTGGCCGTCAATTGCTTCAACAACATCTTTATATCCATACTGTTGAAGTATTCTTTTTAACCACATTCGCATAAACCTTGAATCATCCGCAATTAAAACAACACTCATAAATTAACCTTCCTTATAGTGGGGCCGAATTACTCATAAGTGCCCTCTTCTAGTATTTCCTTTCACCTTCAAGTAATTGATTTATCATATATGATAGCGGTATAAACAGTAGGACCTTTTCATATGTTAGGTATAAGATAGGCTGTGAGGATGAAAATGTCAAAAGAGTAAAAATTGGCCAATCGCTTGGAAAATGGTATTATTCGATAGATTAGGTTTCGTAAATTTAGATTTTTGGATATAAAGATCGAAAAATTGAATTGAACAAACATTAAAATTTTAAATTTTGGTTTTTTTAAAATAAACCCATATGATCTCATGGTCAAAAAACACTCCGACCGCATTTAGGTCAATTTTGTGAAAACAAACCCTTCATCTCACAAGCATTCCATTGGCGGGTTACTATATGTGCGTGTTCAAAAAGTCGCGAAATTAGAAGCAAGAAGGTCGAGGCGGCGTAGTTTCGAGCAGCGGAACGTATGCAGTTAGATACGTGAGCAGCGGAGAAACAAGCAACGAAGAGATTCGCCGCTTATCATTTGGTGACTTTTTGAACATCCTCTCTATATAAAGCTATCAGTTTCCACTATGATTTCACCTTTCTTTCATTCGGTAAAATCCGGAAAACGGCTGGCATCCGCAAGTTTTTTACAGCTTCCAAATTAAAGGGCGAGTATTTTATAATAAAACACTCACCCCACAGCATTCTAAAGTTAAACATATTGCATCCTTGGATCAACACTCGGCAATTTTTTTGGAACTATTATTACGTAATAATTCCTTGATAATCCAGAGAACTTCATCCACCAAAATACGGGAAGTGACATACACCACCTACCGGGAAAGATATAAAAATGTCGCAAATTGGCCGCGTGTTACTGCATCTTTTGGATGGAAATCTTCTAGTTGATTAGTAATTCCAAGGTCCGCTAAAATTTGGACGTTAGCTTTGTGCGAATCACTAACATTATCCAAATTAACATCAACATTCTTTCCGTTACTTTCAAGGTCAAATGCATTTACAAGCGTCGTTGCCATTTGTTCACGTGTTAAATCCTTTTCAGGCAAAAAGTTTCCATTGCTGCCGTTAAACACACCAGCTTTTCCAACAGCTGCTATAAACTTAGCGTATTGGTCATTAGCATCGATGTCATCAAAATATTTTTCTACTTCTTCGGCACTAGGAACGTCTAATTCCAACGCTTTCGTAAACATAATTGCGGCATGTGGACGAGTAAGATCGTTGCTAACGCCAAACGAACCATCTTGATATCCTTTTATTCCCTTTTCCGTTAGCCATTGGATACCTTCGTAATGGGAATCCCCTGGTTTAACATCGGTATAATCAGCTTCAGTCTCTTCTTCATTTAAAATCTTAAAAATGTTTTTGGCTTGATCCGTATTATCGATTTTGCCAGCAAACATTTCCTTACCTGGTCCATACGCATAAACTGGAACATCGACTCCTGTATGTCCACTAGTCGTCCAACCCGTTGCACTGCGTATGTCTATAATTTTTTTAATCGCAGAGGAGATATTATCCAGGGCCTCATCTGGATTTGCACTTTCCTTGGCGTCAATAACAGATTGAATTTCTTCATTTGTTAAATCAAGATCGATATTTTCTGTCAATGCTGCTTCTACATTTGCACCTTCAACAATTTGCTCTGAAATATAGTCTGGAGAATGTTTGACAGATTTAATAACTTCCGGATGCCAAACATAGTCATGTTCGCGTCCAATCGTGAGTCCGCCTGTAGAATGATCAGCAGTTGCTACAACTAATGTATGGCCATCATTCTTAGCAAATTCAATCGCTGTCTTAAATGCTTCCGCGAAATCCTTCATTTCACTCATTGCACCAACAATGTCATTATCATGTTCGGCCCAATCAATTTGAGAGCCTTCAACCATTAAGAAGAATCCGTCCTCATCCCGATTTAATCGTTCAATTGAAGCATTTGTCATTTCGGCTAAAGACGGGATATCTTCTGTACGGTCGATCATCATTGGTAACGCAACAGGCGCAAATAGACCTAGTATTTGCTCATTATTATCGTTAAGCAATTCTTCACGATTTGTAACGTAGCTATAGCCATCACTTTTAAATTCCTTAACTAGATTGCGGTCCTCACGAATAAAATAATCCGTTCCGCCTCCAAGTAAAACATCAATTTTATGCTCACCGTTAATTAGTTCATCATAGTACTCATCCGCAATTTCATTATAATTATGCCGTTCGACCGCATGAGCACCATAAGATGCAGGTGTAGCATGGTTTAATTGAACGGTAGCAACCATTCCAGTAGCTTTCCCTACTTCCTTTGCTCGTTCTAAAACTGTTTTTACGTCCTTTTTATCATTGTCTACAGAAACTGCGCCATTATATGATTTTATTCCTGTAGCCATTGCTGTTGCGCCTGCAGCAGAATCTGTAATGTTTTCATCATCATCTTCTGGAAAAGTGGATTGCATACCTACAAAGTATGGATCAAATGCCATGTCATCCATTAAAGAAGTTGACAGATCATCATCTTCCATATATCGGTGGGCTGTGAGAGCAGCTGGCCCCATTCCATCCCCAATCATGAAGATGATATTTTCAATTTCACCATCCATCTTTTCAGCTGCACTGACCTTAGTTGTCCCAATTCCAGCAAAACTGGATAATACTAAACCAGATGACAGCGCAAGTGGTGCTATTTTTTTGCTTAGCTTCCCCTTAAACACTAAAAAACCTCCTTTTTTGATAATGATCGTAATATTTCAACAGTGATTCTATAAAACTACCACTCTGATGTCAACGCTTTCACCCTGTTTTCGCTAAAAATAGATTGATAGTCCCGGGTTAGTTTGGGTGGTGCCTGTCACTTCCCGAAAAGTGTCGAATATTTTTTTAAAGAGAGCTTCCCCCCAATATCAACACAAAAAGCCCAGCTGAGATTTATTCTCTATCTCTGCTGGACTTTTGTGGCTAAAATTCTAAGGAGTAATCCCGATATTTTGACAAAATTCGGGGAGTGACAGGCACCCTAACCACTCTCCACAAAATCCCGGTATTTCCTTTGCTTATCCCCTTGATTTCCCGAGAAGCTATCTAAAATCACATTCATATTTAAAGGCTTATGACTTGAGGTATGAAGATAATACCGGTAACTACTCCAACGATACCTTTCTGCTTGCACAACCATTCCAGCCTTCACGGGATTTAGGTGGATGTAACGACTGACTTCCAACATACCAATATTAGAATCAATCATTTTGTCATAATACCGTTTTTCGAATACGTGGCCGGTGAGTCGATATTTTGTATTGTAATAATTGGCATACCGTTTATTGATCAGGGACATTACTTTTGAAAGAGGTTGTTCTGTGGATCGCATTTGTAGGTGAAAATGGTTTGTCATTAAGCAATAGGACACCATTTCAAAAGGGGTTTTTTTATTGACTTGATCAAGCATGTGGAGAAAAATCCTGAAATCACTATCATCTATAAAAAGCGCATCACGACGATTACCGCGACAAATTACATGATAATAGGCATCAGGTATCCAAATTCGTTTCTTTCTTGCCAACTTTTCACCATCCTATTCTGTTTCTTTGCTAAATACATACACCGCATTGTGACAGTCTCCTGGATTGCTGCCAGTGCTCACAATCCTTCTGTTTGGCATCAGGCAGCCCGACAATACAATCACCTCGATTCCCGGGAGCAGCTGAATTTCCATTTGCACACGGTAGGTATGGTCTCCCCCTATTCTATTCCATTCCAATACAAGTTACCTATAGCCATCATTTAAGTATAAAATATACCGTTGGGATGGGAATGTCAAAAGGCTAAAATCAATAATTAGTTTTTAGAAATGAAATTATCTCTAAGTTATACACTCGTATATCTCAATTTTGGAATATGACGATAAAAAAATTGGGTTAAACAACCACTTGAATTTAAATTTCAACTAAAAAAAGAAAAGCCCTTTGGTGATTCCCCACCACAGAACTTTTTTCGACAAAATTCGGGGAGTGACAGGCACCACCGATCTAATTTTTTATTAGGCAAGAACTTACCGTTGCTGCCTTTGAAAATACCTGCTTTTCCTGTTGCAGCAATAAATTCAGCATATATATGATTAGGGCTAACATCATCAAAATAATCCTCTATACTTTCGGCACTTGGAATATTCAAATGCAGAGCTCGGGTAAACATGATGGCGGAATGTGGACGAGTTAAATCACGACCAACGCCAAAGGTTCCATCACTGTATCCTTTAATTCCGTTTTCGGTTAGCCATTTGACGCCCGGATAATGCGAATCTCCCGGTTTCACATCCGTATAATTTAATGTATCCAGCTCCTCATTTATATCTTTACCCGTTGATTCTTTCTCATCTACTTTATCCATTTTGTTTGAATCTATATCATCCGCTTTTTCCTCATTAGGGAATTGAACAAAACCATAACCGTATAAAGGATCCTTTCCCTTCACACCCAAATCTAAGGTGTCATCATAAAGAGTTTGAATTAATTCGTCGGCTGATTTACTAGGATGTTCTTCTTTTAAAAGAGCTAACATGCCGGATACATAAGGAGCAGCTTGTGAAGTCCCACTTCCATTTGCATACATATTACCTAAATATGTGCTGACTACTTCTACTCCCGGAGCAACGACATCCAATTCATCCCCTCTAGAAGAGAACGAGGCTATATAATTGTTCTTGTCTGTAGCCCCAACCGCAACAACATCATCATATTTAGCTGGATATGTCATATGTGTATCGCCTGTATTGCCCGCGGCAGCTACTACAATAATGCCTTTTGACCTTGCTTCGTCAATTTTTGCCTTTAACGTTTTTGAATCAATTTTTGATCCCAAGCTGACATTGATAATATCGACACCTTTTCTAATAGACCAATCTATACCCTCAATGATGTCCATAAGATCTCCTTTACCATTGCCTTTCAGGACCTTTACCGAATAGATATTGGCCTCACTTGCAACCCCTGTAGTCCCACGTCCATCATCTTTTGAAGCAACAATTCCCGCAACGTGCGTACCATGCCCGTTATCATCATTGTAGGAATCAGTATAGCTAACAGTCGAAGAACCACCAGCAACATTTAAATCATCATGAGATGAAATGCCCGTATCTAAAATAGCAATGTCAATCCCTTTACCTTTTAAATCTTGATCCCAAGCATTGGAAATATGCGTTTTTTCATGACTGTATTGTATTAAAGGTCCAAATCCTAAAGTGTGAAAAGTATGATTCTCTTCAATAAATTTCACATTAGGGGCATTCTTCATTTTCTTATATTGGTTTGTGGATAGATGAATTTTAACCGTCTGACTGTTGAAACTGCTGTCAACAATCTTTCCACTATATTGCTTGATCGTTGATTTCATCTGTTCAATAGATGTACCTGCATTAAAAGTTACCACATAGCTATCGTCTAGCTGGGTAGTAGATTCAGAGGATTGGCTGAGGATTGATGGAATAGACTTTGTTGATGCTGGTGCTATTTTAGCAGCTGTATCAGCACTGACATTGCCACTTTCAAAGAAAAATAAACTTACAATGAGTGCAAAAGCTAGAAAGACATACATGTACCTTTTCATTTCGCTATCCCCTTTAATTATTTGTGGTCACTTATAAATATCGGAGAGATTGCAAAAAAGTTTAGCATAAATTCTATCGCCCTGTTGCTCTTTGATATTTTTTGTCTACAACTGGATTCATTAATATTAGGTCAAGTAGGCTTGTGCTGTGAGGGTCCAAGCTGATTTCTATAACTTCTAAAATAGTTCTTCTTTATAGTCATAAGACAATCGCATAATGAATAAGCATGTTGATATCCTTTATTAAAATTTTTATAGAATGATACGCACTAAATTCTTGCTGTTTTCAATCATTTAATCGTATATACTTTTAGGAAAGTGAATTTTATTAAAAATTAATTTGTCCAAATTGCTGCGCGAGTTTAGTGGAAGATGCATGGGAAAGTATGAAGAATCAGGAAGACGGTGGCTTTGAAATAGATGTTCACCCCGCCTGTGTATCAAAAATAGTTGTAGTTATGTTAAGGTTAAGCATTCTAAAATGGTTCCTAAGATCATTGCACAGTAAGAAGATATTTTTTTATTGCTAAACTCTAGTGAAAAAGGTCGTATATTAGATGTTGGCCATTTAGTAATTGAAACCCCTATGAATATTGAATTCTCTACTTGTACGGAGCTATTGGGAAGAATATAACAGAAATCATGATATCGAATTGTTACTAGAATGTTCGGAATAAACAATCCACTTCACGTTGAAGCGCCCAACTGTTTCAATTTCACTATTTTATTATACAAAAGTTTTAAGGGGGATCTTATGTCCAATTATAAAAATATTTTTCATTATTACAGAGGACAAACCAAAGGAAAAACGGAAGACACAAAACAACTTCAAATTGAGAATAATGTAACGAAGGCATTTCTTAATGTTCTTCAGCACTCTTCACCAGAATTAACTACTCATTTTTTTAAATTCATCGGGTTTGATTACACTAATACACAAACATATGATTATCGATATCAGGTCAAAAACAGATTGGAAAGTCCAACAAAAGCCGGTGTTATCCTAGGTATCGCAGAAAGTACGGAGGTTCACAAAGGATTAAAAAAATCATTCAACATACCAGATGGGGCTATCTTATCTAATAAGCACTCCTTATTAATTGAGAATAAAATCGGCTATAATTCCTACCTTGAACATTACCAATTAGAGGGACATAAAAAAATTTTTGCTTTAGGGACAAACTATAAAGAGGATCCCATCATTTTAACTTGGAGTGAGATAAGGGGCTTTTTAAAAAATCAACTAGAGTTTTTTAAGTCAAATCAGGATTCCGTTACTTGTTTTTTGATTGAGCAGTTTGAGGAATTCTGCATCATAAATTGTATTGGAGATCGCCAAAAATCAAAGGAGTACTTTTTCTTAAAGTTCGAAAAGTTACAAGCTCAGAAATTAGCAAGACAAATCGATAACTATATTTGGCAACATTACTCTAATCAAATTGAGGATGCAGGAACGAAAGATGGAATCGGCTATAGAAAGATAACTAAAACAAAATTCGTCACACTTACAACTGCTAGACAAAGATGTTTGATATTGCATGTTGGAAAAAAGGAAAATAGATACGGATTATTAATGCAAAAGGAAATTGACAGAGTTCTAGGAAGAAACTTTGAACGAAAAGATTATGAATATGATAAATATCCACATGAGGCATACATCCGTTTAGAGTGGGTAGAGTCATTAAATCAAATATCTTCATTTATAGATCGGGCATATAATAGTAAATAACTTGAGTGACAGGCACTCACAAAAAAAGGAAGTAAAACAACTATTTGTTTTTGCTTCCTTTACTAATGATATAAATATTTCTCTAATGCTTCATAATCATTCTGGTCCGTCAGTACGCTTATTGCCCAATTATACGGAGACTCATGAAACCCCATCCCATCCTCAATTAAAGACTTTTCTACTTTTGATCTTTTTATTAGATCCATAGCTTCATCTTGACTTTTACCGAACTCATTAATTAATTCATAGGTAATACGATTAATTATTAAGTTGATTTCATTACGGATTTCAGAACCATTTAACATTGTATCACCTCCAATAACTCCAAATACTCAGCAGCTCCGTTTGTTAATACTGCCAGTTGATTTTTATTATTATATGCTTTTATGTCCTTATAATTCATTGATACTAAACCGCCATCAGCAACCGGTCCGTAAATCCAATCAAAATTAAACTTAGGTTTTAGTAAATGCTGGTTATCTTGTCGCATATTCCAAACAAGAAATTTCCACTTGTTGTTATCAAATTCAAATATTTTATAGTTTAATTGTTTCCATTTGATTAAATCATTAATCCGAAACCTTAGAACAACCGGTTTAAAGCCTCTTTTCATTCCAAGAAAATCATGAATAGTAATACCAGATAAATCTAGTACTTGTTTATTAGGAATTGGCCTATCGGTTCTACGCTCTGCCCATTCTTTAGCTTGATCAAAACTGTTTGTTAAATAAAAACCCGGTCCAAAATCAACTCCGCCTTTTTTTCTTGGAAATATTTTCACTCCATGTTTAACAATACTGTCGGAGTACAAACTAATTGTTCCATGATACAGAGGCAAATCAGGGTTATGATTGGTATACAATAGTTACGACTCCGATCAGAATTTAATTATAACATGAATTTTTTTATATTCCATGAGTACTTTCCATCATCAATTTTACTATTCATGAAACAATTAAAATAAAATCAGTAACTGTCCTAAATTTTTTAAAATCCGTGCTGGGATTATCTCCACAGGATTCTTCTTGTCAACAAATTTTTTCGACAAAAATCGGGAAGTGACAGGCACCAAAAAGTGAGGTAATATTAACCCGGAAGAGTAACTTGTTGGAGGGATAAACATGCAAAGAAAAAGTCTGATCAAGATGCTTGGTCTCCTTATGCTTGTGCTGGCAGTGCTTACTGCATGCACAGCGGGGGGAGACGAAGAGAAAAATAAACAGGAAGAAGCGGAAGAAAAAGTGTTCGATCCGGAGCCAAATCCGGATGCAACTCAAATATCTACTTATGATGAGGATCGCATAAAAGAACAGGAGAAAATTGATCAAAAACTTTTAGCCGAATATGAGAAAGGCTCTTATTCATTCGATGACCCGTTCATAAAACTGGATCCATATAACGTCGCACCACTCACCGCACTACTTAAATTTGAAACGGACAAGCCAATGGAGATCGAGGTGATCGTTGGCAGTGGAAACGGTCAGACTCCGATTGAAAAAAAGTGGAAGGGCTACGAAACAGATCATGAAATTCCTGTGCTCGGACTATATCCAGACACGAACAATACCGTTGTTCTAAAGGCGCAAGACAAAGATGGAAATACGAAGACAACAGAACTATCTATTAAGACAGAGGCCTTACCAGATGGGTTGCCAACGACAGAACTTGTTAAAGCAAACCCGGAGGCAATGGAAGATGGGCTCACCTTTGTAGTTCCGAGTAAAAACTATTTATATGCTGTGGATGAAAACGCTGATATTCGCTGGTATACCGATATGGAATTCCGGACTATTTTTACCCGACTTGATAATGGCAATATCCTAATTAACACAAAGGAAAGCGAGCAGGAGCAATATCCTGAATTACTAGAAATGGATTTACTTGGGAAAATAAGCAATGGCTACAAGATTCATATTGATGGTTATGAGAAGGACAATCTGCTTCATCATGACGTGATCGAACTGCCGAATGGAAACTGGCTTGCCACTACACATGAGCCGGATTCCAAATATACGGAAGATCACATGCACGTTATCGACAGGGAAACTGGAGAAACTGTGCAAGAAATCGATCTTAAAGATATATTCCCGAAAGAAGCTTATGAGGAATATGACGGAGAATATGCTGAGGATCACGACTGGTTCCATCTAAATGCGATCTGGTTTGATGAAACAGATAATTCAATCCTAATTTCGGGCCGTCACCAGGATACTGTAATGAAGCTTTCTTATCCAGATGCGAAAATTAAGTGGATTTTGGCTGCACACGAAGAATGGCCAAAAGATTATGAGCAGTATTTACTGGATCCGGAAAATGAAGATATGAAATTCCCTGGAGGTCAGCATGCAGTGAAAACATTGCCAGACATGGATAGGGACGATGACACACTTGATATACTACTCTTTGACAATAATCATGTGGTTACAAGAGGAGATCGTGAAGCTAGTGATAAATACAGTCATGCGGTTCAGTACCGGATTAATGAAAAAGAACATACAATCAGCGAGGTATGGGAATATGGGAAAGATCGTGGGGAATCATTCTTTTCCGCCATCGTCGGCAATACCCAGTACTTACCCGATACCGGTAACCGCCTAATTACTTCCGGGTATATCGCACCGGAAGAAGACTCAGATGCAAGAATTAGTAAAGTCGTTGAAACAAATGACAAAGATGATGCAGATGTTGTATTTGAAATAACTGTATCAGATTTCACCGAATTTAGCGGAAAACAGGCTTACCGCGCTGTAAGAATGCCGCTATATCCAGAGCAGGATTGGGAGTTTGGACTTAAAGAATAACATACGCTTTAAAGGTTTGATGCGAGACTTTCTAAACAATTTCAGCAGGTAATATATGAAAAAATATAACAAAATACCGCCGGCTTTCGTTTGCTATTGCCGGCGGTATTTTGTTATGAGATATGAGGACCCAATTAAAGCTATAAAGCAATAGGGATAGTCATTCATGGATGTTTATCAATATTAAAATTCCCTGTTCCAACAAAATTTGAGGAGTGACAGGTACCACTGCCCAATCCTAGCGCCCTCCTTGCATAAACTATAGTGATTTTATCTTATAATTTATTTGATGCTAACAATCATTGATAGAGTTATATTATATAATTCCTTGCCACCGTAAGATTATTTCAGCTATTATAGCAGATCCCGCAAATGATCCAATCAGTACAAGACTGGATACTATAATTGTTTTCCATCCAAGTTTTTTGAAATCTGCCCATGAGCGTCCAATTGCAATACCTGCATATGCAAGGATTGGGGTCGCCAGTGCAAGCAACTGGATTTCACTAGTCCATTCAACCACTTTCTCAGATCCAGGCATCCACGGCATAGAAACAACTACACCTATAATCGCAATATAGGCAACACTCGGGAAATTAATAGGTATTAATTTATTTAGTATAAACCCCGTCAAGCAGATTAATATGAGTATTATCATACCCGGGATTGCCGTTAGCGGCATAATGTTATAACCCGCCCAGTTACCTAACAACGATATAAAGCCGAATATGAGCAGCAACAATGTCCATTCTTGGATATTTTTTAATAGCATTAAGTCTCCCCCTAATTATGCAGCTTTTTCCTTATTATCACGACGCGCCGTCATTGAACTGTACAGTTTTTCTGTAAGTGGTAGTGCAACAAAAATACTGACATACAATCCTGTTGATAGAGACAATAAATTACTTGCACCAGCAAACGCCACGATTTGATTTTCCATGGCAGGAAATGCTTCAATCAATGACCCACTCGCTGCAGCCATCATACTACCACTACCAATACCAGAGGCCATTGCGAATGATAAAGGGTGCAACGGCGTTAATGTTCCCAAGAATCCTGAGAGAACACCCATTAATACAGCGCCAAATACAGTCCCAAAAATATAAACCGCCATAACGCCTCGTCCCTCAGGTGAGTTGATACCGTATTTATCCATTATTAATCCGACGTTAGGTTCGCGTGCTACCGAATGTGTCATCCCAATAGTTTCCCGCTTCAAACCTAACCAAATAGCAACAGGTAATGCAATAAATATTGTTCCTAGATTACCTAGTTCCTGCAACAACAATGCTGGGCCAGCTGCAATTAGTTCAGGTAATGAAGGTCCAATTGTTACTCCTATCTTAGCCAGTAACAACGCAACACCTAAGACAATAATCGGTTCAGCATTCTTGGATTGTTTTTCTTGAACAACTGGTGTGAAATATAAGATTAGCCCAATAATTAGAGCATAAAGCATTGGTAGTAACATAATAACCCCAGGTCCCACCGAAAAGCTAATCGTTCCAATAGCTTCTGTAGCCACAACAGTCACTAAAACCAGTAAGTGGAGCCGCCAATCCTTCCAAAGTCCAGGTAACACTTCACTGCTCATAATAACTACCCCCTTGTTTTGAATTCATTCAGCTTACAGTAAGACCATTTCCTAACTCAGCCATTATTTCATAAACTGCTGTGGAGTCCTGTGTTCCTTTTCCTTTACAATTAGCGAGTTGAAAAATTTGATGTATAGACTGACTTGCAATTGTTGGTATTTGTTTATTCTCGGCCAGGTTTCGATATAAATGGATATCCTTTCTCATATTCGCAAGTGAAAATTTTATATCTTCAAATGAGCTATTTAAAATGTTTGATCCGAACACATCCATCACTCGCGTGTTTGCAGACCCCTTTTGTAATATAACGGCTAGCTTCTCCTTTGTTACTCCAGCTTTTTCCCCAGTCAAAAAGGCTTCACCCAATAGAGTAATAATTCCACCTACCACCATGTTATGACAGAGTTTTACTGTTTGGCCTGCACCGCTTTCACCAATATATTCGATATACTCGCCAACTGCATACAATACAGGTAAGATAGAAGGAAATGCTTTCTCGTCCCCCCCTACCATAATAGTAAGTGTACCATCTTCGGCTCCGTCTGGCCCACCGCTCAATGGGCAATCGAAAAACTCAATTTCCTTTAATTTGGCTTGTTCATATAACTCCCTTGTAACTGCAACATCATTGGTACTCATATCAAGAATAAATGTACCTTTCTTCATAGAATGAATGGCACCTTCTTGGCCCAACATCAGTTCCTTAATTAGTTTTGGTGAAGGGAGTGATAAAATCATGTAATCTACCACTTCGCCCATCGACTTAATATCTTCAGTACCAAATGCTCCTTCATTTACTAATCGCTCTACTGCTTGTTCATTAATGTCATGAACATAAACTTCATAGCCGCTTCTTATTAAATTTTTCGTAATTCCATTACCCATTAGACCGCAGCCAACAACGCCAACCTTTTCCATAATACTTCCCCTCCCTTCACGGTTTTATATATACAGTCTTATATTCTGTCCAAAAGTCCAATGCAGTTGATCCTTGTTCACGTGGACCAATGCTTGATGCCTTTTTTCCGCCGAAAGGATACTGGTTTTCAAAATAGTTAGATGGTATATTAACGTGCGTCACACCTGATTCAATATTTCTAACAAAATGGAATGCTTTCTTTAAATCATTTGTATAAATGGTAGAGGATAAACCGAAATCACTATCATTAGCCACTACTAATGCTTCATCATAGTTATCAACTTCAGTAATTGCGATAACTGGAGCAAAGATTTCTTCACGGAATATCGTCATATCTTTGGTAACATGACTAAATACTGTTGGGGCCACAAAATAGCCCTTATCTTTTCCATCATCAGTTAACCTCTTACCACCACATTCTAATTTCGCACCTTCTTTTATTGAAGCGCTTACATATTGTAAATAGTTATTCATCTGATTTTCATCAATGATGGGTCCATTATCAACATTTTCACTAAAACCGTCTGTAACAACAAGATTCTCTGCTCGAGCAACCAATTTTTTGGTCACTTCTTCGGCAATAGATTTTAGGACAATTAGGCGACTTGTACCAGTGCAACGTTGGCCATTATCAAAAAAGCCACTCACAACAATATTTTCTATTGTTTGATCGATATCAGCATCTTCCAATATGATAGATGGGTTTTTCCCTCCCATTTCTGCTTGCATTTTTGCACCTCTTGAGGTAACCGCTTTTCCCAGAGTAAGTCCGACATCTGTTGATCCTGTGAAAGATACTGCCTTTATTTTCGGGTGATTTCCAATAGCCCCACCGATTACACCACCTGATCCAGTCACCATATTAATTACCCCAGCAGGTACTCCCGCTTGTTCGAATAACTCCATGATTTTTACACTAATTAGAGATGTATTACTTGCAGGTTTAAACACAACCGTATTTCCTGCTAGGATTGCAGGCGCTATTTTCCAAATGCCAATACCAAGAGGGAAATTAAATGGCGCAATAACCCCCACCACACCTAATGGTTCTCTAATCGTATATGCAAATATGTCACCATCTTGGGATGGTACAGTCTCACCATTCAGACGTGTTGACTCACCACTGAATTGTTTCATTGCTTCAATTGTCTTCTTTACCTCTCCGATAGCATCATGTTTTGTTTTGCCTACTTCTTTTGTAATAATCGTAGCTAATTCATCTTTTTGTTTTTCTAATAAGTCAATTAAACGAAATAATACCTCACCACGCTGCGGTACAGGTGTGTTAGACCATCCATTGAATGCATTTTCACATGATGTAATAGCTTTTTCTACGTCATTCGCATCAGATAGCTGAAATTGTCCTAGCACTTCTGTTGCTTTAGCTGGATTGATACTAGTATAAAGTTCTCCGGTGTGAGATGGTACCCATTCTCCATTTATATAATTATGATAAGTCGCGGTCATCAATATTCCCCCTTAACCTTGTTGGAGTAATTATAATACTCTGACTTATATAATTAAATGTGGTCAGCAACAAAGTTTATTATTATTCTTTGTTACTTGCAACAAATAGACGGATAGCTATCACTAAATCTAACCATTCTTTTTCATCATTTAGACTTATATTGAGGACTTCTTCAATTTTCTTCAAACGATAATATAGAGTGTTTGCATGGATGTGAAGAGCTTTAGCTGTTTTCTTATGATTTTTATTATGTTTAATAAGCGTTCGTAATGTTTCTATAAAATGATAATCCATTTTAAGTAATCCACTAAGTTTATCACTTATGAACATCTCAATTGTTGTTGGTTCCACTTCATGAAGTACTCTCTCAATTCCTAATTTGGCATATTCAACTACATTTATATCCTTATTGGATTTTGCGTATCTAATTGAACTAATGGCCTCATTGTACGAGGTTGATAGTTCCCGAATAGTAGTTTCTCTCCCAATACCAAATATTAATCCTTTTCTAGCACCCCATTTTAATTCAATACTACTTATAATTTGATCAATAAAATCTTCCCCTATTTTAGGTACTACTATTATTAATTGAAACGCACTCGTAAAGACGAAACTTCGGCCGCAAATACTTTTGGAAATATCCTCAATTGATCGAACAAACCATTCTTTGTCGATTAGCTTAACCTGATCCCATAAAGGTTCCTGTTTACCCTCTACTATAATGCACTGCATATTCCATTTCCGTTCCCAATTGATATAATCTAAAACACGATGAAGGTCGTCCATTGATAATCCCTCTAACAACTGATTAAATACTTCGCGGCGGAAATATAACTCTTTCTCGAACAAAGCGTTGTCTTTAATCAATTCTAATGCAATAGTTGAACTGGCATGTTCAATAGCTATTTGTTCCATTTCTGTGTATGATTGAAACGCTTTTTCAAGCTCTAATAAACCCAATACTTCATTCCTGCGAACGATCGGAAAGACTGCATCTCCTTTCGTGTAAAAGGATGTTAATTGGTAAGAAACTTTGGTATTAATAATGGATTCCAATAAGGAAAGTATTTTATCAATACCTCCTCCCTCAATAATTAGCTTATAAAATTTTTTATGTATTGTAGTTGATTGCAATAGCAAATCGTTCTTTTCTTTAAGGCTGTAGTATACATTTGAATTATCAATCGCAATAGCGCTCTGATCAGCAACCGCCTTAATTACTTGCATATCTGATTCAGTAAAAATCCCATCTTGTTTAAAGTTATTTACTACTATAACACCTAGGCATCGATCTTTATTAAGGATGGGAACACAAATAGTGCTTTTAATCTTCCGCCGATAAACCCCGTTATAGTAATGATGATAATTTACCGCAGACATGTTGCTCATACAAGCATCTATTTCTTCCTCTGATTTAAACAGCTTAGGTTTTTTATTTTTAAATACTAGCCCTGCTATTGACTCGCCTGGAGAAAATGCAATTTGTTGTAACGTATCCTTATATATCCCTTTTCCTTCTGCAAAACGAAGCTTGTGGGTGTTTTCATCATATAAATATATAATGAATGTATCCGAAACACTAATTAACTTACTAGCTGATATGATAACGTTTTGTAGTACTTCTTCCAGTTTTAAGGATTGTGTAAGTAATTTATTAATTTCTAAGAGGTTTACGGACTTCTCTAAACTCAAGTTCGAATAATTTCCCATTTAGCACCCCACACTATTAAAAGGTTAATCATTGCTTTCTTGCAAAGATCAGGTCAATTCCCTAAAAATACTGAAGTAAGACCGATAGTAGTACTATCATACTATATAATTCTGATTAATTAAATAGTTTCAGATCACTAGACTGTGTAGATATAAATCACTCACGTTATAACAACCAAAATTGAGCAGCCATATTTGAAATAATAAGCAACAAATAGCCGGTTGTCCTTTAAAGATTAAAGATAGGAGGACAAAATGAATTAAAAAACACACATTCCACAGTTCTCTTAATGGGATGTGGGGACAGGTTAGGTTTCCAGGTGATTATGACGCGGAGTATGGCGTGGCGCTCGGGACAAGGAACCTGTCCCTTTGTCCGGTTCAAATGTTGTTTTTGAAATAACTGTATCAGATTTCACCGAATTTAGCGGAAAACAGGCCTACCGCGCTATGAGAATGCCACTTTATCCAGAGCAGGATTGGGAGTTTAAACTGGAGGAATAACATATACTTTAGAATTGCTGTCTGAGGGTTAGTGTATGTATCGATGCCTTCTGAGCAATAAAAATATAAGAAACAACAGTAGAAAAAACGCCGGCTATCGTATCTGATAGCCGACGTTTGTTTCGACAAAATTCGGGGAGTGACAGGCACCATCACCCAATTCCAGGATCCCCAGACAAATAAAGCTGTTCCCCTTCATACGTCATCGCTTTCGGTGTTTCCGTCAGCCACAACGGTGCATCGAGGTCAAAGTAGATAACGTTCGGATGGGCGGCAGCAAAGTGGGCGGCTGCTGCGACTGAATGAGCTGGCTCCATCATGCTGCCGATCATACAAGCTACTCCGCCAATTTCGGCCAAACTAGCAATCTTCCATGCGTTAGCAATTCCTCCGCTTTTCATCAATTTAATATTCAACAGATCCACATACTGGCCGCTCACCAACTGAAGCGCATCTTTTGGAGAAAATAAACTTTCATCCGCCATGATCGGTATGCCTACATGGTCTGTCACAAATTTCAATCCATCCAAATCCCGGGCAGCTACAGGCTGTTCAATAAATTCAATACCCGCATTCATGGCCTCCAATTGCTTAATCAGCTGGACAGCCTGTTTTGGCTTCCAACCCTGATTTGCATCAAGTCGGAGCATTACATCTGCCGGTACCGCCCTTCGAATTGCAGAAATCCGGGCAATATCCAATTCAGGCTGAGCGCCAACTTTAATTTTCAAGCTGCTAAACCCTTCTGCCACGCATTTTTCTGCGTCAGCTACCATTTTTTCCGGTGTGTCCACGCCAACCGTCATCGAAGTTTTCAGTTGTTTTTTATCTCCTAGAAATTGGTATAACGGTACTTGTAGCAGTTTACTGTACGCATCGTAAAGTGCCATATCTGCTGTGGCCTTCGCACTTGTATTCCCAATACAGCATGTTTGAATTGCATCTAGCAATGCTTGGAAATGATAGATATCTTGTTCGATCAAAGCCTGCTTGATCGGTCCCAGTAAAGCAGCCTGAATGCTTTCGGTTGAATCGCCAGTAATTACCCATGTCGGCGCCGCAGCACCCTTGCCGGTAATTCCCCCTTCCAGTTCCACCTTCACCTCGATGCTCTCGATTTCAGTTGCCGTCCTTAACGCTGTTTTGAACGGTGTGTGCAGTGGTATTCCGCGGTGTTCCACTTGTAAATCCTTAATAAGCATCCAAATTCCCCCTCCTATTCAAAAATATCAATTTCCGCCTTACATAATTCCAAGAATTTTTCCGACTAGCATGCCGAAATAGGTTCCGAGGAACGAGCCGATTAATGCCATGATGACACCAACTGGAATCAAGGTCCGACTATATGCAGCCGCAAGCATTGGTGCTGATGCCATGCCGCCAATATTGGCAAGACTGGCGATGCCGAGTGTGAATAAATCATATTTAAATAACTTCGCCAGCAGCAGCATGATAACCAAATGAAACAGCATAATCAGAAAGCCAGAAACGAGATAAATCGGAGCCTGGGCAATCTGTGAAAAATCCGATTGAGAAGCAATTAATGCCACGATAATATACAACATCACATTGGAAACATCGAGTGCACCAGGAATACGGGAAACCGGTGTCTGACCAAGAATTAAGCCTACAACAGAAGCGATTAAAATGGTCCAAGTTGTTGAACTGAACACGTCTCCCAATGCTGGCAAATGGTCGCCGGCAAATGTAGCAAGCGCAGAAACGAGTAACCCAATTCCAAGAAGATACATAATATGCTTAAACTCAGGTCTTTGATCAATTTGCTGTGTTGCTGCACTTTCTTCCAGTCCATTTTCCATTAAAGCCGTATCCGCCTTTGTCCAGCGATTAAATGCACCTGCAAACGGAACTAGCCAGAACATGAACATTACCCATACTGCATAATTAATTGTATCCATCATTAGAACATAGCCAAAAATATTTTCCGGAACTTTAAGAATATCCTGCAACGCAACCATATTCGCTGAGCCACCAGTCCAGCTTCCTGCAAGCGCACCGAAAGCACGCCATGTATCTTCCACATAAAACGATTGAAAAATTGCATAAACAATAACAAAACCAAACATAATACTGACCACTGCTACAAGATAACCGCCCAGCATCCGCGGTCCAAGCTTGATAATACTGCGAATATCACATTTCAGCAGCATGATCATCAGCATCGCCGGAAGCAGTGCACCTTTCACATTGGTATACGCAGCCTCCGTAGCATCATTATCAAACAAACCAATTGTCTGTAGGAATGCTGCCCCAATATAAATAAGCACAATCCCCGGAATAAATTTAAAGAAACGATTAGAGTTAAATTTATTTTCAACTCCCACCATCAAAGCAGCCAGCGCCACCAGGATAGCGATATACAAAAAGCCATCTGTAATCATTTTCTTCCCCCTTTGATGAATGAAAAAATCCAGCCCAACAAATGATTGTTAGGCTGGATTCTGACTAGGTTTATGTAGTCAAAGCAGCTTTTGCTTGCTCATATTTATTTTTGGCATCATGGAATGCAACAATAAGCGCTTTTTGCGAAGAACCCTGATACCGTTTGCGAACATTCTCCTCAATATTACCATCATATACAGAACGCCCGATAAATAAGGAACGCACAAACTGATTCGTCAATTGGATGGTCGAGGAACATTCACTATCAACAATTTCATCATTGGTAACATTAATCACCAACGCCAAGAAAAATTGGCTATACTTTTTTGTAATCGGATTATTCTGTGGTGCCTTCGCATCCCCAATTACATAGATGGTAATCTGATTATACAATTATACAATCTCCTTCAACACACTACAGACGATACAAGGGACCAACAAGGGAAACTTGCAGTAGCTTGTTTCATGCGAGCGCTTACAGGTAATTATATTAATAATATAACATTTCAAAAATTGACCGTCAATGGAATGTTTTTCATTCGACAAAATTCGGGGAGTGACAGGCACCCCAGATAATTTGCAACCGATAAATCGCCGCCCTTAAATTTGGCCTCAATTTCCGATATATATTTTTTCATTGTCCGCAAATCTTCTTTCGTTTGTTCAAGTTGCGAAGTTTCACGGTCATCAAGATTTTTATTTTACTTACGATACAACAATTCATCATCAGATGAGTAAGCCTCATAAGTGATTTTTCCTTTTAAAGGTTTTTCACTATAATTAAAATACCAATCTTTGCTATCATTCATGGTTTTAAATATGCTTTGGATATTATTGACTTAAGAACCACTAAATGGTTGATTTCCCCTGCGAATTTGGCAGCCAACAGCCTATGAGGTCACCATCCACTTCATCTCTACCGAACCGTATACAAATGAAAGAAGCATATGTTGCAACATACTTCCACATGATAGATCGCCGTTATGTTACAATATTCATTAGAATTCTAATTTCATTCCCGATACAATAATTCATTATCGGATGAATAAGCTTCATAGATGATTTTGCCCTTTAACGGTTTTTCACTATAATTAAAGTACAGTCTGTAATAATTAGAATCATCATTTTCATTTATTATAGTTTTATTAAAATGAACCTTTTGATTATTTTCATCATGTACAATAAAATGATCAATATCTTCATCTTGTGAAATAATTAAAATAATGTCTAGCCCTTCTTCTCCTTTAATTTGAAATGTCACTTTTTTGGCAACGAAAGGCTTTTCGTTTAATTCATCCGTTATATATGCTTCATCGGTTATCGACCATCCCCAAAACCCCTTTAAAAGGCATACATATGAAAGCTATTGTTTGTATGTAAAACAGCATATCCTTTTTGTTTATCAATAAATCTTTTAATAACCGTTTGCCCGTCCTTGTCTTCCAATGTATCCCAAGCAGTAGGATTAACAATATAAACATTCCATACAAAATGTTTAAATAATAAATATAATAAATAAAGTAATGACAATCATCATATTCTTTTTTTTATTGCTATTTTTCATTATCCAATCTAACCTTTCAGCAATCTTCTACGTGCCTGGCACTCAAATAATTCGGAATAGCTCAGGTATCCGGCACGCATTATTTTATTCGATCCTAAAACTAAAGCTGTCAGGAAGTCCTTTTCTTCATCCTTTATATCCTATAAAAACAAGGAAGGTCACGGAACGCAGGATCAAGAAGTCAGTCCCCAAGTATTATGTAATTTATTTGCGCTCAAGGGTACACGCCCGACCTTCTTGAAAGTTTAACCCCTCTAAAACTATTTCATCTTGACTTATCTTTTTTATTTGATAACTGTATGATCTGCTTTTATCAAGAAATGTTATTTTGGAGCCTTTATCTCTAATGTCATATTCAAAATCTCTTTCATACGTTTCATTATAGGCAGTGACTTCATCCTTGAATTCAATGCCTTCCTCAAATGGATAACAATTTGGTTCCCCACCTATTTCCTCATCTTCATATCCCGCTGTAGCAGTCCAGTTGCCACCGATTAAATCTTCTTCCGTTACTTTTTGGCTGCATCCTATAAGCATAAAAAGGATAGGAAAAATTATGAAAAATTTTTTCAATAGTTTAACTCTCCTTTTATAAGCCATCACTAAAAATCTTACTTTCTACTAAGTTAATGATTGAATTTCATAAGGGAAGTAATGGTATTAAGATTTATAGGTTATAATTTGGCATGGTAGCGGGCTGCCAGTGGGCACGTGCCAGGCACCCAAACAATTCAGAATAGTTAAGGTGCCTGGCACGAATGACCTTCACTTAGCTTTTATTTCCTTTCCAAATAACATGACTCTCCGTCTTGAAAATCACCTATTCCGATAAATCCCATTTCATCATCACTAACTTTTGTAAGATAATAACTAAGTAAAGACTTATCTGGATCGTAAAATTCGATTACAAACCCATAATCGTTATCCTCAAGTTTGTATTCAAAATCCCTTTCATAGGCGTCGACATAAACAGTATCTTCATCCTTGAAATCCATGCCTTCATCGAAAGGGGTACAATATGGCTCCCCTCCACTTTCCCCATCCTCATACCCTGCCGTTCCAACCCAATGACCGCCGATTAAGTAATCTTCAGTCACGTCTTTGCTACAACCGGTAAGCAGAATGATAAAAAGAATAAGTAACAACTTTTTTTCATTTAAGTTCACCCTAACATATGATCAGATGAGACACGCATAATACCATTTTAATTTTCTCTTTTTACTTAAGCGGTTCTGTCACTGTCCCTCTTTTAAAATTTTCTTCATTTTCCTCTTTCCATTCGCTATACAACTTCCGAAAACGCTCTTCCTCTGAATCTTTAAATCCCTCAAAAACAACCTCATCGATATTTTCATCATTAAAATATAAAACATTTTCAGGTACCAGACCTAAAGGATATAAACATCCTGAATAATCAAACATCGTTTTTTCGCCATCCATTTCAATAATAGGTCCCCTGTTTAGAATCATTAATTTATTTGTTCCTTCTTTTAAATAGATAATTGAACCTATAGATAACATTTTGCTATTCCCCCTATATTTCTAAAGAAAATTTAGATTAGTTTATATCCTAGAACACATTTCTCCAATTACTCCCTATCCACTTTATAACCTTTGAAACCCAAACTAGACAACATGTTGCTTTTTCTTAAATTTTACTTTAGTAGTTCCCGGTACCATTGTTAGGATATTAGCTAACAATAAGCAAAACAAAAGAAACATTGAAAACAACAGCATCATCACATTACCGTGATCAATAAACATCCAAATAGTTAAAACAGCAAATATTAAAAAAGATAAATATCCTATTAGATATTGAAAAAAATATTTAATAGATTTAGGTCTAATCCATAATTTATCGATTTGTAGTTGATCCGTGTTGACAATTTTATATAAGTTTTTTCCGTTTATCTTACTTAAAAAGAAACGAAACAGAATAACCAATACTGTAAAAAAGAAAAGAATTAAGCAATTTAAAATTGTTGATGTTTCGATATTAAAAAAGTCCATCAAAGGAGTTAATAAATTTGCTAGGATTAGTGAAATCCCCGTCCCTAATGCACTAAAATAACTAGTTTTTATCTGCTTAACTTTGGGGACTTTTATTTGCTCCAAGGTTTTTTCATCATCAATTCTAAAGACGGTATTTGGAAGAAACCAGTAAGCAAAAGGAAATAAATATATCCAAAATGGTTTATCTACGTCAATAATGTAGTTTTCTCCGTTTATAATCAGAAGCTTATATCTTAACCTCATATTTTTATTTAGGTACTGAACTTCACAATCCATTAAATAATCACCGTCCCCAGTTCATTGGATTAATAAAGTCCAATCCACTTTTAATAGCCTCACCAGTGCTCTCCACTACATTGCTAAATGTTTCTTTGACTTCATTTCCAATTATATAACAACGTTTTATCTACTGAATATGCTTTAATCGTTATATTATTTGAAAATCGTTTTTCGCTGTATGCATAATATAAATATGTGTCGTTATAAGGAATCTTTCCAAAATGAATCTTCTCCATATTTTTGTCATAAGCATCAATGTCAGCGATTTCCTTATCATTTACAGTAATTAAAATGACATCTAATTTCTTATTATCTTTATATTGGATTGTTTCTCTTTTAGTGATAAACGGCTCCTCCACTGATTTAGTTGATATAAAAACGTCATCGGTTACAGACCATCCCCAAAATCCTTCCGATATGGCAGTTGCCCGAAAACCGTCTTCCAGCCTTAAAATACCGAATGAGTGCTTTCTGTCAATCTCCGTCATAAAGCTTTTTTCACCTTCTTTTTTCTCTAACGCAGCCGAATCTGTTGGATTAACGATGTATTTATCCCATACAAATTGTTGAAATAACAGTTAAGGCGAGAAGGAAAAAAGAAATCATAGCTATGTGTCTTTTATCTACAGATTTTTTTATGCGATCATAATCCCCCTATGTACATTAACCAGGATTTAAGGAACTTAATTAATATAATTTAAATAGATTCCCTTCCTATTTGCCTAAGCACCGAGGCAAAATTAAGTTTACCACGAGTTTGGTATGTATTTATTAGAGAACGGTCCCTCACGTGAGTACGTGAGTACGTGCCATGAACCCAAACAATTCAGAATAGTTCAGGTGCCTGGCACGTATTATTTACTATGCATCTGACAGCACTCTTTTTTCTTTTTCCGTTCTAAATAACACGATTTCCCTCCATCCATGGATACTTTGAAGCTATATAGACTGTGCATATTTGACATTACAGTAGGCAGTCTGCATTGCCGTGGTGGCAGCCAAAATAAATGAACTCAATCCGTGTATTCCTGTAGTAGATTCAGTACCAGCGGATAGCATATTATGTATATTCTCACTAGATGTTTTAAAGTGCCCAGGCAATATTTTTCCTCAATCCATTCTATTAGAATATTAGATTTTACTTTCGATATAACAATTCATCATCAGACGAGTAAGCCTCAAAGGTGATTTTACCTGATAAAGGAGATTCGCTGTATGCATAATGTAACTCTTTACCCTCGTCCCTAGTAGTGTCGAAGTGGATTTCATTTCCATTCTCGTCAAAGGCCAAAAAGTACGAAATGCTGTCATCCTTGGTAGTAATTAAAATAACGTCTGCTTCTTTATTATCTTTGAATTCAAATGTTTCTTTTTTAGTAACAAAATTTTCTTTACTCGATGCGTTTTGTATATATACACCACCTGTAATCGACCAGCCCCAAAAACCTTGCGATAAGGCATAGGCATGGTAACCATCCTCTGTCTCTAAAATACCGAGTGATTGCTTCTTATCAATCTCCGTAAGAAATCCTTGCTTACCTTCCCCCTTTTCTAACGCATCCGAAGCTGTTGGATTTACAATATATTCATTCCATACAAATTTTTGAAATAACAATAAGAATAAAAGAAAGATTAAAAGTGTAATTATACGATATTTCCCTTCCCATTTTTTCATTTTATATGCCCCTCTCGCAAAATCTAAGCGGAAAGTGATCAATTTAATCATCAATTTAATCCAATGTATTTAAACCAGTCCCTAGTTTAATGAAGAATTGAAAATAAATTCATCCGTTATAACACAATTCAACAGGACGTACTCTTAATCAAGGGGGAATGGAATTTTTACCAAGTGTTTGGAGTGAACTTGCTAGTATCGGGATCCTCACCCTTTTTCACAACAAACCTTACACCTTTATCCCAATTTTCTCCGTCCTTACTAATATACAAAATAACTTCCTTACTTCCTGCCTTAGGGATTTCCGCACCAAGTATATCCTTTACGTAAGGAATATTATCCTTAATCATCCATGACCCACCATACTTTCCGAAGTCCAACAATTTAGGATCTAACATACTGGTAATTTTATTAAAACCCGGTATCTTATCCGAACCTTTTTTTAAGATATATGCACTGTATACCTGCCCATAGGCCTTTGTTGCACCAGCAACATAGTAATTAAACTTTCCATGTTCCGCACTCTGTGTATAGTAGTAAAGATCCGGATTATCCTTGAATATTATAAATTTGCCATCTTCTACTGCATAGTTTATTTCTATTTCATTTTTATCAAATCTAACAGTATTATATGTTATTCCTAGGCTGTCTAAATCAGCCTCTACTCCTTTAGTAATTTCATGTTGACCATTACTGTTACCCTCAAGAACAACCTCTCCTTTTGTGATATCATTGTAATTATTTTTATTTCTATTTATTGCAATCATATTATCTATTACATTGTATCTTGTTAAGGCAAAACTTTGTGGAAACATCGACTCATAAGCGGAAATTACCTCAGCGACATCATTATTCCGTTTTTGAAAATTGAAGTCAGTTACATCATTTATAGGACCAAAAACTTCCTGTATTTTATTATAGGACCCTATACCCTTCACAGCTTCCATGTCAAAATTTCCTACTGACAAATCTCCACCCTTAAACTTAGACTCAATATCTGAAATATAATTTTTCATCGTATTTAAATCTTCTTTAACTGACTGCAATGCTTTAACTTGGGATTCATCAAGGGCATTTAATCTCTCCACAACTTTCTCCGCCTTCTTCTTCCCATCCTGAACATTATTAAGAACCTCCGAATCATCAATGCTCTTAATCGCAACCAAATCCCGCACACTATCAATGATACTATTCGCATCGTCCGTTAATGTAATTGTCTTCTTTTTTACCTTGTTAAATCCTTCTTCCACATCCTGTTCCAGAAACTGCTGTTTGACAAAACCATTTGAATTCGACTCGAACGAATCAATCGCATCTTTCATCTCTGTCAATATATTTTGGTAATCGACCATCGATTGATATAAATAAATTAAAAAGGGCTGGTGAACCTCATTGAAATAAGAGCGGATCGCCTCTCCGCCCTTCCCTTTCAGAGCTTCTTCCAGTCCATAAAAATCACGTACTCCCCGCTGCATCGCACTAATTTGATCGTAAAAGGTATCAATGTCCCAAACAGCATTATCGATCCCAGTCTCCAAGCTACTAACCTCTAAAACTTTCAATGCAAGTACCTCCTAATCCATGCGCAATATCTATAAATGCATAGTGGTCTTATATATAAAACACATAAGACTAATCGGTCATCTCGATTGCTTCTGCCACCTGTTTTTCCTTCTCCAGAAAATCATCAACTGCTTCATCCGCTGCTTGAACATTATTCAGAAACAGCGCTTTAAACTGACTGAGCAGCTCATCATAATCTTTTTTAATTTCATTGAATGTGGTAACCATATCAAGTTCGTTTTCCCCGTCGATTTCTTTTGCAAAAGTAGTCTTCAGCGCCTCTGCGGATGAACGTAAATCAGCGATGCCCTTATCGATCTTATCGGGCTGAAGCTTAATTTCATTACTCATAATTGATTTTCACCTCCAATTACAATGCTGCTGATAATGCCGCTAGCCGCGCTTCAAGTGACGAAATAGTGCTTTCCAGGCTTGCTATTTCCTGTTCCACTATTGCAATCTGATCACTTATTTTCCCCTCTGCAGCACTAATTTGTTCATTTGGGATCGCAACAAAGCTTGCCTGCAAACCATCTTCTCTAAACTCATCTAAGTCACTGGCATTTTCACCATGAAAAGTTTTAGCCGTAAACTCAGGCTTCAGACATATTCCTTTCGATTCAATAAAGTCGCTCTTATTCATTCCCAACTCGGACAAGGCCTTTTCTAAACGTCTTAATTCTTCCTGCTTCTCTCTTAACTGTATACGATATGCACTTATAAGACTCTGAATAGCCGCAAGCTGTGCACCCACTGCGCTCATGTTATCACCCCACTCGACTAATCCATTCTGCTCAATTTAGATTCTTAATTTAGGTATTTTTCTAGTAATTTAAGCATACTTGAATATAAGCTTATTTTGCAGGGTATTTTGTGCCATTTTACACAAAAAAAGAAGAAAACCTTTAAGTTAAAAATTAGGTAAAAAGAACTGTGTGCGGGACATGGGGACAGGTTTGTTGTCCCGGTTGGGTTTGCTTGATAATACGGGGTTTTTGACCGGGACAAGGGACCTGTCCCCATGTCCCAGGGTTCCCATGACCCGTGCATTCGACAAAATTCGGGGAGTGACAGGCACCCACCCAAAAAAACGGCGGGACGAGGAAATCCGTTCCCTCGTCCCGCCTAGATACCAAACCCTCTTCTACGGCTGCACTGATGTACTTATATTAACTACTTTAACTGCCTGATTACCATTTTCATCCGTATTCCATCCATCTGCTAGAGTAATAGTATCTTCAAAAATATCTCCACCTGGATTATAATCTTCTGCATATTCAATAGAATTGGCATCTGCATCACTTACCTGTAAATGTAATGTGTATGTGCCGTCTGTTTCCTTTTCAATAAGATACTGCTGTGGACCATCCGGCTCTTCACCATTTGCCACTGTATAAGTACCTCCACTTAACGCAACAGGACCTTGCCCATTAGTATACGTAATTTTAGTGAAATCAAATGTTGAACCCCCTTCATATCCAGTTATTCCTTTTATCTCAAGTTTATTATATTGCGGTAAATATCCCACAGATGCAGATGTCAACGAGATGGTATTCACATCATCTTTAGATGTAAATATTGCATTTGCTGATGCTGGATGACCTTTTTTATCTGCCAGGTTATACATTACTTTTACTTGATTTCCAGCAGCTGCTTTTAAATAGACCTTCGCTTCGTCTAGACTCATTGCTTCATTTGTTGAGACATTCAAGTAGGATACATTGATATCACTTGTAGTAAGATCATCTACATCATCACTAACTGTTATCCCTGATAAAGGATCCCAACTATCGACTTTGGATAGCCCAATAGTATTATTACTAACACCCGCGATGGTTGGTGCTTGGTCTTCATCTTCATAAGGGGTAACATCCGCTTTTGTAATACTTAGATCATCTGCAACTGTAACGCTAATTGTTGCTTCATTACCTTTACTATCTTTTACAGTTATCGTTACATCGCCTGCTCCTACCGCAGTGATAGTTACACCCTCCGCTGTCTTATCTACTTCCGCTACAGCGTTATCACTTGTGGTTACAGTTTCTGCTGTTAATCCCAACTCTGTATTAGTAACATTTTTTGTATCTACTTCTGGTGCTTCACCTTCGTCTACAATTTTTGCATTTTCAAACGTTTCTATTGCATTGTTTAATGCTGTGAATGCATGATCCACTTCATCTTGCGTGGCACTTGAATTTCCTGCTACATCCTGCGCCTCTTCAATAGCCGCTTTTAAGACATCTATTGCATCAGCTGGATAGTCCTTATCTGGCATTGCATGATCCACTTTATTTTGCGCGTTATAAATTGTGTGCAAAAGTTTTCCAGTGTTTACTTTATCCGCCCTTTCCAAACCTTCTATTGCAGTATTCAATGCTGCAGTTGCTTCGCTGACTTGTGATTGTGCCGCTTTTGTATCATTATTTACGGATTTGGCTGTAGACACTTTTTCCTGCAATGCTTTCCAGCTTTCAGACGTATAATTATCTTCCGTTAAGGTGCTGGTGAAAGCTAATACAGATTGTAATCCGGTTTTATCTACTTTGACTACTTCCTTTTCAAAGGCCGCAATAGCATCCTTCAAAGTTTTCTCAGCATCATTAATGGTATCTTGGTCTACATCGGAATCAGTCACTACAGCTTTGGCATCGGTAATTGCTTTTTCCAAGACCTTTACTGCTTTTTCTGAATAGTTGCCATCTGCTTCCCCAATCGTGGCACGGTCCAATTTGTCCTGCGCTTTGTAAATAACAAGCAATAGATCAACGGTATTTGCTTTTTCCGTTTCTTTTAATTCCAAACCTTTAATAGCTTCATTCAAATTGGAAAGTACAGTGTTAACCTCTTTTTGGCTCGCACCTTTATTACTATCAACTTCATTGGCTTCTGATAAAGCAGTTGACAAAGCAGCCCAAGTACCTTCTGTATAATTTGCCTTATCAAGCGTGTTTGCAAATGCTAGTGCGGTTTGCAATCCTGTTTTATCCACTTTCACGACTTGCTTATCAAAAGCCGCAATAGCTTCACTCAATTCTTTCTCAGCATCGTCAACAACTGACTGTTTGGCTTCAGAATTATTCGCTGCTGCTTTAGCATTATCAACAGCTGTTTGCAATGCTTCTACAGCTTCTTTAGGGTAGTTGCCATTTGCAGCCCCAATCGTGGCGCGGTCCAATTTGTCTTGAGCCTTATAAATGGTTAGCAATAGATCTGTGGTACTGACATTTTCTGTATCAGCTAACTTTAGACCTCTAATAGCATCACTTAATGTTGCATGTGCGCCATCTACTTCCTCCTGCGTCACAGCAGCTTTCGTCTCCACATTTTCAGCGTCAATTAACGCTGTTTGCAATGCTGACCAAGTTTCAGATGTGTAATTTGATTGTATGAGCGACCTTCCAAGATCAATTGTATTTCCTAGTGCTGTTCTATCTACTGTTACGACTTGCCCATAAAAATTTTCCACTGCTTTTTCGAGTGTCCGTTTTGCCAAATTAACATCTAATTGCGTGGAATCTTCCTTATTAACCACATCTTCAGCCGTTTTTATCGCATCATTTAACTCATCAATGGCTGATTGCGGGTAGTTGCCTTCCTCGTTACCAGCTACAGCATTTTTCGCCTTATCTTTAGCAGCGAAAATGCTATATGACAAATCAAGTTTGTTAACTGCCGGTGTGTCATCTAGCACTAAGTCGTTGATTGCGGCATTCAAATTATGTTGTGCCTCATCCAAATCAGCCTGTGACGCATCAGCCGAATCTACCAAATCCATCGCATCTGCTAGTGCGGTTTGTAGTGCTTTCCAGCTGTCTATCTCGTATTTACTTTCATCTAATTGTTTTGCATAAGCAATTGCAGTACCCAAACCTGTTCGATCAACTTTCACGACCTGCGCTTCAAATTTTTCTACTGCTTTTTCCAATGTTGTAATGGCAAGGTCAACATCTAATTGGGATGAAGGATCTTCAAAAACTGCTTCTGCAACTTGTATCGCATCATTCAAATTTTCTTTGGCCGCTTCCGGATATTTCCCATCCGTATCACCTGTTTCAGCTTCATCGTATTTCTTTTCAGCTGAATCTATAGCGATTCCCAAATATATTTTATTGATATCCTCAGATGGTTTCAGATTTCGAATAGCAGCACGCAAATTAGCGCGAGCCAGATCAATTTGAGCCTGTGTTACCGCTGGCTCGGATTCTACATCTTTCGCTTTTGTTAACGCCTGTTGTAAAACTTCCCATCCGTCTGCTTCATAATCATCCTTTTCTAGGGGCTCCGCTTGATCAATGGTAATACCTAATGCTGTTTTATCCACTACTACTTTGGCTGCATTAAATACATCCATTGCTGTTTGCAAGTCTGCTACCGCTTTGTCAACCTCATCTTGTGTTACATCATTCTTATTAAATGTAGCACGTGCTTTGCCAATTGCTTCCTTTAATGCAGTAACTGCTGATTTTGGATAGTCACCATGCACATTTCCTATTGTCGCCCCATCTACTGCGGCTTGTGCATTGGAGATAGCCAAAATAAGATCCACTTTATCTATTGTAGGAGGTGTTTCATTCTCCAAATTTTGAATAGCATCATTTAACGCTGCATACGCCTCGTTTACATCCTCTTGAGATACATTGCTATCATTATTTACACGATCTGCCTCATCCAGCGCACTTACCAAATTGCCCCAACTATCTTTCGTATAATTCTTTTCATTAAGCACACTTGCAAGGGTAATGGCTGTACCTAATGCGTCCTTCACAACCACAACTTTAGAGGCATTAAATTTATCTACCGCGGTATTTAGCCGATCGATAGCTTTTTCAACTTCTTCCTCTGTAGCATCTTTATCGTCAGCTACAGCCCGTGCTGCAGCAATCGCATCTTCCAAAGCTGTAATAGCCTCTTCTGGATAATTGCCATCAGCCGCACCTGGTTCTGCCGCTTCAACTTTTTCTTGAGCCTCATCAATGGCCGATTGCAGTTCCGTCTTATCCACTTCGATTGTCGCGGTGATATTGGTTTTTGCCACGATGGAAGAGGTGTTATCATGTACGTCTTCTGTTACAAAATAGAAATCGTAACCTTTTCCAGGATTCAGACCTGTAATTGTTCTAAATTGATTATCATTTACATCCACATAATCGATAGTCCCGGCGCCAACCGCTTCCTCATCCTTGCTATTTTCACCAGCTTTTACTTGTTCCACGCTTGGTGCGCTTTCTCCTGCTGGCTGTACTACATAATAAACTTTACCTGGTTCGTTCAATCCGACAAGTAAATCAAGTTCGCCGGCTTTATCACCAGGCGTAATTTCCGACACTACTAGTTCCGGTGCAGTCTTATCCGGACCCGCAAAATCAAATGTAAAATTCCCTGATCTAATGTTTTCTGAAGCATTATTTACATATTCTTTGCTGATCGTAATACTGGCATCATGTACATCATCATTGTCTGAGTGATGTTTAGCCTGACCGGAAAAAGAAATTGTTAACGTCGTATCGCTATCACGCGTAACATGCTTCCGTAGTCCATCAGGCAAATGATTAACTTCTACTCCTTCTACCACATCTTCTTTAAAAGTACCTCCCGTGATCGTGATCTCTAATGTATCAGAAATACTGCCATCATTAGCTGTGGCTTCGGATACGATATAATGGTCTAAAGCTATGCCGACTTCTTTAACGGTACTGCTTGACTTCACTTTTACTGGCTGACCTTCTTTTGGTGAACCTGTCTTAGCTACTGGTGTCACTTCAAAAGAGATAGTGTGTCCTTTATCCGCTTCTGTTAATTTATACGTTTTAGCATTGGCGCCTGTAATCGGGGATCCATCACGATACCATTGATATATACTGACTCCCTCAAGATCATCATCTGCATCATTGTAGATGTAAGTCCCTGTTAGCGCTTGCCCAACAGATAATGCACCTGTGATACTCACGTTACTTACTGTCGGTGCTGATCCCTCCGCTGCTTGAACTTCTGACGTAAAAGCTTCAACCGTTTTACCAACTGTCACATCACCTGTTGCCGCTTTTGGCGTTACTTTAAAGGTAATGACTTTGCCTTCATCTTTATTTGTTAACGTATATGTCTGTTTGGTCGCTCCTTCAATAGGTTTACCATCACGGTACCACTGGAAGGTTGTTCCCGATTCCTTATCGCCATCTGCATCAAGGTACTTGTATTGGCCTTTTAGCTCATTTCCGACCACCGGACTGCCTGCACCTTCAATGGTAACATCCTGTGCTACTGGTGCACTGCTCTTCGCTGCAGCAACAGCGCCATTTGAATATACATGCTGTGTTTCTCCCTCTTTAGGTGTCCCTGTTTTAGCTACCGGTGTCACTTTAAATATAAGATATTTTCCTTCATCATCAGCCGTTAAGGTATAACTTTTTTCATTTGCACCTTGGATGTGTTCCGGATTTTTGTCATTTGCATCCTCCGCCCGGTACCATTGATAAATACTGTTGCCTTCCTCATCATCATCTGCATCTGAAAATTCATAGTATCCTGTCACTGTTGCCCCAACTTGAAGTGCGCCTTCCATTACTAATTTATCCGCAACTGGTGCATCTCCTGCTTTTGGAGAAACAGCATTTGTATTTGCGGAAAAAGTCTCTGTCCCTTCTTTGACGTCACCGGTTGCCGTTTTTGGTGTCACACTGAAACGGATTTGTTTACCTTCGTCAGCACGTGTCAGTGTGTATTCCAAATCATTCGCGCCAGGAATAGCTTCTTCCCCACGGTACCATTGGAAAACAGATCCTGCTTCTTTGTCTCCATCGGCATCCACATATTCATATGTTGCTTTTAATGTTTTTCCAACAGTAGGTATGCCTGTCACCTGGATGTTTTTGGCTGTTGGCGCACTACCATTTGCCGCATCAATTGTTTTACTAGATGCAACACTTGCAGCCTCACCTGTTTTATTTGTCCCTGTTTTAGAAACCGGAGTGACTTCAAACCAAATATATTTGCCTTCATCTTTTGTGGTTAATGTATAGGCTTGATCTGTCGCGCCCTTTATAACTGTTTTATTTTCACCCTTCACATCATCAGCATCTGCACGATACCACTGGTAGGTACTTACTCCTTCCTCATCACCATCTGCATCCCCAAATGTATAATGACCTGTCAATGTTCCGCCAACTGTATGGGTACCATTGATGGACAAATCGTTTGCCTTTGGAGCTACACCATCCGCTGCTTGAACCTTTGCAGTCTCTTTTCCAACTGTATCACCGATATTATTTTTGCCTGTAGCAGATACCGGTGTTACTTTAAAGGTAATATTTTTGCCTTCATCTTCCTTCGTCAACGTATAAGTAAGGGAATTTGCACCATCAATTTGTTTACCATCACGATACCACTGGTAAATACTTGCCCCTTCTTTGTTCCCATCCACATCTGCAAACTGATAGGATGCAGTTAATGTATCACCAACAACTGGATGGTTATCCTTGTCAATTTGTACATTGCTGGCTGTTGGTGCGTGATCAATCACAGCAGGGGAAATGGCTACACTGGTTACTTCCGATGCTGGACTGCCTTCTTTTTCTTTTCCGGTTGCAGTGCGCGGAGTGACTTCAAACCAAATATATTTGCCTTCATCTTCCGGTTGTAACGTATAAGTTTCTTTCGTTGCCCCATCAATCGTTTCCTTGGCACCATTTGGCGACACACTGCGATACCACTGAAAAGTAGTTCCCTGCTCAGCATCTCCATCGGCATCATAAAAATCAAATGAACCCGTCAATTTCGCACCGACTGTATAGGCCCCTGTAATCGAAACTTCTTTAGCTACTGGTGCAGACCCTTGCGCTGCGGAAATCAGACCTTTTGTTCCAGCACTAATCTTTTCTCCCTCAGATGGTTCTCCTGTCTTGGATACTGGAGTAACAGAAAAACTGATATACTTGCCTTCATCCGCTGTTGTCAGTTTATAAGATTTCGAAGTCGCTCCTGAAATGGCAACTTGATTCTTCCCACTGACATTATCAGCACGATACCATTGGTACTTAGAAGCACCTTCTGCATCCCCATCCGCATCTGAAAAGGTATACGTTGCTTTTAATTCACCACCAACGATTTCCGGTCCATCGATTTGCAATCCCGAAACGGCGGGCGCTTTGCCATTGGAAGGTCCAATAGAACCAGACGATTTGACGACAACCGCTTCCCCTTCCTTAGGCGTACCTGTTGCTGCAACAGGTATTACTTTAAAGCTGATAAATTTGCCTTCATCATCTGCAGTAAGTTTGTAGCTCTTATTATTTGCACCTGTAATTGCTTCTGCATTCGTTCCAGCAGCATGATCACTGCGATACCATTGATACAGTGATTTACCTTCCGCATCATCATCGGCATCTGAAAAATCATACGAAACACTTAATGTTTCACCAACGTTTTCCGAACCTTTCATCAGGACATTTTTCGCAATCGGTGCATTGCCTGATTTCGCTGTAATTTTTCCAGTTGTTGCCGATTGCGCTGGTTTCCCTTCCAGCTGATTTCCTGTCTTGGCAACTGGTGTAACCTCAAATGTTACATATTTTCCTTCATCAGCAGCCGTCAAGGTATAACCCAATGCGTTTGCACCATCTATTGCTTCCTTTTTATCTCCGGATGAAGTATCTGAACGGTACCACTGGTAACGCGTTTTCCCTTCTTTATCCCCATCCTCGTCATAATAGTTATAAGAAGAAGTCAGGGTACTACCGACTTTTTCCGTTCCGCTGATGACGACATTTTTCGCTACAGGGGCTGATGTTAATACCTCACCGCTTGCTACGCGCATTGTATTATAAAGCAAGCTGGCAAACTGCGCCCGTGTAATGGGTGCTTGTGGATCAAAATAACGATCTCCCGCCTGATTCAATATTCCGATAGAAATACCGTGTTGTGCCAAAACCTTAACATTTTCTCGATGGGAACCATCCACTTTCTTCATATCCACAAAAGCCACAGGAGTGTCCGTTGGCTCTAAATGAAAAGCCTTCACAAGAATCGTTGCTGTTTGTTCTCGGGTAATACTGGTATTTGGAGCAAAGTAGCCATGCGCCCCTTTGAATATGCCTTCATGTGTAACAGCAGCGATTTGTTTTGCATAAACCATACTTTCATCTACATCACGATAATGTGAGATGATTTCGGAAAAATTGGGTGGCGTTTGCAATTTCTTCGCATTAACTAGGATGGTTGCTACATGTTCGCGTGAAATGTGTTCATATGGACGAAACGTTTTATCCCCGTAACCAAAAATGATTTGCTGCTTCACCAATGCCATGGTAGCTTCATAGCCGCTCTGTCCAGGACCAAAATCCATAAAATGTGTTGCAGCAGAAGCTGGCGTTACTGCACTAACTGCCACAGTCGTTGTTGCCAATCCTGCTAAAAATAATTTACGATTATGCTTCTTATTTTTGTTTGACATTCGTACTCCTCCTTCATTTACTATGCTTCTTTCTATATTTCTTCGTTTAATTGTTCAATTGTACGATTTAACTCGTCCTCCTTGCGCTACGAAATAAAGCAGCCAGATCCCCTGCCCATATGTTGTAATTTAACAAAAAAATAGAAATATTCACCCTATCCAAAGATAGGTTTTTGGTACTAAAGGTGGTTGGTTTTTATGATTGATTGTGACTTTCCCATAGGATTACATTAAAAAATCCCCCACATGGTGGGAGATTTTTATCTCAAATCGTTTCACCCAAGCAAGGCAATTTTTCTGGCATGTGCCAATGCTTGTGTCCTATTTTTCACTTGTAGTTTTGCATAAATATTATGGTTATAACTTTTTACCGTGCCAATCGTAATAAAAAGTTTGTTAGCAATTTCCTTGTTGGTTAATCCCTTTTCTAAAAGTTCAAGCACTTCCAGTTCCCTGTTTGTCAACGGTTCAATAAGGGATTGGTTGGAATGATTGACTGCTGGGCCAAATTCTTCATCAAACAGAAGCAATAATCGAGACAGATACGCCCCTTTTTTATTTCGGCTATAACTAATAAATAGTTTCTGTGCAGGCTCGCCTTCATCCAAAAATGTACGCACATATCCGTCCGGTTCCGCCAAATCAAGCACCCGATCCAACAATTGGCAAGCCTCATTTTTCTTTCCTGTCTCATGCATCATCAAACTTTTTATAAAAAGCATTTTGATGGTGGAGGCTAAGCGATCATCGGCTTTTGCATTAGTAATGAGTTTATCCAGCAATGCGATGGCCTCTTCAGTTCTACCGACAGCATGAAGGGATCTAGCGTAAATGGTATATGGATAAGTTTTAGCATTCATCACGCTATCGTCAGAATGCAATTGTTTTGTATCTAGCCACTTGTGTACCTCTGGCAGCCTTCCAGCATTTATCAGCATCTCCACCTTCAACGAATCAAGCATTTCACTCCAGTGTGGGGAAATATTCCATTCCATCAATTTTTTCTCCATTTTTTCAATCAATGGTCCTATTTCATCTTGCTGTTGCAGCGCTCTTTTCATGTTTATTGCAAGAAAATAGATGGGCATTAAAATCCCTATATTTTGATTTTCCTCTCCAATCTGTAGTCCTCTTTTGATAAAGTAATGTACGTTTTCCAGCTGGTTTCTTTCATAGTACAATTCCCCAAGTATGACAGATCCATAGCCAACAATCGGCAGACCGCTATGTTTCCAGATTTTACGTAACTGCGTATAAATCTGGTTCACTTTTGTCAGGCTTCCTTTTAAACCGAGTTCACTATGCAATAAACATGGACCGTCTTGATTTAATATCATTCCCAATTGGAAAAAACGACTATATTTTGGTTGTCTGGTGATGGAACTCCGCATATATTGCACAGCCTTGTCAGCATCTTTCGCAATAATTGCCAGATAGCCGCGGAGCACATCCATTTCTACCAAAATATGTTCAAACGATTCCCCCTTGGCACCTTTAACATACTTTTCAGTTTTTAAAAGTGTCGCCTCTGCCTTACTGTACTCCCCCGTTAAGGCAAATACCCATGTGATAATGACACATAATGAAGGGTGTGTATCCATCCATTCTTCCGGAAACCGATTCATCCACGTTTGAATCGTGGAGAATTCCCGTTTCTTGACAATTTCCGGAGCAATATTGTCAATCAGCTTGGTCGCCATCTCAAAATCTTGTGATAAAAAAGCATGGTCAATTGCTTCTTGGACAAACCCATGTTGATCCAACCAGTACGCCGCACGTTGGTGTAAAAGTAAAACATTTTCTCCCTGTTCATCAAGTAGCCGCCGTTTCAATAAATTTCTAAAAAACTGATGGTATCGATACCAATGCCCATCATGATCTAGCGGGAAAATAAAACCACTTTCCTTATGTAAAGTGACTAGGATATCATTGGCATGTTTTTCCCCTGTTACGGTCTTGCAAAGTGGCCCTGTCATTCGTTCCAAAATAGAAGTCTCCAATAGGAAATTCCTTGTTGCCGCGTTATAATTCTTTAATACTTCTTCTGTCAAATATTCGAAAATATATCTGTCAAATCCTGAAAAATACGTTAGAAATGCCGAGACATTTTTTTTCTTGCCAATCGATAATGCTAATAATTTCATCCCAACAATCCAACCTTCTGTATGCTTCTCCAGCAAATCCAGATCCGAATCCGTAAGCAAAGGGATGTCTACCTTATCAAAGAAGCATTTGATCTCCGAACGTGAAAATCGCAAATCCTCCGTATCCAGCTCCATCACAAGATCTTCCAGACGCAAACGATGTAAAGGAAGTGGTAGTAATGCACGTGATATCAACACGAGCTTCATATTTTTTGGAAGATGTGAAATTAGGTAAATCATCGCCCGATGGATAAGTGAATTTTCAATCATATGGTAATCATCTAGTACCAGAAAAAAATCAGACGGATATTTGGCAACTTCCTGAATAAGTGGAACGACAATTGATTCTGCAGATGATAATGGCATGGACTCAAGCAACGTATGTGCATTTTTCACAAGCAAGGGAACGACATCCTTCAATGCACATAAAATGTAATTCCAAAACCTAATTGGATCATTTTCTCCCAGTTCAAGCGAAACCCAACCAACTTCAAACGGTAAACCACGAATCCATTCACTAACAAGCGATGTCTTACCAAACCCAGCTGGTGCAGTAACGGTAATCACTTGCTTGCTTTTAGATTCATTCAGTATTTCCATCAGTTTTGTTCGTATGAGTGTTGTGGTAGTTTTTTGTGGCACATTTAGCTTCGTCTGTAAGATGGGAATTTGCATGGATAAAGGTCGATCGGTAACAATTTCTTTCACTTTGGTTCCCCCCATTTATCATTACATGACCGGAATTACCAACTTTAGATAGATTACAGCATTTACTTCATCTGATAAGCTAAAGCTGACAAACAGTATTTATTAATTTTTCAAATACTGCATGACAATTCCATACTGGTAACTAACATATCAACCACTGTAACAAACGAAACATTACATCATCATTACACCATCTATGTTGTTGAACTTATTAAAAGAGTATGGCTGCTCTTGAATGCATTTCCAATATTCAGACTTATATAGGCGAACTACATCCAGCTTAAGGATGGTTCAATGTTAACTTAAGGGGGTACCGGAAGAGCAATGGGCGTAGAACCGGACGTGGCTATTCCTATAAAGGAACGAACTAACGCCCAAATTCTATACTTTACTCTTTAAAAAGAAGGTATTGAAAATTTTATTTGATGACTGACGGTTCGGGTTCCGTTTCAGTTAAATTCCATTCCATATTCGTTGTACCATACTTTACAGCGATAGCCGAATAATGTTTTACCTTTGAAAAATCTTTTTGCTGCCCATATAGGTGAACCAGAAATGCTGCCATTTCACCCCATTCCTGTTCTATCCAGTTACGCAGGTCAAGGAACCATTCATCATAAAAACCAGGCATCAAATGATCTGTCTCTTCTTGAAGGAGCTGTTCGAACTGATTGCATTTTTTTTCAAGATTTTTTTCACGTTTTGCTTCTTTGATGGACTCTATGTACGTCAGCAAATCGGATTCAATATGTCCCTGCAAGAAAACTTGTTCCCGATCCATGATCAATAATGGGGCCTCGTTAGAAAGGGAAGTGGATGTTGCAAGCACTTTTTTCAAGTGGTGTAAAGAAACCCTTAATCGGTTTCGCGCACTTTTTACATCTGCATCAGGCCAGAACATATCGCATAACTGATCCCGCGTCACGGACGCTTGCAACACCAGAAATGCAAGTAATTCTTTGGCTTTTCGTTTATTCCAGCCATCCAGGATTTTTTCACCGTTTACATAAACGCCGAAGCAATGCATGAAATCGAGTTTAAGTTGATTGATAGGCTTTGCATGAGTATCATTTTCCATCATATCCTTAATTTCATTGTACATTTCTGTTGTCAATCGTGTTTGATAATCAATGGAAACAATATTTTTCTGCTGAAGTTTGCTCTTTCCGATAAAATCGTGTATCCATGCGACAGTGATGTCAGGTTGATCCATTTGAACCATAAAGGAAGCATATGGGACAGTAAAATATCTCGCATTCGGGTTGAAAATCATGCTGACACTGGATAACTCTGGAGGAAAAATCGCATCTTCAGCTCCCGACAAAATGAGGATCGGCACAGAAACTTTCTGCAAGTTCCGCACGCTGATTGCTCCTTGTGCAGGTTGAAATAAGTCAAAATACACATTGGTCGGTACTTTTCGATAAGCATCAAGCAGTATTTTTGTCTTTTCCGCTGTAGGTGGGTAACAAATCTTTGTCACCAGATTTTCTGCCATTGGCATGATGGAGCCGGCTTGAGCAAGTGCTTTGCGCTGCGCCGCAATTTTTTTGCCAAGCGACTTTGGATAATGAATAGGCGATCCGATCAAAATTAATGACTGCAAACGCTCATCTGCTTGCGTTGCCAGCTGAATGGCCAAAAATCCACCGATTCCTTGTCCTATCAAGTGGTATTGTTTCACGTTTAAGGATGCCAGCAAGTTTGAAAGATCCTCACATAGCAAATCGATGGTTCTTTCTCTATTTCCAGCAGTGCTTTGCCCGTGGCCCCTGAGGTCATAACGCAATATATTGTAGTGCTCTCTTAACTGCGGAACGATAAAATCCCATGAATGCATATCCAAGCCAACTGCATGAATGAACACAATTGTATCTTTCGTATCAGGGGACGGAGCATCCAACCACTCATAATGCATCTTTACATCCCCGTAAATAATGTAAGCCAACATACCACCTCAATTCTGAAGTCAGGACTTTGTACTTCTTTCTCTTTAATCAAAGTATAAACCATTTATATTACTTGTCAATAATATAAATGGCTAACTACCGATAAATTTTGAATATTTTTGTGACTTAGGTATCTGGAACCCAAAAGGAGAGAACCAATCCTAAGACCAGTTCTCTCCTTTTTAAATATCTATGTAGGGGTTTAGAGGCTCGAATAATTTCACATCATTCACCTGTAAGATCTCCTTTTTCTCTAATCATTCCATAGAACAAAAGTTGAACGATCTCTTTTGCCAATTGCGCCTGGCTTTTTAATCCTGGAAATAATTTGGTGAACGTAAGCCGTTGGATGATGCCAACTAAACTTTCGGCAACCATATTCATATCAATATCCATACGGAAATATCCCGCTTCTGCCTCAAATGTAAGATTTTCTTCAATATAAGCAACTACTTCTTCCTTTAAAACTTCCGCTTTAGATGAAATGATGAATCCAATCCTAGTAAGATCAGGGTTCTCTGCAAAAAAGCTAAAGATTTTTGTTAATCCGGTAGTAATTTGCTCAGGTACAGAATTTATTTCAACCCCCGGTTCCAAACGACTATCTTGAATAAACTTTGCCAATTTATCGTGAAATAATTGGACCAGTTCTTGAAATATATCCTCCTTGCTTTGGAAATAGAGATAGAAGGTTGGCTGTGTAACATTCGCCCTTTTGACGATGTTACTAACCTTTGTTTGATAATAACCATTTGCAGCAAATTCCTCAGCTGCAATAGTAAGTAATAACGCACGACTTTGCTCTCCATTTGCTCCTTTTTTTCTGCCTCTTTGCCCCATTACGTAACATCCCCTGTTGAAGTATTGTGAATATCGTATATTATGATGTCATTAACTTACTGGTTCGACCGTTATTTGCCAATTTACGGATTTTCCCTAGCCATTTCATTCTTTTTTATCTATCGCGCTCTTTTTTAGTGCGGGTGATGTTCCCCTAGTAAACATCTACCAACAGCGCGTTCTTTACCCCCATTATATATTATTGACTAGTAATATTCTATATTTAAAATGGAAAAGTAAAAAGACCTTGCAGCGATTACTCCCGCAAGGCCTTCATCCAAAATACAGTAGTAAATTGCAGTTACTCCTACCATCAAAAGGGCAAAAAAACTCCCTCGATAATTCATACCGAGAGAGCTTTTTATAAGTTTTGGTATAACCGTCATAGTATCCATGCCCCGATTCGACAAAACTCGGGGAGTGACAGGCACCTACCCCGGCACCACCCCTTCTATTCCATCGTCTTTCTAAGAAAAATCGCAAATTGTACTCGTTTCAAATCTTCAGTTCCATCATAATATCGTTCGCCGTTACTATTTTGCTTACCAATTGTTATCCCGTTTTGTGCTAAAATTTTGACGTTATTTCGATGTGACATATCTATACGATGAAGATCAATTAAATTCACATCGATATCTTTTTCTTGTAACGCAAATGCTTTTACCAAAACAGTAGCCATTTGAGCTCGGGTAATCTTTTCATCTGGATTAAACCTTCCATCACTACCTTTAAAAACCTTCGCCTCTGTAACTGCAGCGATTTGTTCGGCATATGGGTGATTTCTGTCTACATCTTCGTACTCCTTCAGCACATTTTCTACACCCTGTTTTGGAGTCAAATCAAGCGTCTTTGCTAACATGAGAGCCACATGCTGACGGGTAATGGAACGATAGGGTTTGAATGTGAAATTCGGATACCCATTAATAATACCCTTGTCTACAAGATCGATCGTTTCCTCATATCCAGAATCCCCTTCGATTAAATCGGAAAAACGGGATGTTTTAATATCAATAAAATCAGTGTGCTGCTTATCATATTTGAGATATTCTTTATTGATACGAATAAAATCCTCTTGGTAATCAACAATTGTATTTGTCTTGAGGGCGTTCTTGTTTTTCGCACTTAGCTTATTATAAGTCACATCATATTGTGAACCCGTTCCATTATTCTTCCACACGGTAAATTGCATTGCGCGGGGTATGCTGACAAATATGTTGTTTTGGAATGTTGGATTGATGGCGCCGCTAGCCAATATGCCGCGATTGTCGTTATTTGGCCCCGGTGCGACATCCTTAAACGTGTTTCCTTCAATAACGGAATTACTCCAGTTCATTACACGGATAGCATCCGAGCGGGTTTTTTCTATTTTGTTATTTCGAATAACTATTTTATTGTGATATTTCCCCCCTGAATATTGATGTGTACCTATTGCCCTATCCAGGTTATAAAAAGTGTTGTTTACAATTTTCATGTTGTCGTTGGGAGTTTTGTCCATATTACTCCAAATGCTGTTAAAACCTTTTGTTAATGCATCTGGTGTATCAATATTTATCGCTTCTGCATTTAATCCTTTAGAAGGTTTTGAACCGGTAAATTTGTTGTTTTTAATAACCGCATTCTTTGTAGCATCTATCTCTATAAAATGAGAACTGTTCGAATTCTTGAAATGGATATTTTGAATCGTGATATTTTGGTTATGCCCAGCAACAACAGCAATAGCTTTCTTAACATAATTCAAATCAATCGTCGCTGTTCCACTTCCGATAATTTTTATGTTCTTGTCTCCCCTATAGCCACCGTATACACCCTTTTTCTGTGATTGGGATGGTCGAATGAGCTGAAATAAGGATTTAGCTGCATTCATCTTACTTGTGCCTGTCTCTGTGCCCTTAACAATCTTTACCCCATCCTGCAGCTTTATCGTTACATTAGAAGGTACATACAACGCATTTGTTACGGTATATGTTCCTTTCGTCAATACCAGTGTTCCTCCACCTGTTTTCTCCAATTGTTCCAAGTATGAACGAATTAAATAGTAATGTTTGGTTTTATTAGTGTAGGTTGAATAATTCATCATATTGTTATGATAGGTGTTATCACTCGGAGAAATCGTGTATACAGGCTTAGACGCTGCATATGCCGATGTACTTCCACTCGTAAATGTAACCATTAAAATAAATGTAAGAATTAAAAAACCAAAAATATGCTTTCTTGTCAATGCTAACCCTCCAGGACTTTTGTGATGTACCGTTTTTAGAATTACAGCCAAAAATGACATTGTTTTTGACTAAAAGTTGAACGACAATTTAAATCACTACATCCACCCTTTATTTCTGATCTACAATTAAACGGCTCCACTTTAATAATCGACAAGTTTTCGAGAAAGTTTAGTTCTATAGACCCAATAATTGGTTATAATCACCAAATCAATTCCAAAATAAATATAATTAATACATATGAAAGCTGGGAGGTTTACATCGAGTGCCTAGTACTCAATGCGGGACATGGGGACAGGTTTGTTGTCCCGGCTGACTTTGCCTGAGAATACTGGGTTTTTGGCCGGGACAAGGGGGACAGGTCCCATCTTTTTCGACAAAATTCGGGTAGTGACAGGCACTCTTCCGGGCACTGGCGCCTGATACCCAATATTGCGATGTTTCTCAAGCAAGGCCATTATTTCCGCCTCCGTTTCTGGATCATCTTCAGACTGTTGCTGTTCTCTTTTCTCCGCCTTTAACTTCTCCTTTCGTTGACGCTCCCAGAACCAATCCGGCACTACTTCCACATTCTGCTGCCCTCCATTCCCACGTCCCTGCTGCTTCCGTTCATTCTGAAAAGCCACTTCCTCTGCCTTCGCATCTTCCACACTGGATATCCCTTTACGATCCCATGCTTGCAAAATGCTTTTCACATATCGCCAGCTCAATTTATTACGCTCCACCGCACGTTTCATTGCTTCCATAACCAATGATTCCCCACTGTCATTTACCCAATTCAACAACGAATCCGATACAAATGGGCTAATCACGCCAAAGTTTTCTTGGTAAAAAACAAACGCGTCTTCAGCAGCAGTTGTTTCGTCTTGTTTCGTTTTATTTACGTTTTGTTTATGTTTAATTAATGTGCTCGCAGTTCGGTTCGCTTGGTGGTCCGTGAAGTGGTCCGCGTTCTGGTTCATCTCCCGGTTCACGTTCTGGTTCGCCTCTCCATCCACAACCTGGTCCAGCCCAACGTCCATATTCTGGTCCGCCTTCCCTGTCGCAACTTGGCCTGTCCCACTATCCGTAACTAAGTCCGCGCTCCCGGCCACCTGCTCGGCCTTCAAGCAGCTCCCATCCCGTCCATCAGTGTTCACCATCCCTGCACCACAACCAGCTCCAGCCAAATCCAGTCGAATCATCCGATAAGCTGGTGCTTGATTCCGGCCACGTGACGTATAAGTGATATAGCCTTTCTCCTTCAATTCCGCTCTCGCCCGCTTGAACGAACTTTCCGTTAAACCTGATTTCAAACGCAATACAGGTGCAGCTACCGTAAATTCCTCTATCCACATCGCCTTATTGTTAATATGCATCAAGGTATACCACAAAACAATTGCCGATGCTGATAACGGAGTACGTTCCACCCGATCATAAAACGCATTAATCTCTTTAATATAATTCATCCTTATCCATCCCTTCAAAATATTGGGACGTGGGGGCTATTGTCCCGTTCGTGGGACATGGGGACAGGTCCCTTGTCCCACCCGCCGAGCCATGCCTAGCGCCAAATTTGCCTGGGACACCTAACCTGTCCCCACGTCCCACCGGCCCACCCTCACATCAGTGCTTCTTTTACTCCCGCGTTCCTCAGCTTTTTTCTAGCTTCTCTACTCCAGCTTTTCACTGCATCGATCGTGACGTCTTCTTGTTCGGCAATTTCCTTTAATGGCATGCCGTCAATGACATAGCATTTTACCCACTTCCACTGATTTTCCGTCAGCACCGCTTTTATCTCTTGCCACAGCGCATCATCCTTCACCGTAATACCGGAAGTATCCACAAGAGGAAGATGATCCTTGCGCGAACGATTACCATTTCCTGCTTTTCGCTCTTCCTCTTGGGTAAAAAATTCATTGTTGTCTTGTTCTCTCGTTTTCTTGCGGATCATATCAATTAAACGGTTCCGTATCGTGTAATTGAAATAGGTGGACATCAATCCCTGATCAGGTTTATATTTTTTGTAAGCCAACCACATGGCATATAGCCCTTCTACGTAAAATTCCCGATGCGGATCCTGAATACGTAACTTGTGAATCTGATAATGAATCCGTCGCTCATTTTGCTTGAAAATTTCTTCAAATGTTACCTTGTTATCCTTATTCAATTTTCTCCTCTTTTCTCAAAAGCCCGCTTTCAAATGATACTAGAATATTTTCCACACCGATTATTGCCATAGTTCATTAGCCGAATAAAACTAAGACGTAAATGAGGCTATGTTTGTCGTACGTGGTAAAAGAACGAACAAATTCAATTAACGGTGTAGAAGAAATCCTTAGGGAAGGAGCAACGACTATAAATCGCTTACATAAAAAACATCTCCATATTTCAAAGTGACTTTTGAACTATTTTCAGTATCCCCTCTACTCCTATAATCGAACGAAGTACCTAGTTAGGTGTCATCTTTTGTTAAAAAAGTAACAATTTTCTGTGACAAATTTGTGAACAATAAAAAAGGGGATCATCCGCCCCTGTGGAAACAGACTCACAAGAACGGACACCTCCCTATTAAACGGCTATTATACGATCAATATCATCGCAATGGAGACAATGTAGCAGCATCTTTCTAATCCGATTGTTTTTCAATTTACGCTTAGCTTGCCGCGCCCAGCCTTTAACAGCATCAACGGTGACACCTTCCTGCTCGGCAATTTCCTTGATAGACAAATCCCGCAATATATAGAAATCAATCCATTTCCATTGATTTACCGTTAGCTGTGCCTTTACCTGCCCCCATAGTTCCAAATTTTCGTTAGGCATTGGTGGATCCTTATCAACGGGCAGGTTCATCTGATTGCACCGATTCCCGCTTTCGATCATTTTCGTTTCTTCTTGGTAAAAATATTCATCGCTTTTCTGCTCTCGTTGCTTTTTCCGTAGCAAATCGACTAAACGATTGCGGATGGTGTAATTGAGGTATGTATCAAGCAAACATTTTTCAGGCTGATACGTCTCACAGGCGCTCCACAATGCACAAAGGCCTTCTTGATAAAATTCTTTGTGAGGATCGTTGATGTTTAGTTTGTGGATATAGTAGTAAATTCTCCCCTCATGTTGGTTAACAATTTCTTCAAAGGATAATCTAATTGCTGGATTCATCAGCAGCCTCTTTCTAAAAAGCCGGCTTTTTGCAAAAGTAATAGCTATTCTACTTCTATTATCGCAAACAGTGTCAAGGCGACAAGTTTATGGAAAGGTGTGTTTTATTTGACGAAACTACACGAAATCCATAGCAAAACAACTCGTATTTTATTGAACAATAGAAAATATTGGTGAAGCATGTCGTTTTATGTCACTAAAAACAACAAATATCATAAAAGGGCCAAATTTCGACATTTTGGTGACATATTTGCAGCGGGATATAGCAGCGAGACATGGGGACAGGTTTCTTGTCCCAAGACAAAACCCACGTATGACAAGGGATACAGGCCGGGACACCTAACCTGTCCCCACGTCCCTATCCGGAATTGGGCGGAGTGGTGCCTGTCACTCCTCGGAATATGTCGAACAAATATCTACCTACTTCGAGTCCGGATATACCTTTTGAAGGTGACAAGGTGCAAATCTTTATTTATTTAAGCGGAGCTATCCATACAAAAGACGTGGAACGCGGTGCCGAGCTTGCGAAACAAATGGACACTGGTATGATCCATATCAACGATGGGACGATTAATGATGAACCTAACGTTGCCTTTGGTGGCGTCAAAAACTCCGGAATCGGACGACTAAATGGAGAATGGAGCTTAGATGCATTTACTACAACAAAATGGATTTCCATTCAGCATACCAAACGTGCATATCCATATTCTTAAATGGAAAGACACCCCTCTTAGTATTTTTTGAGGGGTGTCTTTATATTCTTTATATGCACATGCCTGCTTCTTCGCTTACTGTTTTTGATTAAGTACTTTACAGATTTCCCAAACAAGAATGACTATGCAGTAGTTAGATAGACTATAAAAGTATAGGTTAAACTATTCGTGTGAATTTTAAAATTGAATTTTGATTCTTCCTTGACTAATCCACGTAGCTAAACTTTCATTGGATATCGATGTATAGCAAGAATGTCCATCCAAACTATACAATATAATCCTCGATTGGTTTCTACTACTTTTTGTAATTAAATCCAGCAATTCGTCTTCACTCAAAGTTTCCTCAAAATAAACAGACTGTATCAAGGATTCGCAAGACAGAAATCTGTACTGTTCAATAAGCTCCACCGTATCGTTAATGTTTATCAAATCCATTAATCTTTCATTATTAATAAAAGTTCTAAAGGCACCATAAATCCCCTTTACATCCTCACTAAAAATGTAAACCGGACTATAATACATACTCAATAAAACAAGTGCAAAAATAGTTATAAACCGTTCTCCAGCATTTTTTCCATTATGGATAATCTTATTGTTAAATTCTTCTAATGCAGTTGCGGAGTTAACGTCAATACCTTTTATTAATTCGAAAATCGTTTGATTAATCCTAACCGCTTCTAGGGATATATTCTTTAATAACGTAATAGCACTTTTCTTCCCAGCCATGCTCTGTAATAATTCTAATAATGTCTCTAAATTCACAACATATATTTCATTCTCTTCAGACAGAATCCGAAATAAATCATAGTAGTATCTTCTGAAGGATTCTTCATTGGGTAAATTCTTTGATGCCTCTTCTAGGATTATGTCAGGAATAATAATTAGATTCGAAAATGATAAAGCCCTGGCCATTGTCGGATTATGCACAAAATCTTTCCTTATCTTTGTGAGCATCATGTTATCGATTATATACAAGCTTTGGTTATCGGTAAGGGCATTTTTCAGGTCATCCGGTCTAAACTTTAGGAAAGGCGCTATCGAATTTAATTTAGGATTTTCGATAATTATCATTTTTACTTCCTCCGCTTAAATCTTCACGCCATTCTAATAGTAAGTTATATACGTTGTCATGTTTTTTTATAATGGATTGATAATCATCATCATTCATATTATATGATGCATTTGTAAGTAGGTTTTGATAATTATCGAGTTTAATTTTACAGCTAGCTGAAAATAGTGTCCGATCAATTTCATCCGGTAAATTATTTTTATAATCGTAATCAATAATCTCTTTTGCTTCCTGATTGCCAATTAACTCATTCTGTGCCAATTTAATCACCATTGCTTTATAAGGTAATTCAAACACAGGTATTAATCGAATTGCAATATCAACCAAACTTAGATTATCTTCTTTTTTAAAGGCGTTAAATTTACGCTCCAATATGAAATCATTAACTAGAAATTCGCTAGCAAAAAGGTTGGGCAAACGTTCCTTTTCATCAAAAATACTATCGACTAAAATGAAGTTTTCTTCCTTCTTCATAATTCTTTCCTTGTCAAAATAAAAGTGGTAAAACTCATGGGCCCACATAAAGTTTTCATAAATCTTTGGTTGGGCAGAGTTAATCTGTATATAGAAATTCTTATTATAATAAAAGACCAATCCACCATAATCTAAATTCTTCACTGGAAATTCAATAACGTGTGCGTTTTCATATAAATACGTTTTCATGTATTCTAAGGGTTTTGAAGCAATAAGTGGATCAGCCGAGGACTTTAATAACTCTATATTTGATTTAATTTTGGTCAAATATCCTTTGTTAAAAGAAATAATTTGTTCTAAATTATCCTTATTGATCAAATTTATCACCCTCCAACATTACAGGTGGATTAGATAAAGGTTTAAGAACATCAATCAATTCCACAATATCCCGAAAAGCTCTCATACCTTCTTTAAAATCCTCACTGTCCGCACCATGAAATGACAGGGCAGCAAAGTCCATAAAATTTTGCTCTTCATTTTTCTCCTTTATACTCTTAGGTAATTCAATTTCTTTACGATGAAAATAAAATGGATCTTTAATTCTAAATAGCTTCAAAATTTTCTGCTCAAATTGATCTACATTTCCTTCACCTCTTAGGAAATTATAGAAAGCACCTTTACTAATACCTAATCGGTCAATAACCCAGCTATGTTTAACACCTTTAGCTTCTAAATAATTCTTTATATTTTCACCTATTATCCTTTTTGTCTCACTCATCACTACACCTCCAAATCATTTAGTATTCATTTTATATACCTTTATATATAATTATACGTAAAATTAACTAAATAGTACACCGCAAACATCATTAGGTATATAAATTTAATACTATGAGATTATTTTTGCTTTTAAAACTTGATATTTATTTTTCCAAAGGAAGTAAAACGGTATGTAAGGATGCTATTAAAGATAAAAGACAATAAAATGACTTATGAACAATTATCTGCATTAGATAATGAAAAAGAAGTAGAAGATTGGTTATTAACTATTTCTAATTTATGTAATGCATCAGTATCAATATAATATTAAAGCCAAGAAACCTGCCATTGATCCAAACTAAAATTTGAATAGATGACAGGGTTTTTCTTTTATAATTTTACTAATCTCTATTGGTTAAATAATCCCCAACGAGAAAGGAAGTCATGAAAGTTCGTTTGCAATATCTTTTACAGAAATTGTAATTTAATAAAAGAAGTTACAGAATTTCGATTTCTGCTAACAAGAAAATCAATTTCCAGTATAAAAAAATAATGATCTCTCGGTAAAGCTAAAATAATTTTAAATCAAATTCTACAATAATGCTTACTTTAAATGCTTTACTGCGGTGGGGTTCTGACCCTAAATCCTAAAGTTTATTCCATATCCATCGGAAAGATAGGCCTAGGAATATTCTCATACTCAACTTTCTCAATCCGCTGATAAGTCGCACCGGGTGTCATTGCAAGAATATCCAATTTAGAAATGGCACTTAACTCATCAAATAGATAGCCTTGCTTAACTACAATCACATCATAATCGTTAACATCGACACCTGCACGGGTGAAATGGTTAATCGTGATAAACGAATCACCACGGTTTGCAATAATCACATCCAAGTTTCCAATAGACAGCGTGCATGTTTCCCCTACTTTATCATTCGTTGCATTCAAGTATCCAAGCAGGTCCCCTTTTGCTTTAAGTGTTCCTTCCAATTCAACAGGCGTACTATATTTGTCAATATTCGTCCCAACTTTGATAGCTACTTGATCTCCCACTTCATGTGAATTCAACTGTTGGAAGGCATCCGGATCATATATAGCGGAAATCAATACTTTCTTATCCTGCAAATCTCTATCTTTCAACGATTTTAATAGCAAGGTACTCATCCCCGGTGCGCCGGCAGTTGAGTTATCCCCTGAATCAGAAATGAAGACAGGCTTGGATGGTTCATCAAGCGCCTGTTCGATAGCTTCTTGTGGTTCAAGAACCGTTGCGTTAAATTCGAATTCATGGCGCCTATCATATACATAGTTCGCCAATTCTTCCGTAACTTCATCAGCAAGCGCTTTATATTCTTCAGATTCAGGGACTACAAAGATGGAAGATCTCGTATTTTCCGTATCATTCCATGCATGGCAAATAAAGAAGTTAGCGCTGATAATCCCTTTTCTTTGTTCGAATTCTTTCAACTTATCAAGTATCGAACGTAGAGGCTCACTTGCAGCAACAGCTTTTTCACCAGGAATAATCATTGGTAAGCCCTTAAAAGATGGTCTAATCTTGGCATTGCTTTTAATTGCATTTACCAATAGCTGGGCTGAAATACGTTCCACTTCCGGTTGATCCACATGTGGTACTGTACGATACGAATATACAATGTTGACATATTGGTGGAAATCCTCCGCTAGGTTACCATGGATATCCAGTGTTAACGAAATTGGAATATCATATCCGATACATGCTCTGATTTCTTTCAATAATGCCAATTCCCCAGAACCAATCTCTTCAACAACCATTGAACCATGCAAATGTAACCAAATACCATCGATATCCTTATTTTTTTCAAGAACAGATAAGAATTTATCAGCAAAATATCTGTACGCTTCCTTTTTCACAGTACCTGATGACAATGCGGTCGCGTAGATGCTCGGTACAATTTCCACCCCATTATCTTTAAATACTTCTGTGCTGGCAAGACGTTTTTCCACTTCATTTCCCTCAACCAGAACAAAATCTTCTACAGATGTAGGAAATGAATTAAATGTATTTGTTTCATGATATAAACAACCAGTAATAATTTTCATTGTAAATTCCCCCATGAACTAATAATTTAAATCTTTGACAATATCTGCGTGATGCTTATCCAATTTATAGAAATACAAAATAATTACTTGTAAAACGGTCAACACTATTGGCAAGCTAAGCATCAAGGTGCGGATCATCGTTTTGGCACCTTCTGTAACAGCCGACGGATCATAACCTGCCCAGCTAAGCGCATATCCGAGTAAACTCGAACCTATCGCAACCCCAAACTTTGTCGAAAAACTATAACTCGATACGAGCAAGCCTTCTGGGCGAGTACCAAACTTCCATTCTTGATAGTCGATTGTATCCCCTAACATAGTCAATGTAGCCGGGTCACCATAACCAATCAATACATTAGCTACAAAGAAAATAATAGAAAACAAGATCATTGATTGTCCTTCAACAAGGAATAGAGAGGCAAGCAAAACAACAGCTATGGTAAACATGAGCATACTTGAATTACGACTACTATATTTACGTAAAATGGATAAAGCAAAAAACCCACCCACTAAATTTGCTATATTTAATAGTGTCAAATAAAACGGTGCCATGCCTGGTTGCTCCAATACGTATTTAACGTAGTAAATGAGCACACCATTCATGATCCCCATCCTGACGAACCAAAGGAATGAATTGGCAGATACGAGAAGCCAGTATTTATTCTTAAACATTTGGGCAAGCGACTTTTTGATTTCAGTATCCTTTTGCTCTTTCGGAGTCACTACCCTTTCATGACAATTCTTAAATGTCAACCAAAAGAAAATGATACCGATTACAGAATAGATTCCCATTACTATTGGAAATCCAAGCTGTTGATTACCCCCTCCTAAATAATTCACAAGCGGTAAAGTAAGGGAGGCCACAATAATCGCACCTACAGATCTTCCTATAGCTCGGTAACTATTCAATTCGCCTTTTTCTTTAGAATTCCTTGACATCAGTGGCATAAGCGCACCATATGGAATATTAATCATCGTGTAAACAATACCAAGCAGTCCATAGGTGATATAGGCATAAATTACCTTCCCAGTCATAGACAAGTCAGGAGTAATAAAAGTGATGACACTCAATATACCAAATGGAACCGCAATATATAATAAATATGGTCTTGTTTTTCCATGTTTACTTTTTGTTTTATCAACAATGATCCCCATCAATGGATCATTTACTGCATCAAAAATACGCGTGATCAAAAATAGTGTCCCTGCAGCAGCAGCAGTTATCCCAAAGACATCGGTGTAAAAAAATAGTAAGTAACTGTTGACCATTCCCCAAACAAAGTTGGAAGCAACGTCCCCATAACCATAGCTTATCTTTTCCTTTAGAGTTAATTTCGGCAATTTTGCATTTTCTTCCCTAACGGCTAGACCCAATTCATTCACTCCCTTAATTTCTGGTACAAAGTTTAAACCGCTTACATTATTAATAAATTAACCGCCTTCATTCATGGCGAATTTCACAAATTCAGGCTAGTACTTGTTTCAGTCCACTTTTGACCAAATAAGCTGCACCAATCATCCCCGCATCATTTCCCAATTGAGCAAGCTTTATTTCACAGTTCTCACTAATCCTTGGCAAAGCATATTTTCTAAAATAATGGGTTATTTTATCAAGCAATAGATTTCCAGCTTTTGAAAGCCCTCCACCAACGATAATAGTAGAAGGATTGATGATAGTCGCCGCACTCGCTACCATAAAACCGAGAACATCTGTTGTATGATCAATAATATGTTCACTTGCTTCACCGCCATCCCTTGCCAATTCAAACACATCCCTAGCATCCAGTGCTCCATGCATTCTATAGTATAAAGCTAATGGGCTATCCGGGTTTTCTGTAATATAATCCATTGCTTGATGCACAATCCCTGTTGCCGAAGCAATTGTATCCAAACAACCTTTCCTTCCGCAATTACATGGATAACCATTAGGGTCGGCAATGATATGGCCGATCTCTGCTGCTGTTCCATTCATTCCACTTAATATTTCACCGTTTGCAATAATTCCACTGCCAACTCCTGTACCCAGAGTAATTGCTATAAGATCTTTCGCATTGCTACCGCTTCCTTTTTTGTTTTCACCCAATGCAGCCAAATTGGCATCGTTTTCAACAAAGACCGGTAAATTGGACAAATTCTTTAGCCTATTACCCAAATCGAAATTCTTCCAACCTATATTAACAGCCTCGTAGACCATACCTGTTTCTTTATCAACGAAGCCTGGTGCACCTACTCCAATACCTAAAATTTGATTGTCTATCTGTAACTCCTTTAATGCTTTCGTAATAGACTCCCATATATATTCAATGATACGGCTACCATGATCTTTTTTATCTGTCGGGATTTCCCACTTATGAATCACTTCACCACTCACATTTAGCAGACCTGCTTTCGTCGAGGTCCCGCCAATATCCAAGCCAATAATCAAATCTTCCACAGAAAAAACTTCCCCTTCCTAGTTAGGAAAAGCCCAAAAAGGAACATCTTCTGGCATTCCTTTTTGGGAGTAATCCTATTATCCAAAAAATAAACCCAATCGATTAATATTTTTTATCAAGAAGAGATGCCGCTGCATCGTCAATGATAAAGATTGCATTCGGATGGTTTCTCAAAATAGAAGCCGGGCAATCTTCATTAATTGGACCTTCAATTGTCGCTTTAACAGCTTCTGCTTTTCTTGTCCCTGAAGCTACAAGCAGAATTTTTTTAGCATCCATCATATCTGCCAAACCTAGTGTCAGCATTTGCGTTGGTGCTTCGTCTCGTGTTAGATTTTGGTATCCCATGGTGCTTTGAATGGTTGATTCATCACTATCCGCAAGAAATAGTCGTGAATCAAAAGGTGTTCCCGGTTCGTTAGCTCCCAGGTGACCATTCACTCCTAACCCCAGAATCTGTAAATCGCGTGGATATTCTTTAAGAACCTTATTATATCGTTCTATTTCCGAATCTAAATCTGCAAGACTACCATCAAGCAATTCTACTACTTTTGGCTGTTTTTTGATTAAGTCATATAACTTTTCATGCATATAGGTATGAACAGTAAACTTCTTATCTCTATCGGCTATATATTCATCCAGATTCAGCATGACAGTATTTTCAATTGGTAATTCATCGTTATTGATTGCTTGGACAAGCAAATCAAATAGACCATCATAACTGGCCCCCGTAGTAGTATTGACTACAGCGTTTTCATTTTGTTTAATAGTATCAGCAAGAACTTCGAATGCTTTTTGAGACAATGCTTGATAATCTTTAGTTTGAATAATTTCCATCATTACCCCACCTTTGTTTTAATATATTTTCATTGACTATAGTTAAACTAAGTTTATTTATTGATAAAAAAATACTGATTAAGACAACACAAAAATACGTGATTATCATATTCACCCAATTAATTGTTAAACTTAATTTAATAATTGATTAAAGTATAGCACCAACTAAATGAAGACGCAATACCTAGCACTAGATTTTTATCATTACAAACAACTTGCATTCTGTTTATTTTGTTTAAAAAGTACGATTGGCAAGCAGATCCATACCATGAATATTTATTGAATGATGTTTAACAATCAAGTTAAAATAGAAACTTACCCATATCCTTAACATTTTCATTTCTAGCATTAAATCTCATCATTGGAAAACCTTAAAAATTCATTAAGTACAAGCGCACTGGCACCAATTACTCCACTGTCCTTGCCAATCTCAGGATAAATTAAATGAAAGGAATTCTTAAAAGGATTCCAAACGTACTTATCTGATTCTATGGCCACATCTTGAACTAGAGAAGGGAATTCTTGTATCATGGGTCCTGCAAGTAACACTGCCTCAGGATTATAAATACAAATGACGTTTGAAATAGCCAGCCCAAGATAAGTCCGTGCTCTGCTAATCATCCTTACTGCCCAATCCTCTTGCCTTTCAAATGCGGCAAACACCTCTTGTATTGGTTGTTGTACCTGCTTTTCTATTTCCGATGAACAAACAAACGTCTGCAAGCATCCAAGCCTACCACAATCACACATCACCCCTTGAGGATCTAATGTCATATGGCCGATTTCTCCTAGCATATTGCGATGTCCACGTAAAATTTCACCATTCAACATCGCTGCACCGCCTACCCCACTACCAACATAAATACAAACGGAATCATTGAAATCTTTCATACTTCCATATAAACTTTCCGCTAAAAGAACAGTTCTGACATGATTATCCACATATACTACATAGTCCAGCTTTCTTTCCAAATAAGCCTTAACATCAATATTCTCCCAATGAAATTGCGGAACCCGTAACACTCTTCCCTCCGGCCATGTAATAAGTCCAGGAATACTTACACCAATCGCTATGATTTTTTCCTTGATATCACTCCCCACTTGGTCCAGTAATATTAAGATTTCCTCTGCAAGCTCATCTAGTATAGTGTAGGCAGATTTATCTATATCAAAAGCTAGTTGCCTTTTTTCGATGACTTCACCTGTTAAAGTAACAACTGCTATTTGAATACCACTCTTATCAAGTTCTACACCAACGATAAACGACCCAGTTGGATTTATTTCCAAGAGTGTCGCGCGTCTTCCAACCTCTCCCTCAGTCTGTCCGACTTCAACAACTAGTTCATCATTAATAAGCTCCTTAATTATTTTTCCCACACTTGTATTACTCATTTTCGTTAATTGAGCAAGCTGAGATCTAGAGATTTTTTTATGTTTTTGAATGAGGCTTAGCAACATAAAGTAATGGTATTTTCGAATACGGCCTTGATCATATTTCAAATTCAATGGCATGAGAATATCTCCTTCTTAGCCGATGGCATTAGTTATTAAACTTAGTTTAACATATTTTTATATTGAAGGGGGGTGTATAAATTTGGAGCGGTAATGAGGTACGCGTTTCTAATCGTTCTTTATACTAGATCCCAAATGTCACGATTGTTGGATCGATCTGCCCTCGCTGTGGCTCGCAGATTAATGTGAACCTTTGTCCGATGGAAGAAAAAAAGTGAACAGAAACAGTGGAGGTCTAACACTTTTTCTCACCCAAAACTTACCACTTGTTGGCCACCACATTAGGGTAATATTTAAACTAATGAAAGATAAAAAGGCCTCATTCCTCCTCCTGTTAGCTTGAAATCAGGCCTTTGTTCTTCAGCAATTGCGCCAGATTGCTTTATAAAGTATAGAGTGCGACAAAAATACTAAATCCGGATGCAAGGAATATACGATTAGAAATAGTTAACACAGGGGTTATGGTTTTTATACAACAACCTTCCTCAAAGATTCTGGGACGAATATGGAACAATATCAGGATTGGAAAGTACTTTATAGCTTGCTACTTCCGTTGATAAAATAGGTGAATAAACACAATTCATTTGAACCAGTTATATGGTTTATTGATAATGACAAACTTATTGTATGAAGGGCGCAAAACCAAGGACTAAAGCTCTTTTAGTTAGGAGGAGATGCACAATGCTTGTTATACGTAGAGCAGCGAATAACCCGTTAGAATTAATTATAAGAGGGAAACAATGTTACAAGGCATTTTTTCACCCCCTTAGATTCATTGTAACAAGGAATTTTGAAAAAGATTAAAGCTATATAACAAAAGACGCACCGTTTTATCCATATTCGTTCGATTTCAGGAAGTGACAGGCACCCCGAGTACAAAATCCCTATACTTTCTCCTCTTTTCCAATTGATCTCCCGAACCACCAAATCATAGCCCATGCCGGGCGCACCCAAAAAAAAACTCTGCAAAGAATTTCTTCTCTACAGAGTTTTCGACATATTCTCTCAGTAATTCAGCAAGCGACAGCAAAAATCATAGTACCTTATGCAAAAATACTACAAATTGAGATCGAGTTACACTTTCTTGTGGACGGAAATTATCCAATTGATTGGTAACATTGTATTGAGCAAGGATATAAACATTATTTTTATGTGATTCAGATACATTATCTAAATATACATCAATATCGTTCCCCGTGTCCTTTAACTTAAATGCATTAACTAATACAGTTGCCATCTGTTCACGCGTTAAATTATCATTCAATCCCATTTTACCATTTGGTTTACCGTGAAAAATTCCTTCCTCATATAAGGCTGCAACTTGTTTTGCATATTGATGATTTTCCCCTACATCAGAGAATTTGTTTGCTATTTCTTTATAATTCGATGGGGCTTCTAAATCCAGTGCGTTATATAACAAAACAATTGCATGCTGACGCAACAGTTTTTGATATGGTTTAAATGTTCCATCAGGATAGCCATGAATTATATTTCTAAAATACAGTTCCGCAAGTTGATTATAGTAAAAGTCGCCAATTTTCACATCAGAAAAATTTAAGTTGGTCATTAGGCCAAAAGAATATAGACCTGTATCGTGATACCAACTGTCATTGATTTTAACATAATAAGTACCAGCTTCTAGAGTTTCAGTCGTATTCCACTTCTCTGGTGTGTTGCTCTCTCCACCAGTAACTCTTTCTTTCATAACAGTTTTTCCATTGCTGTCAACTAATTCAATATTTAGTGATCGGAAATAGGATGAAAGATTGAACGTAACTTTTTGGGCTTTTGCTAGTTTGACAACATAAACATCTTGAGCATCATTAAAACTAATTTGCCCTTCCATAAACTGATTTAGGTTTATAGGCTGCGCAGTTTTAGTACCATTGTTCGGCTCTGTCTCCGTGTTATTTGTATCCGTAAAACCTATACTGACCGTATATAGCCCTGTATCATGATAAAAGTCGTCATATACTTTTACGTAATACGTACCAGCTTCTAGATATTGTGTTCCATTCCATTTTTCAGGGGTAGTACTATCCCCCCATGAACTCGCTTATCAATAGCGACTTTCCCATCTTCATCGACTACTTCAAGTTCTAATGACCTCATATAAGAAGAAAAATCAATATCGATTTTTCCAGCAGAAGGTACCGTTATTTTAAAAACATCTTGATTATCGTTAAAGCTAAGTTGTCCTTGGATAAGTTTGTTGAAATCTAGCTTCTGAGCAATCTCCGTACCACTATTCGGTTCCATTTCCGTGTTATTCGTATCCGTAAAACCTACACTAACCGTATATAGCCCAGTATCATGATAAAAATCGTCATATACTTTTACGTAATACGTACCCGCTTCTAGATATTGTGTTCCACTCCATTGCTTAGGGGTAGTGCTATCCCCCCCATGAACTCGCTTATCAATAGCGACTTTCCCATCTTTATCGACTACTTCAAGTTCTAATGATCTCATATAAGAAGATAAGTCAATATTGATTTTTCCAGTAGAAGGTACCGTTAATTTAAAAACATCTTGATTATCATTAAAGCTAAGTTGCCCCTGAACAAGCTGATCAAAGGCTAATGATTCGGCAATAACAGTACCATTATTGGATTCTACTTCTGTATTTTTAGTATTTGTATAGTTAATCGTAAACTTATAATTCCCTGTATCGTGATAAAAACTATCAAATACATTTACATAATATGTACCAGCCTCTAGATACTGAATGCCAGACCATTTGCTGGGGGTATTACTATCTCCACCTGAAACTCTTTTCCCAATCGCCTTATTGCCGTCTTCATCAACTACTTCAACGTTCAAAGATCTCATATAAGAAGAAACCGCTAAATCAATTTTACCAGTCTGGTCTATTACAAATTTATACGTTTTAGTCGGTGTTTCCTCAGTTATGTTCCCGGATACCTCTTCACCGAATGTTAATGCATCTGTACTTGCACTGACAGTTTGTAAAGGAAAAAAGGAGGTGCTTAGTAAAATAAGCGCAATAAATAGCCAACTATAATTTCTCTTTATCATGATGTTATTCCCTTCAAATTTTATTATGAAATTGATTCACTAGCCTCTTTGTTTACCTCCTTTCTATAATATTAGTTTTACCGTCCGAAATAATGGCAGTATAAGGTTATGCGTATTGAGACAAGGCATTAATCAATCCCTTTTATATATCGGCATCGCTGGGTCTTTTGTTAATAGACGATCCAAGCATATGGTGTATTGACACGAGTGAAACACGGGAATGATTCTCCCCCATGCGTCCTTGCGGAAATATAACTTGATTGTTTTTGTAATACTCCAAGCCTTTGTTAGCTTAAAAAAGTAAAATGAATCCTCCCCTTCAGAAGTGGAGGTCTGACCCTAGAAACCTACCTTATTGAGCATTAAGCTCTATTACAATAAGCTGCGATCTTCAGTGATCCAAGTTTTCCCCATCCTCAGATTTTTCATATAGTCGATCTTCAACTAGAAACTTTGACCAAGTTATTGGAGGGTTTAAAACCATGAGCAAACTCCGAACTGACTTAGTTAATTCACCTTTCTGCTTATTGAATTGGTTGTTGATTTGAATAATTCAAGAATAATCTTGTTGACCAAAATATAAAATGCTCAAATTTAAAAAAAAAAAGGCCCCGCAGAAGATTTTCTAACTAGCAGAGCCTATTATTGGTTTAATATAATTTTATTTTTAGAATTGTGTAGCTGCCTGGTGTCCAAGTTTTATAAAAAATAAGCGCTACAAAGATCTTGTTCCATAGGACTTACTTTAATCAGGACTTCCATTCGACAAATATCGGGGAGTGACAGGCACCCACCGGACACCACTTCTACCAAATATCCTCCACCCATTCAGGGTGATCAATAAATGGGTTGCGGTTTCCTTGCCATTCTTCGATAACATTATTGCGATTTGATTCAAATTCATCTACTGGGTCTTGTTCATGCCATTCTAATAGAGTTGAGAGTTTACCATGGTAAGGATTACTACCGTTATTTAAATGATTATTCAACTCTAAATCCACATAATCCTCACCCTCATAGCGGACAGCCATGTAAAACAGCATTCTAGCAACATCACCTTTTACATCATTGGGTGGCTCCCATGAATTATTAGCACGTTTACATTCATCGCAATTTTTAACAGGACTTCCACCATTATCAAAATCTAAATTACCTCTTGAACTGTTTACTTGGACATCTGTTGGGCGTAAATGATGAATGTCTGTACCAGGTCCTTTACGTGTGCCAAAGTCCCCGTGTGATTTGGCCCAAACATGTTCCCGGTTCCAATCACCTGTCTGACCCCCGTTTTTATCTTCTGAACGTGGATCTCCAGAGTAAAATAGGATGACATTGTCTGGATTATTCGGATCCTCATCTGTCTCCTTTAAAGCTTCCCATACCTCGCTATAGGAAAGTACCTCTTGTTCACTTATTATCTCGTGCAACGCTGATTTCAATCCTTGTCCTTCTTTACCATATGCATCCTCATAATAAGGGTCAACCGGTGATTCACCAGTGTTCACCGTTATGCTGAAGCTGGTCGTAACACTCTTTTCTCCATCAGAAGCAGTCACACCAACGATATGACTCCCTTCACCAAGTTGAAGTGTAAGTGTTGTACCCTCAATAGTACCAAGCGTAGATGTAAAGGTTAGCTTATCATGATCAGGATCTGAAAAATAATCCGATAAAGTAAGTGAAATCGTTTCTCCATCATTAACTGTTTGATCGGTAAACTCCTTTTCTACAATAGGTTTACGATTGAGCGGGAAAGTAGGAGAGCTAATTAAGTCTCCTTTTGAATCTGTAAACTTAATCGAGTCAGAGCTTGCACCGTTTTTGTACGTAACATTTTGGATACCTTCAGCACCTCTGATTTCATTAACATTTTCTCCGTCAATGACCACATCCGATACTTCATTACCTTTAAAATCAACTATCGCACCAGCATTTTTAGGTTCAATCATAACTTTTGTGTTTGCCAAACCTTCTCCATCTAATTCAGCGTAATCCCCTGCCAACAGAATACCTTCGTTTATTTCTGATGAATCATCAAGGCTAATGGACACGCTCGGTGACTTAATTACAAGCTTATTTGTCGTAAAGTTTGTAAGGTCATATGATTTTTCTGGTATGATGGATGCTTCATCATCACCGGCTAAATCAATTTGAACTAGTACTGGATCATGATCACTTGCACGTCCATGCATATCTGTGAAATCAGCATTGATATGAAGAATATCAACCTCCGTTGCACTAGCTAAGTTATCTGTTACTAAAATATGATCAAGTACTTGTGAGTTACCTTGATATACATAAGTGTAACGATCTTCAGTAGGTACTTCATCAATCATATTTGTCAGTTCGTTACCTTTAAGGGTCTGAATTGGATTGGAAAATTCATAATCGTTTAGATCGCCAAGAACGACTACATTCGCATTTTCATCATCCGCCAACACATCTTTTACAAATCCATTTACAGCTTTTGCAATTTCCATGCGTTGGTCTTCACTGCCTAACTTAGGTGGCTGTGTTGATCCGAATAATGCTGTATCTCCTGATTTTGAATTAAAGTGGTTTGCTACAACAACAACACTTTCCCCTTTAAAATCAAACTGTGCAGCTAATGGCTTACGACTGTCATCAAACGCTTCATTTGTTGGATCAATTCTTCCTGGGTTTAGTGTTAGTTTGCCGTCTTCAAATCCAACCGCTTGTGTTGCAGTGCCAGGCTCTGCCCCTTCCGTAAGCGACACCCGATCAGGATTGTATAGAAAACCTACTCGAATGTTCGCATCCGGTGCTCCACCATCTTGATTATATTCCGGATTAATATTAACGTACTTGTACTTAACCCCGCCGGTTTCCACGATAGCATCAATCAATCTTTCATAACTTTCCGATGCATCCGCATCATCGGGACCTGAATTCTGTCCATTATTATCTTGAACTTCTGTTACACCAATAATGTCAGGGCTTTCCATATCAGTTGCTAACGCACGGGCCAGTTTCTCTGCCTTTTCATCTGGTGATTCATCGCTAGCCCTATTGTTTGAGAAATTTTCAAGATTATAGGAAGCAATGGTTAACTCCTCTTTATTCTTTTCGATCGTTGTTGTTTCTGGTTCTGCTTTACCTGCCACAACTGCATCCTCTAAGTCTTCTAAATCAGCATAGATTTTAAAATTTTGGTACCCATAGTTTACTACCCCAGTAATTGGCCCATTAAATTTGTCTCCTGTTTTCACCGCAAAATCTCTTGCTGGTCCGTTAGGTTGAAGTTTGAATTGAATTCGTTCCGCGTTTTTATCATCTTCTGTAAATCGAATTCCACCATGAATTGTCTCTGTTTCCGCGTCTTCAGGAACAACAACGAGATCACCATGTTCCTGAGGTGCGACTGCTTTTGTGTTTCCAACTTTGACACGCATGCCTTCAAGGCTTTCCCAGAAATCAATAGCATCTTCTTCAGGATCAAATTCCGCGAATGCATCGTTATCAATCACATCTGTTGGAAGGTTGTCCGAGATAACGATTGGTTCTGGAAGCTTGACATTCGACTCCAACATCTTTACCTCTCCACCTTGGTCATCACGTGCATTGATTTGGGTTACAGGTAAATCTGTATCAAATCGATCGGAATAACCATCAATCTGGTATTCATTAACTTTTCCCGTTACTTTAACTAAATCACCAACACTTACATCCGCTGCCTTACTTCCTGTATAGACAACAAGACCCTCTGCCGTATTTGGATTATCATCTTTCATGTCATCTGGTGTTTGAAAATGAAAGTAGTTTCCGCCATTTAACTCATAAACATATGTGACAACGCCCTCAACATCATTCACGAATGTTCCATTTAATGGTGATTCATGTGATTCACCTTGAATATGATGAATTTTTATTCCCTCTTCTGCATCATATACTGTATAAGAAAATTCCTTTACTTCACTTGATTCAAGCCCTTCCTTATCTGCATATGCTTTAATCGTCATTTCCGCATTAACAGTAATAGGCTCACTATACAATTGACCATGATCCACTGGGTCTTGTCCATTTGTTGTATAGTATATCTTTGCTCCCTTAGTAGTTGTTGAAAATTTAACATCCGTACCCGATGCAATTGTACCTGCTTCAGGTGTTGCTACTACTGGTTGGACAACAGATGCATCTGCAACAATATCCGCTCCATCACGTGGGATTATTTGATACTCGCCATCGAACTCTTGAACAATACCTGTAATAGAATCATAGGTTGCACTTTCAGAAAGTCCAAGCTGCCCGGTTTCATCACGTACTATGAATGTTGTTCCGTCGGTAGCAGTGTAATTCGCCCACCCATTACCTTCGTGTACGCTTTCCAAAGTTACATTTTTTACAGTAGCAAGCTTTGATTCATTATCTTCATTAAGTTGATCTCCCGTTAATTCTACTGGATCAGGTACTCCCACTTGTTTAGGATCACCCACAAGATCTGCACCACTTAATTGCAAAAGACCTCTATATTCATCTAATGTTCCGCTTACTGTAATTTCGTCACCTAGTTGAACGTTCAATGATGTTGGGCGTACAGCTATCCCTGCTGTTTTATCTTGAATATGAATCGTATTTTTTAATGTTGCTGTAACAGTTCCTTTTACCGTTACATCACCGTCTCCTTGTGTGCGGGCATCGGCAATTGGGATAACTTCGCCTGGTTCACCCGGTTCGTCCGGTTGCCCTTCACCTACAAATGCAATATGAGACGTTTCCTTTAGACCTGGATGAGGGCCAAAATATTCTTTTAAATCACCTGTTACTTTAACTTCTTTTCCAATTAGAGATGGATTTGTCTGTAATCCCCATTCAGCACGTAAACTACTTGGGATCTTAATATAAAGCATTTTAGTCGTATCTGTTTCATCGACAGTATCCGCAATTGCAAAATTATAATCATCATTTGCTGTATCAGTTACATTGTTTTCGCTCTTAACATGTCCTACAATGTAACCTTTTACGGTTGCTTTCCCGCTATTATTTTCAATGGCTTCTAACACCGTGATAGAATCATCTACCGCAGTTATATTACTAGTAGATTTTAGTCCAGGTGCGCCGAAATAGGCCTCTAAATTACCTGTCACTTCAATTTCTAAAGCCATGTTATCTGGGTTTGAGGCAAGTCCCCATTTAGCTCGTAATTCACTTGGTAACTTCACAAAAAGCATTTTAGATGTATCCGTTTCATCTGGGCTTTCAGCAATAACAATATTTGTGTCACCATTCGCTGTTGTTACGACATTCGTTTTACTTTTGGCATACCCAACAATAAAACCCCTTACTGTCGCCTCTCCGCTATTATTTTCAATAGCTTCTGACACCGAAATGCCATCATCCGCCGCTTCCACCATGCTGCCAGTCATAGGAGTAAAAAAGCTGAAGATTAAAATGAATATTAAACCAATATTGAAAAGCTTTTTCCAGTTCATTTGCTTCATTTCATCCTCTCCTATCTAGATTTATCTAACACTATAACTAAAATTAGTAGAACCCCTCTATTACATTGCTGTATTCCCTGAAACCGTTATTCCATCAAGAGTAATTTGTTCCCCTTCTAACTGTGAAAGATCCAAATCTCCTTCAACTGTAATATTAGAATACGTCATATTTTCTGATGGAGATCCTATCAAAATTAGATCACCCTTGATAGTCGCATTTTTAAGTTCCACTGCTCCGGTTACATCTACTTTGACAGACGTGTTGTGTGTTTTATCACTAAAATCTTCAGGTTCAACGACAGTCAGTTCATCATCCCCGGGGCTTTCATGATTATCACCCGAATCCGAACCTCCATGACTACCGCCTTGACTTCCATCATTTTTTTCATTAGCGATATCAATAATACGTCCTTCAATTTGCGGATTAACTGTGCCTAAATCTGCTACATGGTCACGAAGATTTTCCCAGTCAGCTAATCCTAGGTCTGTTACTCGCCCCCCTTCGTAAGCTTTTGCAAATACATCGTAACCGTCTCCACCTTTAGCAGTAAATGCGTTTGTTGCGATGATATATGTCTTATCATCAGCCACACTAACATAGTTTTTACCTTGTTTTACTTCAACGGATTTAACTCTTTCACCAGCTGGTTGTGAACTATCATACGTAAATTTCATGCCAGATACGTGTAAAAATCCACCATTTTCTTTCGGTACCTGACCAACACTATGTTCAAGAGCTGTTTTAATTTCTTCACCTGTAAGTTCCATTGTCGCAAGCGTGTTACCAAATGGTAGGACAGTTAGGATTTCCCCTAGTGTAATTGCACCCTTGTCAATGGAAGTACGAATTCCGCCACCATTTTGCATGGCTGCCACAGTTTTTTTATTAAATTCTTTCGCCTTTTCTAGCATTCCATCTGCAATTAAGTTTCCTAATGCTGTTTCGCTGTTTCTAACACTTACTTCATCACCATCGCCTAAACGTGGATTTGGTAATGCTTTTTCAGCAACCCCGCCACTTTTTTCCGTTTTAATGGCCTCAATTTGTGATGAATATTCTTCAAGAATTTCTGCAGCTTCTGCATCCTCTTCTTGCTCGTCAATTTCAATTAATTCCCCGGCGTGTCCAACGATAACTCCATTTTCATCAAATTCAACATCCAATGTTCCAAGAAAATCACCATATTGGAAGGCTTGGACAATAATGGTAGGATCTTTCGTTTCATTTTCCATTAACACGGGTTCCGCTAATTCTGTATGACTGTGTCCCCCAACGATAATATCGATTCCATCTACTTCCGCAAGTAGCTGATCATTATCATAACCAGGGTTATCATCATATCCGATATGGGAAACAGCGATGATTTTGTTGACTCCTTGTTTTTCAAAGCCCTCTACCGCATCTTCTGCCGCCTCTATGTAGTTTTTAAATGCAACATCCCCTGGACTTGAAATATCAACTGTTTCTTCCGTAGTCAAACCAAAAATACCGACCTTTTCTCCATTAACTTCTTTCACAATACCGTTATATACCTCACCGTTCTCCGGGTGTTCAGATAGTTTATCGTTAAACAAATCACCCATATTAGCATCTTTTGAAAAATCCACGTTCGCACTAACAAACGGGAACTTAGCAGCACGAACGAAATCAGCTAAAGCTTTGTGTCCTTCCTCACTTGATCCCAGGTCAAATTCATGGTTGCCAAAAGTCATCACATCATAGTTCATTAGATTCATAAACTCAATGTCAGCTTGTCCTTTAAATTCATTAAAATACAACGTCCCGGAAAAAACATCCCCAGCGTCAATTAATAGTGCATCCGGCTTTTCCGCTCTCACTTCTTTAACTGCGGTAACACGTTTTGCTACATTGTCTAAATGTGCATGTGTGTCATTCGTGTGCATGATAGAGAGTTCAAAATTTTTATCATTAGACTTAACAACTTGAAGTGAATCATTTAACATGGTTGAAAAGGCACCGCGGGAAATACCTTCATATGGTCGGAAGTCGTCTAATTGATTTGTAAGTTCAAGATTTGCTAGAATTTGAACATTTTCTTTATGTGAATCGCTAACATTATCTAAGTTAACCTTCACATCATCTTTTGTATTGTAATTCTTTAGCCCTAGCCCTTTAACTAGTAGTGTTGCCATTTGTTCTCGTGTAAGGTGACCACCTGGCTCAAATGCGCCATCACTACCTTTAAATACCCCCGCCTCTGTCACAGCAGCAATTTGTTCTGCATATAGACTATTTCCATCAACATCGCTGTATGCCTCTTTTAAGACGTCATCAACATCAGCAGGGATATCAAGATCTAATGCCTTAGCAAGCATTACCGCCGTTTGCCTGCGTGTCACATCATCATACACACCAAACGAACCATCTTCATAACCCTTGACTACACCCTGTTCCGTTAAAGCCATAATTCCATCGTAATGGACATCACCCGGTTTTACATCGTCATATTCTACGTTTTCCGCCGCTGATGCAACAGGAGCAACTACAACAACCGCAGCAGTTGCAACCAATGACGATGTGAGAAGCTTACAGTGAGATTTCTTGTTTAACATACAATCCTTCCTCCTTTTTTAAGCAATGTGCTAGTTTTGTTTGAACCTAGTTGACGTTCTATTCTAGTAAGCTAAAATCTAGGTTCATTAATATTATAGTAAAATTCTAATAATTTCAATCGGTATAATAGCCCAATTGTCTTGGTTTATATTACTCAATTTGTCACTACAGGAGATTGCCTAAGATAGCTTTTCTATTTGTTTTTTCGACAAAATTCGGGTAGTGACAGGCACTCTACCCCGGTGTTATAATTCCCCATGGTACTACTAACATCTAGGGGATAAAATCAAATGAACGAACAGATAATCAATATTGAGCGTAAATTCAGGCCAGAAATTGAAGGACTTCGTGTTGTTGCAGCACTACTTGTAGCGATTTATCATATATGGTTTAATCGTGTCTCCGGTGGGGTTGATGTGTTCTTTGTAATTTCAGGCTTTCTTATCACCACTTCTATTATTTCCACCATTAATCGAACAGGTGAATATCGTTTTTGGCCATACATTTCAAAGTTAATGAAAAGATTACTTCCATCTACATTTTTCATTCTTGGAGTCATTCTAATTGCAAGTGTATTTTTATTGCCACAATCAATCTTGGGTAAAACAATACGGGAAGTATTTGCTTCCATGTTTTATTATCAGAACTGGCAATTAGCTATTTCAAGCACTGATTATTTAGATGCCAGCCAAATGAAAACACCCGTTGAACACTTTTGGGCTCTGTCAATTCAAGGACAGTTTTATATCATCTGGTTCTTAGTATTCTCTTTCATTTTACTTATGATAAAAAAATATAAATTGAGGAATGCTAGAAAATTAATCAATGTTGTATTAGGACTATTATTTGTTTCTTCTTTTATATACTCCATTTATTTAACTGCTGTAAACCAACCATGGGCTTACTTCATTACGTTCACACGTGTTTGGGAGTTTGCGTTAGGTGGATTGCTTTGTGTTAATTTATCATATATTAAAGTGAATAAAATCTTTGCCACAGTGGTTGGCTGGCTTGGATTAGTTGGCTTAATTTTAACAGGAATAGTTTTTAATGTATCCGAAATGTTTCCAGGATACATCGCCATATGGCCAATGGTTTGTGCATTGTTCATTGTTTTAGCTGGAACGCGTGATACAAAATACGGTGTCAAACGCTTTCTAGGTTCGCCAATAATGGTAAAACTAGGCGGAATTTCCTTTGCTATTTATTTATGGCATTGGGTAATACTGGAGTTCTATCGTTACAATGTCCAAGAAACCCCAGGTATCGCCGTTGGAGTGCTTATTATTATCGTATCTATCATTCTATCCTTTTTAACGACACGTTTTATAGAAAAACCAATTCGAAGTTCAGATAATAATAGTTATTCATTTAAGAGACTTGGGATGATAAGTGGTTTAAATCTAGTCTTAATGGGGGCCCTTTTGTTTGGGATACACACAGAACAAGATAAGCTAGAAAATAAGATAACTGATACAGATTATCCCGGTGCATTAGCTGCAAATACAGAAATTGACATCCCTGATTTGGAACCAATACCAGCACTTTCAAAGGTTTTTGACGACTTACCACTTGCTCATCTAGACGGTAGTAATCAAGGACTAAAGAAAAGTGATTTGAAAATTGGTGAATATGGTGAAATGGAAAATTATGATGCTACTATTGCACTGGTAGGCAGTTCCCATTCAGAGCAATGGTTAGGAGCAATTTTAGAAGCAACAAAGGATTATAAATATCGTGTATTGAATATAACACGCTCTGGAACACGCTTTACAACAGCTTATCCAGATGATGATTTGTATGGTATCTGGGTGAATAATGTATTGGATTATCTAGAAGATGCTGATGTGGATCTTGTCATTTCTCAAGCCACAGCTTCTCATTCTCCAACTAAAAAAGTACATCAACAAATAATTGATCAGTTGCAGTATGTGAAAAATGTTTATGATATTGAAGTATTAGCTGTACGTGATAATCCAAGATATAGTTTTAATGTACTGGAATCGTTAGAAATTAATGGTGTTGATGAAACTACTAGAAAGATGAATTTAGAGGAAGATAATCAAAATGATGAAAGTTTTTGGAGGCAATTCGAAAAAGAAAACGAGACATTGCATAAAATTGACTTAACAGACTACTTTAAAGTCAACGGAAAATTTCAACCCATTATCGGTAATATTATCATTTATCGGGATAGCAATCATATGACAAATACGTATTCAGAAAGCTTTGGACCAGTTTTTGAAGAAAAAATAACAGAAATACTAAAGGGATAATAGTTTTGTTTTATGAACCACGAGTGAAATTCGGAATGACTGTGGGGAGAAAATCTCTGGGACGTGGGGACAGGTTAGTTGTCCCAGCTGACTTTGCCTGAAAACACAGGGTTTTTGGGTGGGACAAGGAACCTGTCCCCATGTCCCACCTCTGCTTATTATTAAAAAAAGCCCTATAGAGATTTTTCTCTACAAGGCTTCCATCTTGTCAATAAATTTCATTCGACAAAATTCGGGTAGTGACAGGCACCGTTAGGAATATGGATAAGCCCGTTTTGTATGTTGAATGGAAATCCAATTAATAATAATGTCGCATCTCTCTTTGATTAATTTAACGGTTTCCTTAAATTTTTCATAGTTCATTGAAGGGTTACCATCATCATCACGTATATGAATGTGTGCAATTGATGCTCCAGCTTTCCATGATTCGTATACTTCCTCAGCTATTTCAGTTGGTGTCGTAGGCAAGTAAGGTGTATTTCCCTTTGTTGTTACTGCACCCGTTGTTGCTATTGTAATAATTAATTTTTCCATCTTATCCCCCCCACAATATTTATTTAAATATTCCTATAATTTCTCTCACAACAATTTCTTGTATCTGTTACTTTTTAAATGATAAGTTAAAAATCATTAATTAGTCCTTCTAACCTACTGCCATAATGCTTTATCATTTCTTCTTCAAAATCATAGATAATCCTATTTACGTAAATATCATGGTTAATATAATTTCGGGTTGTTGATATCATAACTGGATGACTGGATACTACTGAATGGGGTAACTCGTCTAACGAGTAAAGTAAAATTGTTTTTTTGTTATCTATAACAAGAGAAAGTTCTCCTGTATGACGCCCAAGCGCGAGTTCTTCTTTATAATGGCTAAAGTTAGTCCAAGGAACATCAACTTTTCTTTCGTCGAATATCATAGTTATAATCTTAACCCCACGTTGGTGAGCCTTTACAAGCAATTCTTTAAGTTCCTTTAACTCCTTCTTCCAGCAACTAATAACGATTTCAGATTTGCTTTCATCTATAGCAGCTTGAACAACTTCGATTGAGGCTGAGTACCCCTGTATAACAAACAATTCTGACCAATCGGTATCACTATGCGAAGTAATTTCAGCAAGGGATTCATTAAGGAAATTCATGTTATCCATGAATGCTTCTTGTTTTGTTTTCAGTAGTTCCTTATAAGGAATAGGAAAGTAACGAACCTGTTTTCCCTTATTCCCCCCTGCCACAGTAGATACCAATCCCTGTTTCTTCATTTTTCGTAGGGCTTCATATACCTTTGGTGCTGGAACTCCCGATAAATTAGCGATGGTATTACCATTGGCTGGATTATTTTGTATAAGTGAAACGTAAATTTTGGACTCATATTCTGTTAGGCCTAATTCCTTTAAGGTACTAATAATTTCTTCTATATTTTTCACCTCCTGGAACAGTATACTACCTAGGTAGTAAGATTATTACAAAAAAGTGCACTACCTTAGTAGTAATTGTATGACTTTTAGCATAGTGGATGCGGGTAGCGAAAAGATGGGAAGCTGATAGGAATCATACGGTATTTGAATAATTTATTTGAATAAAATCGACGCAAATCAAATTGAGGATTAACAGGAACACCTGGTTCTTTTGTCTCGCTGTAAATCTGCCAACCCGGAGAACAAAAGAACCATCCTAGGTCCCTGCATCATAATTAATACATTCCTTTAAGCGATCAACGTCTAAGGAATGGTACAAGCAATCGAACGTATTAGAATTACCTATATTGATGCTGCACTTTCTTCATGCTAGATTTGTCGCTCCTTTAATTCCATCCTCATCTATCATCCAATTAACCAATGTGCAACAAACCTCTGTGAAAAAGAAAAAAGAATTTGTATCATCTCCAATAACTTTTGTTATACGAATCGGACGATTATTAAACTTCATCGCCCACTTGATAACCGATTCCGACCAATGATGACTTTCATAAAAAGGAACTAGTATTTTCCTATGGGTCTGGCGCTTATTTTCATAATCCACAATTGGAATTTCCTCTGAAAATAATTCTTGCCAAATACTGTTATTTTCAATTTCAACAATATATGTATGTTTTAGCATTTTCCAACCTCCTTTTTTTCTGCTTCTATACCTAATATAACGGAACTCACATGACCTTTTGCCTTTTGTCATATCTTAAAGACGTATAAGAATAGTAATCAATCAACCAATATTACCACCTCACTCCAATACATTAATCGGCTCCCTCAAATGCTCAATCGATAAATGCTGATATCTTGCGGTTGAACGAAGATCTGTATGGCCAAGAATATTTGCTATCCTTCTTTGATCAACCTTATTTATTGTTAAATGTGTCGCCGTACAATGCCTTATTTGATGAGGTGTTACCCTTTTGCTAATCCCTGCTTGATCAGTGATCAATTTTAGTTTCAAACGAACATCTGCAGCGCTTATTGGTTGGTTTGGGAACTTTCTAGAGGGAAACACGTAACGATTATCACATATAAAGTCACAATTGAAATGCTGTGTTAACAAATGAACTAACTTATCATGCAGGGGCAAATATAAATCCCTCCCACCCTTAACCCTTGGAAAATATAAAACTCTATCTTCCAAACGCACATTTTTCTTTTCCAATGTGCGAACTGGTGTCAATCGTGATCCCGTATAATAGATAAGACTGAACAACATGTGATAAAAAGCATCCATCTTCGCTGCCTGATTCAATAACAGCTTTATTTCGTATTTATTTAGTATATCTAGTAGAGGAATATATACCTTGGGAAGTCTAACCCTTGCGGCAACATCAATAGGATAGTCCAGCTCGTTGACCATAAACTTATAGAAAGATTTTATAGTTGATAATCTTCTAGCTATCGTATTTGGCTTATGTCCCTTTTCCTTCCCATAATCTATAAACGCTATCAAATCACTCTTGGAGACCTCCTCCATTACAAAATCTGTCCATCCCTTATCACAAGCTATGTATTCTTGAAAAAATTGCAAATCCTTTTCATAGCCTTTAATTGTTTCGAATGAGTATTCCATTCTATTTAAATGTGCAAGGAATTTGAATCTGCATTCAGAAAAATTGTATTTACTTGAATCCATGTCTTTTCACTCCCCCTTCGTTTCAACATTTATTGTTTGCATTAGGGGTGATCGGTATACGTTGAGGTAAGATATGGGGGTAAGTGCGATTAATGCTTCTGAAATCCTAGTAACATATAACACAGATGTTGATGCACAAACTGCAGGCGACAAAGCAAACTATAACATTAAGAAAAATACTGGTGCATCTGGTGATGAGAAAGTAGATGTTAAAGATGTACTTGTTGAAGGTAATACTGCTTTGCTTCGAGTTGATGAGGCATTCAATCCATCTGATAAGTTTGCAGTTGAGGTCAAAGATGCTGTTAAATCTACAGATGGCATGAAATTAGAAGCATATGCAACGTCAACAATGGTATTTGGTGATGTAGCTGCACCGAAAGTAGAAAATGCTGCTTTTGATGGATCTACTGTACAATTGACTTTCGATAAGCCAGTTGATGAAACAGTTGGACTTGTAAAAGTGGATGGCACTTCAATAGATAATAAAGATCTAGTTTTCACTGGTGATCCAAGCATTAGAGGTGATGTAGCTGGAAATTACACATACAATGTACAACTAACAGGTGATGATGAAACAGATGCTGTTTCAAAAGAAGGAAATCATGAAGTAACTTTATTTGACGTTGCTGAAACATCAACTACTAATCCAGCAGTTGCAAGTGTTGTGAACGCTACTTACACTGTTGATAATGCTAAAGTAGCCCCTGAAGTTGTTGGTTTACATGCATTAAACGGTAACAAGTTTTTTGTTGAATTGAATAAACCAGCAGACTTAGATAGTGCTGCCTCACTTGTTGTTTCACAAGGTAATCATGTATTTACTACTATTAGCGGTGATAGCAGTATTGGCACAGCAGCTTCATCAGTATTCTATCAAAAGGACACATGGAATGGTAAATATGGATACTATGTTGCTATAACAGACAATTATAGTGATGAAAGCGAAAATCCGCTTTATAGTAAGAATCAAACATCAGCTAAGTTAGATGTAACTCTTAAGAACTATAAGGATGCTGACAAACTAGTTGGTAAAACTTATACTGGCTCAGTTACATTGAATAAAGCAGCTGATAAGCCAGAAATCGACGATACGTCTTTAAATACTGACCTTAATGAATTGTATGTTGATTTTGAAAAATCCATTAAACCAGTAGAAGGTTTAGATAAGAGTGATGTCGTAGTCCGTGATAAAGAAGGTGTAGTGATTCCTTCTGAAGATTACAATTTGTCTATTGTAGATATTAAAGATTCAGAGGAAAATGTTGTTGTGACTGACGGACGTTTACAAGTTAAATTCACTGGCCAAGATCTTGAGGATTACGTTAAAAATAACGAACCATTCACAGTTGAATTGAAAGCAGAAAAGTTCCAGTATGCTTCTAAGACAAATGGTACAGTTAAAGAATATCAATTAGTTGGCGCAAAAAATGACAAGTTGACTGTAACAATTAAATCTGCAGATCAAGACAAATTTAAATATGTTGCATTTGGTGCTGATGAAAAAGGTGAAATTGATTATTCAAAAGCAGATGAAAACATAATTGAAATTAACTATGAACGTAAAATGGATGACTCCGCCATTGACGTAGCTAATTATAAATTGGATGGTGAAGCATTACCTGAAGGAACAGAAGTGGACTTTTATGATAATAAAAAGAAAGTTCGTATTACTTTACCAGACGGTACTGTCCAATCAGAAGAGGAATATAAATTCACAATTGACACAGCTGTCAAGACAGTATCTGGGTTACATGTGGTGAAAGATATTGTTACACAGAAACCTTATGAAGAGGTTATCACTTTAAAAGATAACGTTGCACCAGAACTGGAAAGTGGAGCAGTATATGTTATCGATGATAAAGATGCAGAAATCACAAATAAAATCAAGCTTACTTTCTCTGAATCAGTTGAAGTAACAGATGTCACTGGAGATGCTGAAGGAGCAGAGGTAAACTTTAATGTAGAAGTCGGTGAAGGTAACCAGAAAGTTGCTAGTGTAGCTGATAGTTCTGACAATAACAAATTAGAAGATAACGAATTAATCATCACATTAGTAGGTGATGGTGTAAACGTTGACCAATCTGCAACTGTTACAGTTGTAAAAGATGATGAAGGAAAAATGTATGTTACAGATGGAAAAGGCAATGAATTAGTTGCTGGCGGAAAAGCATTAATAGCTGAATCTGCAACAGAAATTATTACTCCTCAATAAAACTAAACGAAACGTTACTTTATAAGCTAGAAAACTAGCGAAAGAAGTTGAGAAATAACCTCATGTTTGTACTATAGTTCACTCATGGGGTATTTCTTCAAACTATTGTCCTACCAATTTGTGGGCGAAATTCCCACACTTGCTAAATAGTTATAGGCAAGTGCCTAATCCTCCTGCATCCAGTGAGGTTCTTACCAACCAAAGGGATGAAGTCAGGTGAAGTCGTACTCAAAAAATTGAGGCGGGGTTCCATAAAAGGTGACTATGATTAGGAGACGAATCCATGTTTAGGCAGGGTGAGGTAGTGAATACTAAGAATCGCTAGGGGTTTAGTATTCATTCTTTCATTTGAAATAGTGGAATGGGGATCAACCAATTAACTGTTAAACTGGTCTTTCTCATACCTGAATAGTGGAGATCTAAGGTTATCAAAAAGAGGGATGGAGACAATGGAACGTTTGAAGTCTTATTAGAAGAGGTGGGTTAGCACCAGTGAAGCTAGTAAGATGGCAGCGGGTTCATAGTAGTGTTGATAGCTAGCCGCTTGGACTTGTATGGTAACATACGAGAAGGATAAACCTAGCAGGAGCGAAGGAACCCAGTCAGTAGCAGATTCTTAAACGACTATTTTATCTAAAAATGGTGTTGCATAAGTAAATAAGCCAATCGTAAGAAGCGATTGGCTTATTTACAACCGGCATCTAGGTATAAGGATTTAAGTCATAAGAATCACGAAGTTATTGATGGCACGCCGTATGCTGTGAAAGCCGCTTGTACGGTGTAGGCCCGAACCGAAAGCCACTGTGGTAGTGGTATAAGACGGGAATAGTGAAGTAGAAAAAGCGGTTGAAAAATTGCAAAGTGTTGTTGGTGATAGCCCAAAAATAGATGCTGAAAGCTTTACTTTTGGAGAAGCAGAACCTTCCGTGGCTGAGAATATTTCTAAATCACTAGACGAAGTGGTAACTGCTCAAAAGATGGATGATGTTAAATCATGGATAGGTAATATAAACACTGGAGAAGATGAAAAGTTATCGGAAATGGAACTTAAAAATCATCTAGAAAGTGTTTCTAGTACAAGTTATTCAAGTCTAGAGTCAATGGTAGGAACTGAGGTTACTGATCTGATTAGAGCGCTTGATGCTGCTTATAATATCCAACGTAGTATCAACTAAGGTACTAGTTTAAGACTCGTTGCGACTATCACTTCCCGAATTATGTCGAACGAAAGTTCTTGACAAGAAGATAGTCCTGTGGAGAAAAACCTCTACAGGGCTTTTCTATTTTCTTTTGGGTCACTCCCCCAATCCTTTCGAAATTCACTCTGGGAAACACGGGTGGAAAACACGGGGACGGTTCTAACGTTTCATTACAAGGAAAGGCTCTGTGGAGAAGTAAACTGGACCCTATAAAATAGACACGGATAAAAAACTACTTATCCGTCCTACTTTATAGGGTTCTTTGTCGTATACTTATTTTATAATGATTAGAAGCGGGAGTTGATTACATGGGTGTGCATTATTTTTCGGATGAACAGGTAGAAGAACTAAGAAAGAATCCTTATGTGGATAAGGTCTCCAACAAAGCTATTACGTATTCTGAAGTCTTTAAGCAACATTTCATTGATGAACTAAATCACGGGAAGTTTCCAACACAAATCTTTAGAGAGGTAGGGTTTGATACACAAGTAGTAGGGAAAGAAAGAATCAAGAGTTTTTCTCGCAGGATACGAAAAATGGCGGATAGAATAGAAGGTTTTACGGATTTACGTACGCAACATTCTGGACGCCCCCAAACGAAAGAGCGCACAACTGATGAAGAAATCGCCTATCTCAAACATCAAGTCGCTTTACAAAAACAACAAATTGATGCTTTAAAAAAAATGAATTTTATCAATCGCAAAATAGCCAAAGCTTTGCCCAAGAAAAATATCAACTCATCCAAACATTAACGGAAAGAGACCATAACCTCTTGAATATCAAGTGGCTCTGTGACATTGCTCAGGTTTCCCGTTCAGGCTATTATGTATGGCTAGGGCAGGAAGAGAAGCGTAAGGAACGAGAGAAACAAGATCGTACTGATTTTGAATTGATTCTAGCAGTCTATCAATATCGTGGATATGCCAAGGGATCCAGAAGCATCTATATGCGTTTGCTTCAAACAGGAATCGTGATGAACCGCAAAAAGATTCAGCGACTGATGAATAAATACAACCTCGTATGTCCAATTAGAAAACCGAATCCTTACAAACGAATGGCTAAAGCCAGACAAGAACATGCAACGAAACCTAATCATTTAAAACGCCAATTTAAAGCCCATGGTCCTAAAACAGTCCTACTTACGGATATTACCTATCTCTACTTTGGGCGGGGTCAGAAAGCCTATTTAGCTACAATCAAAGATGCGTTTACCAATCAAATTCTTTCTTATGCACTGAGTGAATCGTTGGAAGTGGATTTTGTATTGGAAACAATCGAACAATTAGTTAAGAATCATGCAATCCCTAAAAAACAGAAAACCCTGATCCATTCCGACCAGGGCGTACATTATACCAGTATGCAATTTCAATCATTACTGAATAATAAAGAATTACGGCAATCCATGTCACGTCGCGGGAATTGTTGGGACAATGCACCGCAAGAATCTTTCTTTGGCCACATGAAAGACGAGCTAGGGAATCTGAGCGGCGTACTTACTTTTGCAGCTCTATCTATTAAAATCGATGACTATATGGATTACTACAACAACGATCGTTATCAGTGGAATCTCGCGAAGTTATCCCCCAATCAATATGCGGAATTCCTTAAAACGGGAGTGTATCCTTTGGCCCCTCTTGTGAAGACGCCAGATATTTCTGTTGTTGTTCCTCTACAAGAATAATTTCTTGTTGGAACCGTGTTGCATATTTTTCATGTAGTTTGTCCCATTTCCCTGGTCGAAATACGTCGCCCTCGTAGAAATCAGGATCGAATAGGGCCTGTACATATAGATCATACTCTAATTCAACGGATGGATGCTTTAATATCCATTTTAATTGATCGATAAGGTATGATTCGGATAGCATTTGATCGGCAACTTTTCGATATGAGACAAAGTAATTCCATTGTTTTTTTTCCGTTAGAGATTCAAAATATCTTACCATCCAATTAGGGTAAACTCCAAATCTGTGCTCTTCCCGGAAAATGGAGAACTCTAGTGTCTTTAAACTTTTAAAATCATTCATCATTCTATTGGATGACAAAAGCACACACTCTAAGTTTTGAGCGTGTGCTTTGACATGTCACCACTCCTCCTATGGAAAAAGCATAAGAGGTAGAAACAAAAAAAGTTAGTGGTTTTTTTCAAAGTGTCCTTGACATGGGGTCCACTTTAAAGAAATCTCTGTAGGGCTTTTCTTTTTGCTAGTAATTGAATTAAATAGAATAACAAATATATATTATTTTTATGATAAAGATATCCTAAGCCCTAATTCCTTTCAAGGAGTTAGGGCTATTTTTATTTGAGGGAGGAATTAGTATGACTCACTACCAGGCTTCATAAGGGAACACGGGGCGGTTCCCTTGTTTCATCAAGAAAGTCTCGTGGAGCAGAAATGCTTTGCGAGGCTTTTCTTTTTTTCGTTCTATTCTCTTTAAGTTCCCTCCAAGTAAACTTATTTCATAGCATTCACGCTTCATGAAACAAGGAGGGAACGCAAGCATCGTCCCCGTTTAGGACAGATTCTTATCAAACGAAGCACTAGTTCCCCTTCGCTTTCAATTGCGTTTTTTGGTAATGCATTCGTCTTAAGGTAATTGCTTGCCAAATACTTTCATCTATTATGTTCCTCTCGCCCGCTAAATCAGATATAGTTCTTGCTAGACGCACTATTTTTATTTGTACACGGCTACTCCATTGTTGCTTGGAAGAAACTTGTGTAATCATTTTTTGCTGACTCTCTGTTAATGGACTTGCAGCACTTAATTGTTCAAAAGGAACTTTAGCATTACAGATTTCAGCCTGATAGCGAGTATATTGTTGTTCTCTTGCTTTTTCCACTCTCTGTCTGACCTCTAAAGATGTCTCTCTGTTCTTGGAAGGCTGATCCAAATTTACTGATTTTAATGAGAGTAGAATATCCATCCGGTCATAAACAGGGCCTGACACTCGATTCCGATAGGTTTGAATCTGTTTGGGTGTGCATGTACAATAGCGTGAATTAGAACCAAGATACCCGCAAGGACAAGGGTTCATCGCACCGATAAGAATAAAAGAAGCTGGATAAGTGACAGTAGACTGCACCCGACTAATCGTTACTTTTCCTGATTCAAGAGGCTGTCTTAACATATCTAACGTCTTTTTAGTGAATTCAGCCATCTCATCTAAAAACAAGACTCCATGATGTGCTAGGGATATTTCACCTGGTTTAGGATGCGTTCCACCACCGATAATAGAGACAGAAGAAGCGGAGTGATGTGGATACCTGTATGGAGGAATTTTCGGGGTCAGTAGTCTTTCTTGTGCAAGCTGATACAGGCTCATAACATCTAACTGTGCCTGATTAGTTAATGAAGGCAAAATTGATGGAAATGTTTCGGCAAGCAAGCTTTTGCCACAGCCAGGAGGACCGCTCATTAGCAGGTTATGACCACCAGCAGCTGCTATTTCCAATGCTTCTTTTGCTTGTTCATGACCAATAATATGCATGAAATCTTTCTGGAATTCATCATGAGTTTCTGTTACTTCAACATTTGGTTTTACCTCATGTAATGGCAGAGTAGCTTGTCCACTTAGCAATTGCAATACATCATTAATGTGGTGAACAATCATACACTCGATGCCTTCTAACATATCAATAGGAATCAGTGGATCATATGGAAGAAAAATACGCTTAAACCCTAACTCCTTAGCTGCAATCAAAGCTGGCAGCATCCCTTCCACTTTCACCACTGTTGTTCCATCAAGAGATAGCGCTCCAAAAAACGCCGTATCTAGCGGAATTTCCTCTTTCATATGTTTTCTTTCCTTCAATACACCAATTGCCATTGCCAAATCAAATAATGGGCCATTTTTCTTTTGCTCTGATGGGGATAAATTAACCACAATTTTTTGATCCGTGACATCACAGTCTAATGTTTTTATGGCAGATAACACGCGCTCTTTTGATTCCTTTACTGAAGCATCTGGAAGTCCAACAATCACCATAGACTCTGTTCCTTGTGAAATTTGAACTTCAACTTGAACAGTGTAACCTTCTAAACCTTTCAGACCAATACTTGAAACTTTTACTGTCAAATGAATGCCCTCCTTGTTCTTGTTTTTAATGAAATTTTAGGGGAAATATTATTTGTTTGGAGTAAGAATGGGAAATGGAAAGTTTGTGAAAAGAAATGTAATACACTTCATAAATCGGTGGATCAACCGTGGGATGAATTTTACTGTCTCTGATCTAAAACAAGGGAATTTGAAGATGAAATAAGGGGTAGTTCATGCTCGATGTATAAGACTAAGCGAAACTCCTAGAATTCTTGCAGCTTGACGTTGTGATAAGCCACCTATCTTTTTCACGCTTCGCAGCAGCTCGTTTCTTGGTAACCTCGGTAAACTTTTTACTTGTGCAATCTCAAATGGACCAAGCACCTGTCTAATCTTTTCTCTTGCTTCTTCATCTGTTAATCTCTTCCTATTCACTTGATCATCTAAGCATTGATCATTATTTTTCCTCTCATTAAATTCTTTAAATCTATTCATTGCAACGTTCAAATCATTAGAAAACATAACTAAAATGAAATCTCCATCAAGTAAATCTCCATAATCGTTTTCCCTACCATAGTAACCAAGACAACTACTCCACTTCCATTCATCCACTAGTTTGACAATTCCTGCTTTCACTGGATTCTGGTGAATATACCTGACAACAGTCAGTAAATACCTCTTTGTTTCAACATTTTCACTTTTAAAGCGATCTTGAAACAGATGACATGTCGTCCTGTACTTCCAATTATAGTATTGAGCAAAACTTACACCAATCCGCTTCATTGTTACAGAAAGCCCTTCACTTCCTTCCCTTAATAGCAAATGGACATGATTACTCATTAGGCACCATGCATAAATTTTTATTCCCGATTTCTTTTTGTATTTCATTATTGTATCTAGAAATCGCACGTTGTCTTCCTCATCATGAAATATTTCCTGCCTGTTCGCACCTCTAAGCATGACATGATAAATACCATTATTACTTTTCACTCTAGCTTTACGAGGCATGACATCACCACTCTTATAGAAGTTTTATTTAGTTATTACTGCACACTTGTTAGGAAAGCCGAAAAATGAAGAACCAATTATTAAGAAAAACTGTAGGAACATCTCAAACACAGGGGATCTGAACTTACTGTAAACAGGATGATTGCAATGAATAAAACAAAGCTTAAAGAGTAGATGCTGTATTTAGATTTTAGACATCACATGCAAAGAAGGAAAAAGGCATAAAAAGAATAAGACAAGAAGAAAACACTACCATTTAGCTTCTATAATTTATATTTCGACAAAATAATAGAAAATCCTTCTTTAAAGATAAAAAAATATAAAAGTTTTCAAAATGAAACAAGAGAACCGTCCCCGTGTTTCCGCCTGTTTCACGTGAAAAGAAGGAATTGACAGCGTTTGCATCAAAGGCTATAATAAATTCAACAAGTTAAAGTAATGGTGGAGTTATGGAGACCCATACTGTAATAGTACTTCTTTCTTGAAGTGCGTCTATTTCGGTGTGGGTTTTTGTCTTTTCACATAATTGTTTGTTTAATAAAAATTAAGTGAAGGAGGGGTTGCGCACGTCCGAAGTTTTAGCAGGTGGCGGATCCCGGTGAGGACCATATAGACTAAGTTACAAATAAGGAGGAAAAGGGAAAACATGGAAAAGGGGAAAAGGAAATCTAAGCTATATTTAATAATATCATTAATATTAGTTGTTGTTAGTATGATTGGTGCATCTTTGGTTCAGACTTCTGGTGGTGAAGTAGAGGTCAAAGAAATGCAATGGGAGACTCCATCTGGCCATATGATGAGTGCGTTTTTATTTGTACCTGATGGTGTGTCCGAAGATAACCCTGCGCCGGGCATAGTTACTAGTCATGGCTGGTATAATAACAAGGAAATGCAGGATATGAATTTCGTTGAATATTCCAGAAGAGGCTATGTTGTTATGTCAATAGACATGTATGGACATGGGGAGTCCGAAGCTGTTAGGCCCGATGAGTGGCAAGAACGAGGAACAGGTATGTATGATGCTGTTGAATTAATGGCTGATCTCCCATATGTAGACACTTCAAGGATTGGAATAACAGGTCATTCTAATGGTGCTCGAGCTGCCAACTGGTCTATTGATGTGGACAATGAAAAAGAGAATCCATTGATAGATTCGGTACTATTGGTAGCAAATGATGCGGACTATATAAACCCGGATACTGGAGAATACTATAATAAATACGGAAACAGAGACGTCGGAATTGTAGCAGCCCAATATGATGAATTCTTTTTCCGAACTAAAAATCCGGACGGTACAATGACTGCACCAAGAGATTTTATGAGCACGGATAATGCACAATCGTTTCTCCATTTTGGTGAATCACCTGACAATATTGAATCAACTCGCTCTAGTTATGAGATGTATGAAGAAAAAATAAATGGAGAATCAGCTATACGCGTGATTTACAATCCGGCTCAAACACATCCGTGGAATCACTTTTCCGGTCATGTAGCAACCCAGAGTATAAACTTTTTTGACGAAACACTAGGAAATCCAGAGCCTATACCAGCAGATAATCAAGTATGGCAATTCAAAGAGTTCTTTAACTTATTAGGCCTTATCGGTTTTGGGATGTTTCTTGTAAGTTTTACAAAGGTATTGCTATTTACCCGGCCATTTGCAGGGCTCCGTGCACCACAAGACCCGTCACCAGCTGAATTCGCAACGAATAAGCAAAAAGGGTGGTTTTGGGGAGGACTTGTGGCAAGTGCTATCTTTTCAGGAGTTTCCTACATCGCCTTATTTAACTGGGTGATGGTGAATCGTCCGGATTTCTTTCCACAGGCATATACATTTTATGTTGGAACATGGGCTGCATTAAATGGGTTATTTGCTATACTGTTAGTGTTCCTATCCCGTAAATTTACGGATAGTGAGCATAAATCAACGTTGAAAGATATAGGTGTATCCATTAGCCTCAAAGCACTTGGAAAAACGGTGCTTTTGGCTGTCATTGTAAGTGCAGCTGCCTTTGGTTTGGTTTTTATCAGCGACTATTTGTTTAATACAGACTTTCGAATCTGGTTTATAGCGGTTACGGACTTTACGCCCGATAAACTTATTATCGCGTTAAAATACCTTCCATTTTTCTTAATATACTTTGTAGCCAATTCCGTAGTGATAAACAGTTTTAATTATTACAGGAATGGAAAAAAAGAATGGATTAATACGGCTTTACTAGCTCTTTTTAACACACTTGGGCCAATAGTAGTACTCGCCATTCAATATATCACATTCTTTATTACGGGACATGTATTTTTTGAAACTGTATCGGCTATCGTAGGCATTTGGCTAATTAGTTTCCTAGTCATCTTACCTGTGGCTGCGATAATTTCAAGGAAAATTTTCAGAGCAAGCTTGAACCCTTATTTAGGAGGGATAATTTTCGCCATAGTTGTTACATTGATTTCTGTGACTAATACTCTAACACAACTTCCAAACTAATTGGTAAGAGTGAATATTTGTAATGGCCTGCCATACTGAGTGGTAGGCTATTTTTCTGTATAACCATTTTGTTGCAAAACGCTTGGCTTGGGGGGATATGCAATGATTAATAAATCTATTTTTGATTCGTTGTACAATAAAAAAATGGTGGGTCATTTTAGAGAATATTGGTCCCATACCTATAACGCAATCGGGTGCTTTAATCTAATAAGATTAAGCGCCCATTCACATTATTAAGCTAAATTTACATTAAAAAAAGTTGATTAATGGTTGCAATTTAAAATAATTGTCGTACTCCGCTTTAAAATCCTTGCCAAAAGTATTAGGAGAGGAAATATTGGTCCAGCTTGAACCATAAATTTCTTTTAGCTCCATGACTTGGTTTAAAGGCATTGCTGCAACAAGCCTTTTAGCAACTTTTAATTCTTAAGAATTCATCCATTTCACCTCCAACCCTCTCCCCCCATTCTACTAAATAAAAAAGAAAGAACCAACCCGAAGGCCAGTCCTTTCCTGTTATTTACTCAACACCTAAAAGTAACAGTTATTTTGCCAATAATGAAGCATGAGAACCGTCCCCGTGTTGATCCCCCTGTGTTTCTTTTGTTATATATAGTATATTTAGAATATTCATGGTAAAATAAAAATAATTTAAGGGGGGATGAAATATGTTTAGAAATTTGTTAGACGATTTATATCAATATATCGGTTCAAATTTACATACGCTTACAGGAATGGAGTTGTACGAATTAAAAAATGGATTCTATGAAAAAAGTGTTGAGTTCATGGGACATTCAAAAAATCTTACTGGAATTACAGAATTGCTGGTAACTATGTATCTTACTCGTTATAAAATTGAAAGAGACCTACCTTTTAATATAGAAAACAATGCAAGAAGAAGAGGGGAAAATGGTCGGGAGAATGAAGTGGATATCGCGTTTGTTGATTCTGATAACTGGGTTCCTGGTTTAAACCAACCTAAGATAGTTACTGGATTTTCAATTAAAAATGAAATTGGCGGAACAACATGGCAAAAACACGAAAAGGAATCGGAATATTGTCAGTCACTTAAACAAAAATACGGAAGTAACAACCTTGCACAAGACTTATTTCGTTTAGAAAATATTAAAAGAGGAAGTAATGCATCGTTTATATCTTGTACTATTATCTTTGAAAAGGTCATGCCGAAGTACCAGGATTATCTTCAAGCAATTAAAAAAGATTATCCGAACCATGGGTACATTATCTTATTCGATAATGATATACCAATTTGGCAACAACTTTCTGAACTAAAAGCTTAAACTAAGGAATTAGAATGCTCTAGAAAAACACGGGGACGGTTCTCGCATTCCCCCCTTGTTTCATGAAGCGGGAATGCTATGAAATAAGTTTACTTGGAGGGAACTTGAAGAGAATAAAACGAAAAAAGAAAAGCCTCGCAAAGCATTTCTGCTCAACGAGACTTTCTTGATGAAACAAGAGAACCGTCCCCGTGTTTCGCAAAAGAGAGAACCAACCCAAAAAGGAAAGTTCTCTCTAATTTTCATTTACAAAATAGTGTGGGATGAGGAACATGCCCCACTTCCCTTATTAACTATTTGTATTTGCAGTAAGACCATAAGCAGCATTTAAAGCATCAACAAGCGACTTATATTCATTTGGAATTGTAGTGTTATTATCCAATAGTGATTGAAGATGTCGTTTTAATGTTGCTTCATCCTTAGCATAACTATTAATCGCGCTAGCCATTCCGTTAGCTGTTAAAGCAGTTTTAGCATCTTTAATCTCATCTGCTACCTTTTGAATTTGATCAGAATTTGCTCCTGTATCCTCAAATGTTAAAGATGGAACCTGAACATTATTACCTAAATTTAGGTCTGTGATGGCTTCTGTAACATTACCCTTTGCTACTTCTTCTTCGCTATTCCCGTCTTATACCACTCTCTCAGCAGCTTTCGATTCGGGCCTACACCGTACAAGCGGCTTTCACCGCATACGGCGTGCCATCAATAACAATTTGATTCTTTTTACCTATATGTATGGTGTAAATAAGACCAATCGTTTCTAGCGATTGGCTTATTTACTTCCAACGATCTTACTTTTGGGGAAATAAGTCGTATAAGAATCTGCTACTGACTGGGTTCCTTCGCTCCTACTAGGTTTATCCTTCTCGTATGTTACCATACAAGTCCAAGCGGCTAGCTATCAACACTACTATGAACCCGCTGCCATCTTACTAGCTTCACTGGTGCTAACCCACCTCTTCTAATAAGACTTCAAACGTTCCATTGTCTCCATCCCTCTTTTTGATAACCTTAGATCTCCACTATTCAGGTATGAGAAAGACCAGTTTAATAGTTAATTGGTTGATCCCCATTCCACTATTTCAAATGAAAGAGTGAATACTAAACCCCTAGCAATTCTTAGCATTCACTACCTCACCCTGCCTAAGCATGGATTCGTCTCCTAACCATAGTCACCTTTTATGGAACCCCGCCTCAATTTCATGAGTACGACTTTACCTGACTTCATCCCTTCGGTTGGTAAGAACCTCACTGGATGCAGGAGGATTAGGCACTTGCTTATAACTATTTAGCAAGTGTGGGAATTTCACCCACAAAATGGTAAAACAATAGTTTGAAGAAACACCTCATGTTCGACCTCACAGTCAAACATGAGGGTGTTTCTCCAACTTCTTTCACTAGTAAACTAGCTTATAAAGTAACATTTCGTTTAGTTTTCTTCAAGGGTTTTATCAACTTTTGTCGTTGATGCTTTAACAAAAGAATCTACTTTAGCCTCGTTTTTCAGATCAGAAACATCAGTAATATTCATATTACCTTTTGAATCTTCAACAAGTGTTATTGTAGCTTCTTGTGATACAGATACTTCAGAGCCGAGCTTCAGAACAAGCTCATTATCTTCAGGAGTCACATCATCTGCTACAGAAGCAGTTTGTGTAGATCCATTTACAACAACTGTAAAGTTATCATCAGCATCTAACTGATCATCTTTAACTTCAACACCTTCCGTAAATGTCAGCTTGATATATTCACTTGACTCTGCATCGTCGGACTCAACAAGGTAAACCGCTTTTTCAAGTTCAGGTTTCACATTGTCGTAAAGAGTAACGTTCTGGTCGTAATCACCTTTAGTTTGAAGGTTCTTAACAACATGCTTGTTATCTTTTGTAGTAACGTCACTTGAGATAGCAAGTTTGTAGCTGTTGTCATCGTATTTAACAGTACCTTCTGGAATTGTAATATGAACAGTCTCTTTATCACCGACAAATTCAACTTTTGTTCCTTCTGGCAATTCTTCATCATCAAGTTTGTAGTTGGATACTTCACGTGCAGAGTCTGTCATTTCAGTTTCATAATTTACTTTAATGACATTTTTTTCCACGTAATCAATTGTTGCATCTGTTAGATCACCAAACGCAACATATTTAAATCCTTCTGCCGGTTCAGCAGTTACTGTGATAGCATCATTTTTCTTGCTTGGTACGTCGTAAGCTGAAACTGAGCTACTATTACCTTCATAACGTAATGCGCCATCTTTGAATTCAACTGTGTACGGTGCATCTTCGTTGAAGTCACCTGAAATTGTAACTACGTCATCTACTTTGTTTTGTGAAGAATCCGCAAGGGTGATATTCTCATCATCAACAGACTTAACTACACCATCTTTATCTTTAATAACAAGGTCATTTGCCTCTGGTTTTTCATCAATGGTTCCATTAAACGTAACATTAATATTACCATTTTCAGCTATTGTTGTTGTCTTAACTGATGGTTTAGTGTCGTCTTTGCTTACCGTTACATCTTCCGTAACAGGAGTTCCTACTAGGTCACTTCCCTCAGCCTTATAGTTTTCCAGTGTAACTTTTAAATCAACAGATGTTTCATTGTTTTTATACAATGGGTTGGCGTCATCGTCAGCTGAGTCTGTAATAACTACGTATACACCAGGTGTTCCGTCTGGTAAGCTACCTTCTTCATATACTAGGCTAGATGAGGAAGATAAATCTCCTTCAATAAATTGATGGACGCCTTTTTCAACCTTCAGCCCGCCATCTCCCACTTCTACCGGACGGTTAGTTTTGATGAAGAACTTATTACCGTTCAACACTTGAATTCCTGCTACTTCAGGAACTGTAGCGTCTTTAGTAATTTCGTATGATCCTTTTAGAACACTGCTTACAACTGGGTTTTCTGCCGCAGTATCCTGGATGTCAAAAATAACAACTTTATGTTTACCTTCTTTAACAGCTAGTTCTTGAGCTTTTTCATTATTGATATCAACGTCGTAGAAGTAGTTGCCCGCTTCTCCTGCGAAAACAGATTCAGTTAGGTCATTACTATCGATTTCTACATCATCTACTTTAATAAGTGTTTTAGTACCTTCTTCACCTTGGTCGTTGTCAATTTTTTGTACAGGACGGTCAAACTGTAAACGTAGTTTAACACTGTCTTCGCCTTGAACAACGCTAGTGTTTTCTAATGATGGTGCTGGACCATCCGCATAAACATACTCTTCAGATGCAAACTTCTCTACAGGTTTGCCATCTTTAGAGATGATAGAGTCATTAGTCTGTACAACATAACGGTCGCCTGTTTTAGCGGAATCTTTCAAACGTAGCAATGCTGTATTACCATTAACTTTGATATCAGCGATTTTGTCGCTTGTTAATTTAGTACCGTTTTTAGAGATTTCATAATTAGCTTGATTAGCCGCCGTCTCTGTAACATCATCTGAGAACGTTACTAGAATCTCTTCAGCATTAATCGCACTTACCGATTCAACTGTCACTTCTGTTGCTCTAACAATAACGTTAGCAGATACAGTTTCATCAGTACCTTCAACTGAACCAGTAACTGCATATGTTCCTACTTCAGAAGTATCTACTTTAGAAGTATCCCAATCTACAGCAACATCAGCAGTTGAACCATCGTCATAAGTAGCTTCAACTGTTTCAGGAAGTTCTACATCTTCAACAGCTGTTCCTTGGTCAACTGTAACATCGGATACAGATCCCAAGCTTTCAATTGATGGTGCAATAACATCCATCGCTTTAACCATCATTGTAGAGAAAGCAGCACGAGTAATTTTTTCAAATGGGCGGAAATCTTCAGTTTCTACTGTGATTCCCAAGTTAGCAAGAACTTGAATATTATCAGCATGGTCTGGAGTCACATTATCAAGATTAATGTCAACTTTTTCAGCTTCATATTCATCAAGGTTTAAACCTTCAACAAGTACTGTAGCCATTTGCTCACGAGTAATGTCTGTGTATGGTTGGAAGTTTCCTTGTAGGTTTCCTTTGAAAATACCAGCATTTGTTACAGCTGCAATTTGTTCTGCATACTGATGAGTTGCGCTAATGTCCTTGTAGTCATTTAAAGCTTCTCCTAAGTCGCTAGGTACATTAAGATCCATAGCCTTTGTCAACATAGCTGCAACCTGTGCACGGCTAACATTTTGCCAAGGACCGAAAGTTCCGTCCTCAAATCCTTTAATGACACCTTGATCAGCCAACTCCATAATTGCATCATAATGGTCTGGAACAGATTCCTGAGTCACATCAGGGAAGTTTGTCGATTCAGCTGCAGATGCGACAGGAGCTACACCTGCAACTGCAGCAGCTGCTGCCATTGTCGAAACAGCGTACTTGCGATAAGTTTTTTTGTTTTGCATAAAACTTTATCCTCCTTAAGGTTGTCTATATTTTCATCTTTTTTTCCTACGTCCCAATATGTATAGAAATGATTACATGAGGCCTGGAAATCAAGATGAGAACCTACTAAACACATAGTTTCTTTATCTAGTATAGTTACTGGTGTGATGATTGTCAACAGCAATAAATAGAATAATAGATAGATAAAAACTACAACTTACTAGATAAGTATATTATACTAAATCGTTTGTTGATTCACAAGTATAATAAGACTAGAATAAATAAAATAAATTACTCCGATAATCACCTAAATTAAATTCTACGATACATCTTTGTCATTCCGCAAAAAAAGACTCTTTCTGGTACCAAAGACTCCATCATTATTTATCACACAATTTCCATTATATGTGGCAAATTTTAATCTAGACCATGAAAATGAATTGCGTTAGTGAAATGTTGATTTGATGTGCTATAATAAATGAGGAATTTTTATGTAGGTGAGGAGATATCTCTTGGGAAGCAATTCAATCATTCATTTACTGTGGAAGCAGGTACGATCAAGGCAATGGGCGAAGAATTTCCTTGTGTTTGCTGCTTTATTATTTTCATTTCAATTGTCAAATTTTGACGCTGTATTGCTATCCATTTTCGGATTCATTACATTCAGTTTTACTGCAAGTAGTATTTATATCCTAAATGATTATAAAGATAGGGAAGCTGACCGTAACCACCCAACGAAGAAGTATCGGCCAATGGCATCGGGGTTATTAAATCCTGCCTTAGCAATTACCACGGGTGTTGTGTTACTTGGTTTATCACTAGTTCTTTCCTATTTAATAAATAAAATATTTTTTCTTATCTTGTTGATTTATTTCGTTACAAACGTATTGTACAGTTATTACCTGAAACATATCGTGATTGTGGACATGATGGTCATTGCTTTTGGTTTTGTACTGCGGGCGGTTGGCGGGGCAGTTATTATTAATGTGCCGTTTACGCCTTGGTTCCTGTTATGTGCGATGCTATTATCCTTATTTCTTGCGATTGGCAAACGTCGGCATGAGCTGACATTAGCATTGGAAAGCGACAGCTCGCACCGAAAAGTGTTGGATGACTATTCATTGCCGTTTTTAGATCAACTAACGAGTATCGTAACATCGGCAACTATTGTTAGTTATGCGGTATTTACCTTTACTGCTGGTGACTCCATCCATCTGATGTGGACCATTCCGTTCGTTATTTATGGCATGTTTCGTTATTTATATTTGATTCATATTAAAAAACAAGGTGGCGCGCCTGAGAAAGTTTTATTTGAGGATCGGCACATCTTGATTACAGTCATCTTGTATGTCGTTAGTATTGTCATCATTCTTACCGCCTTTTGATTAATTTAGATTGGACGTGATGTTCTTGGTAAAGCCAATGAAAAAAGTGATCTCTGGTTGGGGGAACTTCCCAAGGGAATCATGCTTTGTGTATCAACCGGAAACCAGTCGGGATATTCAAGCCATTTTAAAGGAAGATAACGCACACAGCCAGATCGCATACGGACTTGGACGAAGTTATGGGGATACAGCTCTGAATAAAGATGCGGCTGTCATCCGCTTTGATAAATTGAACCATATGCTAGCATTTAATGAAGAAACACGAACATTAACTTGTGAGGCTGGCGTTTCTTTAGCAGACATTATCGATGTGTTTTTACCACGGGGCTATTTCTTGCCTGTCACCCCGGGAACCAAATTTGTTACGGTTGGTGGCGCAATTGCCAATGACGTCCATGGGAAAAACCATCATGTGGACGGCTGCTTTTCCGAATTTGTTGTTTGTTTTGACTTGCTACTTGCTTCAGGTGAGGTCATAACGTGCAGCCGGGATCAGCATTCAGAAGTATTTTGGGCTACAGTTGGTGGCATCGGGCTAACGGGTATCATTTTGCAAGCCACTATCCAACTAATTCCCGTTGAAAGTTCCTATATAAAAGCAACGTATGAAAAAGCAAAAAATTTGGATGAGGCGTTTGATAAGTTCTCGGAAAATGATGCAAACTTTAAGTACTCGGTGGCGTGGATTGATTGCCTGAGTTCAGGAGATTCCCTCGGTAGATCCGTGTTAATGCGGGGAGAGCACGCGAATAAACTTGATTTACCTGCTAAAATCCATGACCCTTTTCCCAACTCACGGAAGTTACACTTAAAAATGCCAATCAATGCTCCATCTTTTGCGTTGAATTACTGGAGTATTTCTGCATTTAATAACTTGTATTATGCTTCTTATAAAGACGAAACGAAAATTGTTGATCAGACTTCCTTTTTCCATCCGTTAGATGCGATTACGGACTGGAATAAACTTTATGGAAAAAACGGGTTCGTCCAATACCAGGCTGTTTTTCCAAAGGCGAATCAGCCAAAAGAAGGAATCCGCAAATTGCTGGAACGATTAAGCAGTGAAAAACGTTCATCGTTCTTAGCCGTACTAAAAAGTTCTGGACAAGCCAATAATGGATTGCTTTCTTTCCCAATGGAGGGATATACGCTAGCGCTTGATATCCCGATTAAGAACAACAGTTTGTTTTCATTTTTAAAGGAATTGGATGACATTGTTCTGGCTCACGGTGGACGTGTTTACTTAGCCAAAGACTCTACAATCAACCCGGAGACGTTCAGAAGCATGTATCCAAATTGGAAGAAATTCATGGAGGTAAAACAACAACTAGATCCCGATGGCCGGTTTTCTTCTTCCATGTCTCGAAGGCTCGGGTTGACGTAAAATAAACGATACGATATGAGGTGTTTTTTATGAGTACGGTTTTAGTCTTAGGTGCTGGTTCAACCATTGCACAAAAAACGATTCATAAGCTCGCTGAACGAAAGATGAACTTGATCTTAACAGGCAGAAGAACAGATGAGCTAGTAACAATTAAGAGTGATTTAGAGATCCGGTATGGTGTCGATATTCAGGTAAAAGCATTCGATGCCCTTGATTTTGATCATCATGAAAGATTCTTTTCCGAAGTCGTGGATGAAAATCAAGGCATTGATGGCGTGCTCCTTATGTATGGGGCAATGGCCGATCAGAAAGAAGCGGAGCAATCTTTCTCCCTTTCCCGGAATATGATTGATGTCAATTATACATCAGCAGTATCCATCTTGAATATCGCTGCCAATTATTTTGAAAAGGAAAAGCGCGGGTTCATTTGCGCAGTTTCATCTGTAGCTGGTGATCGCGGACGCAAAAGCAATTATATTTACGGCTCTACCAAAGCTGGCTTAAGTGTCTATATGGAGGGACTACGCAATCGCCTACATCAATCAGGTGTACAAGTACTGACGATTAAGCCTGGTATGGTGGATACGAAAATGACCTATGGCGTTGTGAAGGATTCCCCACTACTAGCCGATCCGGAAAAAGTAGCAACTGATATCACGAAAGGGCTTGCGAAACGTCGGAATGTCGTCTATACACCATGGTTTTGGATTGTGATTATGTTCATCATTAAATTAATTCCTGAAAAAGTTTTCAAACGGACAGATATCTAATGGAAGCTTCAGATCGAAAAACACCAGAAACTATTATCCAAAAGCTATTTATTGGAATTATTCTTGGCGTTATTGTGATGGCTTGCTTTTTATTGCTTGCAGATCTAAAAAAAGTGATGAATGCGATTGTCGAAATGCCAGTACATTACTTGTTGCTGGCGTTTCTTTTTACGTGTGGTAGTTATTTATTACGCCTATGGAAGTGGCAGGCATTTTCCAAATGGTCGAACTTTTCCATTGGGTTGAAGGACAATGCCGCTATTTTCTTTATCGGATTAATGATGTCGATCACCCCCGTTAAGGCTGGGGAATTGATCAAATCCTATCTATTGCAAAAGAAGGCAAACGTTCCATATGCAGAATCTCTGCCCATTGTCATCTATGATCGCTTTACGGATTTACTGGCGATGATGGCGCTAGTGGGTATCGGGTTGTTAGTCTATCCTTTTGGCCTTACATCATTAGTTCTGTTAGCAGTGTTGCTCGTAATCTTTTTTATTTTGGTGCAACGACGCTCGTTTATCAATAAAGCTATTAATTGGGTGACGAAGCCCAAAAAATTGCATCGGTTTCGTGAATCGTTACACCAGTTTTACCGCCAAACACTGTTCTTCATGCGATTTCGTAAACTAAGCTTTGCCTTTTTGGTCAGTGTCATGGCTTGGCTACTGGAATGTGTTAGTTTATACATGATTATCAAGGCCGCTTCTGTAGATGTTTCGCTTGTTGCAAGTATCTTAACATTTAGCCTTGGAACAATTGCTGGGGCGCTATCCATGATACCTGGTGGGCTTGGTGCCGCTGAAGGAAGTATTACAGGATTGCTGATCCATTTTGGTGTCGCTGGAAGCTTGGCGGTAACGATTTCGTTAATTATTCGGTTTGTTACCCTGTGGTTTGGGGTTATTTTAGGGATTATCGTTTTTCTGGTGAAGAGGAAGTCTTTTTTTCCAAAACAGCGGTAAAGTCGCCGATTCATTTTTCAACATCTAAAGCAAGGAGTGTTGTCCATTGCCATATTTCTTAGCACCTTTTGTAGGATGGCTTGCATCAGGTTGTTTAAAATATTTGATAAATAAATTTAAATACGGCGAAAATGCCCGTCAATATGTAGGAAATGGTGGATTCCCGAGTACACATACATCAACTGTTTCATCTACCGTCTTTCTAATTGGCTTTGGCGAGGGATGGTTTACACCAGTTTTTGGGCTGGCAGTAGCATTTCTTTTCATCGTCATTATCGATGCGACCGGGTTACGCATGGCAGTTGGCAAACAAGCGACAGTGGTAAACCAAATGAACACCGAAACCGCTGATTACCAACCATTACGGGAAAGCATGGGACATACGCTTTTCGAAATACTCGGCGGTTTGGTTGTCGGCTTTATCACAAGTGGTGCACTGTTCATGCTATTTTCCTGGTGGGGGTGGCTATAGGATGAGCAAACGGTTATTAAAGTCAACCAACTTATGGCTGCTTGTTATCTTTTTGGTATACAGCATGTTCATTATTTTTCAATCCAAGCTGGACGAGAATGGTTTTTTGTCATCCGACTCCGCCCACTATTTGCAGTTAGCCCAGAACTTCCTTAACGGGGATGGGATGACCACGGCGAATTACGTTAATGGCATGAGCACCTATTTCGCCACTTGGCCAGTCGGCTACCCTGTCCTAATTGCGCTCATGTCGTTCGTTTCCGGGCTAGGCGTTTTTTGGGCCTCCAAGCTTGTTAATATTCTTTGTCTTGGAGCTTGTTTTATTCTGATCAAACGATTATTCAAGAAGCGCGCAGTACTTGTTTCCATGCTGTTTTTTGTAAGTACTTTTACAAACCTTTTCGTCTATACATGGTCTGAAGTACCTTTTTTATTAGGGATGCTCTGGCTTGTATTTGGATTGGTAAGGTATGTAGAAACAAATAAAATTGGCTATGTCATTCATCTATTGATTGCGTCTTTATTTCTCTTTTTCATGCGTTATATCGGACTGATCGGTGCCGGCATTATCGGCTTAGTCGGCTTTTATTATCTGTTCAGGAAACAATGGAAACCTATGATCATCTGCTGGGCAACCGGGAGCCTAACCATCTTGATCGCAGGTATGTACCTGGTCGTCAATTATCTAAAAACTGGCCAATTAACAGGAATGGAACGTATTCCAAGAGTCGAAACAGCATCCGAATTTATGACGATGCTATGGGAAGGATTGACAACAGAATTCAACCTGTTTTCCAATACAAGCCATGATTTCCCGACTGCAACCATTATCGTACTGCTTGTCGGATTGGTATTGTTCATTCGTCCAAAACAGGTTAAAGCACTATTCCAGCTGAGGAAAGATCAACTTCTGCTCCCAGGAATGTTCCTGTTTGTTGGCCTAGTCTATTTTATCGCAATTGTTTATATGCGCTGGTCAGCCTATTTTGACCCATTTAACTTTCGCCTGCTCGGACCAGCTACATTCATGATCTGGTTCTTCATTTGCAGCTGGATCGCACAACTGGACAAACGGAATTGGGTACGCTGGCAAGACTTTTTAACAATAGTGCTTGTGATTGCCTTTTTGCACAATATTGGCTTTAGCTCCTATGAGGCGATGCAAAGTACTGGGCTGACATACGAAGAAACAGTCGAACAGGTGCAGCAGACGTATGAGGAGATTCCAACAGGTAGTATCGTGGCATTAGAAGATTACCACGCCCGCTACCTACGCCCAGACATACAGTTTATCAAAGTACATTTTCGACCATATTTTGCAGACATCGAATCATTGCAAGCATTTACCCACCGCATCACACCTAACCATGCAGCAGGCGTTTATTTTCAGTACCGCTCTCTTGTGGGATATCAATATGATGAGAGTTTCGTTGATATCATGCAGGCTGTGAATGAATCTGGGGATGAGTTTGTTGAGTTGGGGGATGTGGTGGAATGAACAACCGCACGGAGGTGGTCCGTGCGGTTGTTTTTGTTTTGGGATGAGGGCGTGGAGGGGATGCGGGGTGCCGGGTGCGCAGGGGATGCCGGGTGCGCAGGGTAGCGAGGGGCACGGATTCTGGTCTGGCGCGCGTGACTTCTTCGCCTGGGTGCACGGATTCTGGTGCGGCTTTTTGTGGTTGTCCGGCGACTTCCCGCGTTTGTCCGGCGACTTCTCGCTTTTGTCCGGCAACTTCTCCCCTTTGTCCGGCGACCTCCCGCATTTGTCCGGCGACTTTTCCGCTCCGTCCGGCGACTTTCTCGCTTTGTCCGGCGACTTTTCCGCTCCGTCCGGCGACTTTCACCGTTTGTCCGGCGGCTTTCGGACCGAGTTGTGCGACTTTCCGCCAAGATCCGCGTCTTCCATGCCGGAGAGCGCGACTTCTAGCTGAACATCGCGACTCTCACTCCTCAATCGCCCGCCCTCGGCTCATACTACTTATTCGATTCTTGCATCGCCTTATACAAAAACGTTGCAAATTGTCCTCTTGTCACAGTTTCAAATGGACGGTAATTATCTAGTTCAACCGTTATTCCATGCTGTGCAAGAAGAGACACACTATCCTGATGGGCAGGAGATACATTATCTAATCTGACTCCTGTATCTACTCCTGTCTCTTGTAAATCAAATGCTTCTGCGATTACTGTAGCCATTTGTTCGCGTGTAAGGGCCTTGTCCATAAATTTTCCCTCGCTGCCTTGGAAAATTCCTGCCTGATACGTTGCGGCGATTTCTTCGGCGTATAGGTGAGAAGTATCGATGTCACTGAAATTTTCCAAAACCCCTGCTACATCATTTGGAACTGGCAACTTAAGCGCTTTGGTAAACATAACCGCTGCATGAGAGCGTGACAGTTCTTTTCCCGGACGATAGATATAAGATCCATCATCTAACCTATACCCGCGGATAGCCTCCATGTTAGCGAGCGCGTAGATGCTCTCATAATGTGATGAGCCTTTTGGAACATCCGTAAATTTAATTTCGAAATGATTTTCATGTATCCAGACTTGTTTGCCATGCAGATGACCACGATACCAAACATTGTCTCCTACCTTTTCCGTTAGATTAACGTCAAACGTTTCCCCGGCATATTGGGATAGCTCTGGATATACGATATTCTTTTTGTCGCCCCAGGCCCTGTTGTATGCAACGCCAGAACCTGACAGTGTTAAGGTCTTCTGCTTGCGATCAACGCTTGTATGGGAATATACTTTTATATCATTGCTGTTAACCCAGCCAATTGTTCCTTTTGTGCTACTTGGTTTTTCGCTGATTAAATAATACGTTTGACCGTTCATTTTGGCTTGTTGTTTGATATAAAAAACCCTGTCTGTATACTCAGAACCTGCTAGTTTATAGTCCTGCAATTCAGCAAGATCATTGTAAATGAAATCTTTTTCTGACTTGATATGTCCTACTTTGCTTGTAGATTGTTTTTGAATTGTTAATGCATTATATTTCATGGTAACCAGCTCGACAAAATCGCTCCAATTGTAGCCCCACTGTGCAAAATAACCATGTGGATCAACATGCCAGGTACCACCTAGATAATGGGTTACCGCTCTATGCGACCATAGTGTCCCTTTTCCATTGTTATCCTCTGCACTAATTACTTGTAATCCATATTTATCCAATAGCGAGGCAATATAATTAGCGTAATTGTTAATAGAACGGGCAAACTTATCAAAACTATGTACGCGCACCAATTCTACATGGATGAAACGTTCATTTGCATAAGGTCCTGCACCCCAGGAAGCGTATTTGGTAGGGTGCACTTCAATAACCCGTGAATTATCTACATAGGCATGAACAAATGCATTTTGATAGTTTCTCTTCATGTAGGTAATCTCTTGTGTAATAGTTGAAGAGTTATTCGCTGTTTCATGAGCAACAACTCCCTCAGGTCTACCATACCGATAACCAAACTGTGGTAACTTGCTTATATGATCGTATTCAACTGCTGCAGTTGGTAGATTATGAGATAATATGTAATCATTTACGTTCGGATAGGCTTTCTGTGCCCGCATCAAACTTCTGGCCTTAGGGATAGCGTGATGCTGTTCATTTTCAATAACCCCATCTCGCCAACCTTCTGGTACGTACTGAAGTTCTTCCTCGGAAAATTTACTAATATCCACACCATAAACCTCTGTGCCTTTTTTAATGCCTAACTCATTGTATTCCTCTTCTTCCTCTGATTCTATTTCTTCTTTACTAGTTTCAGCATTCTCGCTCTTCTCTGCTTCCACATCCGAATCCCCACTACCTGCCTGCGCCGAGAAATGTGGTGGAATCGACATAAAACACATCATGCAAACTACTACAAAGATGACAACTGACCTTCTACTCATACCGTATCCCCTTATCATGATAGACTTATAATCTCCTAATCTATAATACAACTATTCCCCATCTTTTCCAAGATAGAAAATGGAAGAATAGTAGGTAAATGGTAGGAGTCGGGACATGGGGACAGGTCCCTTGTCCCACTCTAAATTCGGGGACAAAAGGCTATACTCCGCCACTTCCGCCCTATCTAGACACCGGGACAACAAACCTGTCCCCATGTCCCGCTACACTAGCCTTTATCCTTCTTTAAAATAACCCGTCCCATAAATTCAAATACTTTCAAAATTCGTTTAAAGCGTGTAGGCTGTTTAATAAGTCGATATAACCACTCCAGGTTTAAGTTAATCCATACCTGTGGTGCACGTGGTACCTCCCCTGCGATGACATCGAAGCTCCCTCCAATTCCAATAAACAAGCCTTTGGAAAATTGGTGGCGATGTTTTGCAATCCACAGCTCCTGTCTGGGCAGTCCCAATGCAACGAAAATTAGATCAGGATTTGTACGCTCTACTTTTTCAACAATTTCCGGATCATCGATATCAAAAAAGCCATGATGGTGTCCCGCAATTTTTAGCCCAGGATATTGTTTTTTCACCGAGTCAACAACTTTTTCATTTACCGCTTCCTTAGCGCCAAGAAAAAAACAGCTATAACCCATTTCTTCAGCACGTTCCAGCAAATCCAGCATGAGATCATATCCGGTAACCCTTTCCTGAAGTGGCTCTTTTTTATATTTTGCCGCCATTAATATGCCAGATCCATCCGGTATCACATAATCAGCTGATTGAATAGCCTTTTTATAGGCTGCGTCTTCCCTTGCTCGCATGACAATTTCTGGATTTGCTGTTACAACAAAGCTATTGTGCTTGTCGGCTAATCCAGGTAAAAGGTAATGATTTAAAAAGTCACTTTTTGTCGTATTTAAAAAAGGGATATCCATTATTGTTACAGTATTACGAGTCTTCATTATCTTCGGCAACCTTTCTAAGTATACATGAAGTGTACCTTTTTCAGCTTTTTATACATTTCTTTCATAATTGTAATCAAATTTTAATTTACGTATTAGCTTTTTCATAGTAAAATTAATGTTAGTTTTTCATTTATTATGTAAGTATTTATCGAAAATATAATATCATTTATCGTTAGGTATTTCTAACTGATTTTTTTGCTATATAGACAATCAATTACGCATAATACTAATTATAAAGGTATTTGCTTAAAAAGGGGAATTTTTCTATGTCAGACAATTCACGTCGTGTCAAGAGAAAGAAACGCAGGCTTAAGAAACGCGTATTGTTTATTTTATTACCCATTCTTATCGTGTTTTTTGGACTCGTAAGCTATGCTACTTATTTATATGTAAAAGCAGATTCTGTATTATCTGATTCCTATAAAGATGATGGACGGCAAAAGTCGGATTTGCGTGTGACAACAGTTGATCCGGCAGAAGATAATGTTTCCGTCTTAATCATGGGTGTAGATGCCAGTGATATCCGAAATAATAAAGATGGAAGTTCGCGTACAGATACTCTGATACTTGCAACCCTGAATAAGGACGATAAAAGTGTAAAATTACTCAGTATACCACGCGATTCCTATGTTTATGTTGCTGATGCCGGTAAAAACACAAAGATCACCGAAGCTCATGCATATGGTGGACCCCAAGCAACCATTGAAACAGTAGAAAATTTATTGGATATTCCAGTCGATTATTATGCAAAAGTTAACTTTGAAGCATTTATCGACGTTGTCAATGCGGTCGATGGCGTAACCATTGATGTTCCTTATGAAATGTATGAACAGAATTCTAAAGATCAAGCCGGAGCCATTCACTTATTACCTGGCGAGCAGGATTTAAATGGTGAAGAAGCATTAGCCTTTGCCCGTACCCGGAAGCAGGATAATGATATCGAACGCGGGAAACGGCAGCAAGAAGTAATCAAAGCGGTTATGAAAAAGGCGGTATCGATGAATTCCATTTTAAAGATTGATAACATTATTGAAGCAGTAGGAAAAAACATGACCACGAATATGACATTCGATGAAATGAAAAGCTTTATATCTTATGGAACAAGCGGAAAAAATTTGGATATAGATTCACTTACGTTGGAAGGGCAGGATTATCAACCAGGTGATAAGTATTTTTACAAATTGGATGAATTAGCACTTGAAGAGACAAAGCAAATTTTGAAAAGCCAATTAGATTTGGCAGATGAAACGAGCGCAACTGCAAGCGAATCGGAAAGTACAGAGCCTTTTGGAACGGAGTCCAGTACTAACGAAGGCACGACAACTTCATACTAGATTTAGGGAGCCGTTGACCGTATGGTTGGCGGCTTTTTTGTGTGCTAATATGAACGCGCACTTCCATTCCGAATTCGAGCATTTACCTCTTAACATGAACCCACAAATTTTTGATTGTTAGCGTGCAATTGATTAGCATATACAAAATCAAAAAGGACAACCAATGATTATCCATAAAAAATAGCAGTGGTCAGCCCACTACTATTTATGCCGCAATCCTTTTACAAAATTGGTTAACGGCTTATATTCTGCATTGATTAATTCCAGATTTTCAATCAAAAATTGGATGGCTAATAATGCTATCGTAAAGATCAATAGCGATCCCCAAACAGTTGTCATGGAAAACAGAAAGGCCGCTACACTGAACATCGCACTAAGCGCATAGATGATTAACACAGTTTGTTTGTGAGTGAAGCCCGATTTAATCAAGCGATGATGCAAATGCGAACTATCCGGACTCGACAATGGCTGATTATTAATATATCTTCTGACAATCGCGATTAATGTGTCAGAAATAGGTACTCCCAAGATGAAAATGGGAATGATAAATGAAATGATGGTTACATTTTTAAAGCCAAGTAGTGCCAGAATGGAAATCATGTACCCTAAAAAAAGTGCACCCGTATCCCCCATGAAAATTTTTGCTGGAAAAAAGTTATAGCGCAAAAACCCAATCGTACTGAAGAAGAGGATTAAGGCCATCGTTGTAACATAAACATCACCCATAATAACGGCCATGCCAGCAATCGTAAATAATGCAATCGATGAGACACCAGCAGCGAGCCCGTCCAATCCATCAATCAGGTTAATCGCATTGGTAATCCCCACTATCCAAAAGATCGTTACAATAGAGCTTAAAAAACCAAATTCGATTTGGCCCCCAAACGGTAAATTAATAAATTCTACCTGTAAACCACCCCAAAAGACAACCAGGGCGGCAACAATAATTTGGGTGACAAATTTAATTTTCGGCGATAAGTCCATCAAATCATCTACACAACCGAGTACGATAATAATAAAGGCGCCACAAACGATTGCAAGATGATATTCGTTCGTCGGCTGTAAAATGGCTAATCCAATAATAAAACTAAAAAAAATTGCTAAACCGCCTAAAGTTGGAGTTGGTTCGGCGTGAACTTTACGATAATTTGGTTTATCTGTTGCATGGAATTTTTTAGATATTTTTATTAAAAACGGCGTAATAATTAATGAAATTAACATAGTTAAAAAGGCTAATATCACAATTTTTATCACTTAGCCCACCTCAATTGTCCATTTTTGCAAATAGACTCTCTTTATAGTTATGATGTTGGAATAGTAAGTTCATATGCGAGTTGATCTGTTTATCAGCGAGCTTCCATGGTGTGTTGATCCGGGCTGTTGCACTTGTTCCTCATGCAATCCCTTTCAATGCCGTCCATTCTCATGCTCGCTTAACACTTAAATCGACATGTTAATTAACCTTATCCATATTCACATATACATTATAAACGTTTTGAGCAAAAATCTCCAATGAAAATTTGCTGGATGCGTGGGACAAGAGTTTTTCACCCATCATTTTTAACATACCCCGATTTCGAAAATTTATCGCCTCTTCCATTGCACTTGTCAATTCACGAATGTTGCCTGGACTTGTTTTCCAGCCGTATGATTTGTCACACAGCAATTCAGAAACTCCGCCAACATCTGTTGCGATAACCGGTGTTTTGGCTCTTGCTGCCTCCAACAATACTAATGGGAAACTTTCACTGAATGAGGTGAGCATTGTGATATCTGCCATTCCATAAAACTTATCAATATCATGGCGGTGCCCGAGAAAATGAACATTTGTTTCAATACACAAATCACGAGCTACCTGTTTTAATGTATCTGCTAGCGTGCCATCTCCGGCAAGCAATAGATGACAACTTTTATGCCCTTTCATAATTTCTGAAAAAGCCTCTAGTGCAATTTGATGCCCTTTTACCGGCTCGAGTCTTGCTGCCATTAGAAAAAGAAAGTCGTGATCGCCAAAACCAAAATCGTTCCTAACGTGTGGCCTGTCTGCCTTTTTTCGAAAATCAATTCCATTTAATGCGGTTACAATTTTGTTATTTTCAACCCCTGCAACATGTAGATTCGTCCGGAAAGGTTCGGAAATGGCAATGACTCTATCCGCATTTTTTATTGCATTTAAATGAAGCCGGCAGAGAAAATCACCATACATTCCCTTGTCCATAAAGTCATGGGTCGGGTCACTATGAACCGTCACAACCCAATGGAAGGACACCATTTTTTTTAAAATTTTTGCGTATACATTCGCCCGTGGTCCGTGTGTATGAACAAAGCTAATTTGTTCTCGTTTAATAAAGGTGGCAATTTTATGTATGAGTGGGATACTGAGTTTCAACCGGTTGGAAAAATAGACAGTTTGGATCCCAAGACCCTGTGCCCGCTTTAGCATTTCCCCCTTTTCCAACACACCTAAGATAAACTCATCCCGGTTAAATTCCTTGAGCAACTCAAGGATGTGATGCATGCCCCCTCCTGTTTCATTACCTGCATTTAGATGTAATATTTTCATTTGTTCGGTTCACTACCTTTGCTTGCGCCTGATGGCAAACAAAATCTCCACAAGGTTTTCCAGGCGCTATTGTTTTTACTTGATGTTTTAATCAATATAACCAGACAGCATGGAAAATATAATGAAAGTGAATATTTGATTGATAAATGACCATAATTGTTGTGTATATCATCAAAACGAAGGGATAAAACACCATGGAGATTACGAAACCCAATTGGGATAAATTTATATTCTTCTTGATTATCATTCAGCCAATAATTGATATCATTACCTCAATATCAAGCTACTACGGGATGACAATAACGATCGGGTCATTATCAAGAGCATTGATTATGGCAGGTTTATTTGTCTATATTTTTTTGTACTTATTCCGTTATAAACGGAATATGCTTCTGCTATTTGCCGTGTCATATGCGGCGATTTTGCTGATGCTGATTGTTAACGGTTTACAAAAAACGCATATGGCTTATTTTCAAGAAATCAATTTTGCGATCAAAACAAGTTATTATCTTGTTATGATTCATGCATCAATCATTCTTCTGCAGCAAAGAATAATCAATAAAGCAATCCTTTATCGAGCAGCTACGGTAGCTAGTATAATCATTGGAATTAGTTATTGGCTGGCCATTGCGACTGGGACAAGCATTGACAGCTACCAATATGGCAGTATTGGATTCTCTGGTTGGTTTTTTGCAGCAAATGAATTGAGTGTCATTGTGATTGTATTGCTTGGATTAAGTCTTGCTCATCTTTGGTATGAACGAACATTGTATTCGTGGATCGCATTCATTTTGATGGTGAGTATGATCCCAATGGTTGGCACAAAAACCGCCTTTCTCGGTGGAATATGTATTGTTTTCGTGGGTGTTCTGTACGTTCTACTTACATATCGATTGCGTGTCGTAAAGGAGAAAAGCGCCTTACTCTTCCTAGGGATCATCGTTATATTTGCATGTTTTATCCCATTATCGCCAATTTTCTCAAATACCCAGCAAATGGTGTCAGATCCGGAAATGAAGCAGATAGAATATGTTACAGATACAAACGAGTCAAGGGGATTGGTCAGAAAAGTTTTAAGCTCCCGGAATATCTATTTGCAGCGGGCCTATTCAGATTACACAGACGTTACCACCACCCGAAAACTATTTGGAATGGGATATGCGGGAGACTATACCAAGGATCCAAAGTTGATTGAAATGGATTTCTTTGACCTTTTCTTTGGATACGGAGTTATAGGCAGTTTTTTATTGATCATGCCGTTAATTTATCTGATAATCCAGCTTATAAAAGGGATGTTTCCACTAAATATTCGTAAATTCTTATTAGCATTCACGCTTGGATTATGTTTTGGAATTGCACTTTTAGCTGGTCACGTTTTATTCGCTCCATCCGTTATGTCGTATGTAACCATTTGTATTTTAGTATTAGGAATGGAAAATGTTGAGGTGGATAGAGATGGCGTTACCTAATTTAGTGAGTATTATCGTGCCCGTATATAACGCGGAGGAATATCTCAGCAGGTGTATCAGCAGTATTTTGACTCAAACGCATAAACTGATTGAGGTGATTCTGGTTAATGATGGCTCGACTGATGATAGTGGACTTATTTGTGAACGTTACGCGGAAAAAGATCATCGTGTTCAAGTCATCCACCAACAAAATGCCGGACCATCCGTCGCTCGGAATACCGGCATTACAGCTGCAACCGGCAATTATATTCAGTTTGTCGATGCAGATGATTACATTCAATCTGATATGACCGCCCGTCTTGTAAAGGCAATGAATTGTGACGTTCAGCTTGTTATTTGTGGATATAAAATAATGCAGAAACGAGTGACCTCATTAACAGTTCCATCCAATACTGGTGTGTATCCACATGCTCATTTTTTAAAGCGTATCGGTGAACTTTACAAAAAAATCATTCTCCCCTCACCTTGCAACAAGCTGTATGACGCAAGCCTTATCAACGATTATCACATTCGCTTTGATAAACATTTTAAAATGGGCGAGGATCTGTTGTTTAATCTTGCTTATATTAATGTTTGTGACCAGATCCATATTATTCGTGATACATTGTACAACTATTGCATTACTCATCATTCATTAACAACGGCTTTTAACAAGGATTTCGTAAAAAATCAACAGATGTTGCTTGAACAGATGAAACGTTTTTTGACGGAAAAGAATTGCTATACAGGGGATAATCGCTATTTTCTTGCCATTATTCAGGCTAATAGTATTGTGAATGGTCTCAACAATTTATTTCATCAGGATAGTGATTTGTCGCCAAGGGAGAAAAAAACTTTGATTGCCAATATCCTTACTGCTGATCATGTGAAGGATGCCCGTTTTTCAGATACATTGCAATCCCGGCTGGTTGGAAATATGATTAAACACAAATCAATAAATGGCATCTACTTATTTTTTGCCACGAAAAATATGCTGCACCAGCGGCTCCATCCGATATTTTCTTTGTTGAAGCGAATGAATTTATCTTCTTGAATACAGCCTTTATTCTGAAGGATTGTTGTTTAAAATGGCTCACGGGGGCGATGTTTCTGCTCTCGGGACGATGTTTCTGCTCTCGGGACGATGTTTCCGCTCTCGGGCTGATGTTCCTGCTCTCGCGCCGATGTTTCGCGATTCGGGACGATGTTTCTGCTTTCGGGACGATGTTTCGCGATTCGGGACGATGTTTCTGCTTTTGGGCTGATGTTCCTGCTCTCGCGCCGATGTTTCGCGATTCGGGTTGATGATCCCGCGCTTAAACAAAAAAATACACTGGGAAACTACTCCAGTGTCATTATTTACAATCCTGTTTTTTGTTTAATTTGTGAGAGATCTTTTTCCAGATTCCACACTCGCTTCTCAAGTGCATCTATATTGCCCAGAGGTTCACTAACCTTTTTACTGACTGTAACAAGCAAATCAAATATTTTAGTTTGTTCCTCCTCAAGTGATGTAAGTTTTTCACCTTGGGACGTCAATTCCTTTTCTACTGTTATAAGTTTCTCATCCTGGGATATCGAATTCTTTTCCAATGAGGTAAGTTTCTCATCCTGGGATGCGAACTTCTTTCTTACTTCCTCTTGAAACTCCTCCTGTTTTATCAGCTTTTTCTCCTGACTCTCAAGCTTCTCCAGTATCTTATTTAAGATTTCCTCGTTTTCCATTCCACTCCCCCTCCCATTCGTTTTAGCCGAATCTATTCTTAATTCTATTATAACACCGAACATTTGTTTTTTCAATGCCTTTCATGTCTAAACATATTCATTTTGTGCAATCATGATATGAAGAACCCCTAGGGATTGATTAATATGAAAAAAGCCATGATTTACGCCTATACCCAATTCAATCTAGGTGATGATTTATTCATCAAAGTTTTATGTGAACGTTATCCAGATACAACCTTTATGCTTTATGCACCGAGCGGCTACAAACGTATTTTTAAAGAACTGCCGAATGTTCATATTATTCCAAGTGACAAATTATTATTCAGAGGTCTCAACTTTATTTTTCGCCGCTTCCACATTTACAATTTTACCCGCCGGATGATTGCTAGGTCCTGTGAGATGGTGATTCAAATTGGTGGTTCGCTGTTCATTCAAGGCGAAAATTGGCGCGAGGAGTTAAAATCTAATAAAACGATGAAGCCGAAAGACAAGCCCATGTTTCTATTAGGAGCTAACTTTGGACCATTTGATGACAAGGATTTTTATACCGAATACACGGAACTGTTTCGCACTTATACAGACATTTGTTTTCGCGAACAATATTCTTATGACCTTTTTAATGATTTACCACGAGTACGGATGGCGGATGATATCATTTTCCAAATGAAGAAACCCATCGCTAACATACAAGAAAAAAGAATCGTCCTTTCTGTCATCAAGCCGTCTATCAGGAAACACTTAGCTAATTACGACACAATTTATTATCAAAAGATGTCTGAGATCGCGATCTTTTTCATGAAGAAAGGATATTACGTCACATTGATGGCTTTTTGTGAAATGGAGCAGGATGATGAAGCAGTAGAAATGATTATGAAGCAAATCCCCCGAGACTATAAAAATAGCGTAACGAAGCATGTTTATCAATTCAATATTGATGAAACGTTAACCGTTATAGCAAAATCCAGCTTTGTTGTTGCATCAAGGTTTCACGCTATGATTCTGGGTTGGGTAATGGATAAGGCTGTATTCCCGATTGTTTACAGCAATAAAATGACTAATGTAATGCAGGATGCGGGTTTCAATGGTTCGTATGCAGATTTTAATACGATCCATACACTTGAGGCTGAAGAGGTTTTTGCAAGTATGGAAACAAACAAGCTAGATATAACGAAACAGGTGCAACAGGCAGAAAAACATTTTGAAGTACTCGATCATTACCTAAAGAAAGACTAGAAAGAGGAGACGCGCTTGCTTATCATTCATAAACCAGAAGTAATCACCGAAAAGGATACAGCAATTACTCGTGCTTTAATAGAAACAGGTGGTAAAAAAGAGGTTGTCTGGTTCTCCGTGCCAAAGCAATACAAGGATTACCTTACATACGAAAGAGGAGACGCCTTTTTAGTGGGGTTATTGTTGCTTGCTATGAAAAATGGGGAGGATATTAGACTTCATTTTCCCGTATCAGAACGACTATACTACACACTGACAAATTACTTTATGAAGGCCCTAACAGTTGCCATGCCACATTTAAAACAGGTGTCGATCATACATAATGGATTAGAAAGCACACCAGTCAAAAATATTGGTGCGGTTGGGACTGGTTTTTCTGCGGGTGTTGATTCATTTTGTACCGTTTACGAACATCTTATGGACACATGTCCGGAGTCATTAAAACTAACGCATTTTACATTTCATAACGTCGGTTCAAATGGCGATTTTGGTGGTGAAGATGCTCGTACCCTTTTTCAAAAAAGGCTGGAATTGGTCAAGCCATTTTCGATTGAGAAGGGAATAGATTCCATCCCGATTGATTCCAATTTAAGTGAAATGCTCCAGATGGATTATGTACCGACTCATACGATTCGAAATGTTGCTTGTGTACTTATCTTGCAAAAGTTGTTTCGCTACTACTATTATTCATCAGGCAGACAAATCCAGCACTTTGAATTAAGCCCGACAATTGGCGCATCCTATGACATTTTGACGTTGAATATGTTGTCGACAGAATCGTTATCATTCTTTTCAGCCGGATCAAGTTATTCCCGGGTTGAGAAAACAAAAATGATTACCAATTATGAGCCAACCTATCGCTACCTAAATGTATGTACCAGTGGGGATGCAGCTAATTGCTCGGAATGTGAAAAATGTATGCGCACAATGCTGACCTTTGATGTTATGGGAAAATTGCACCTGTATGAAAATGTATTTGATCTGAAAAAGTATCAGAACAGGAAGACTAGCTATATTGCACAAGTTTTAGCAACACTAAAAAGCAAACAATATTCCAGGGAGATTTACCGGGAAATGAAGCGGTACAACTATAAAATTCCCGCTTCATCAGTTATGTTGATACCATACTATCGATTTAAATCCCCGATTAGGAAGATACTAGTGAAACTCAATTTAAAGGCCTAAACACTAGGCTTACAACACACAGGTAGACTGTCAACCCACATGAAAGAGTCTTCTATCTAAAAGGGAAGTTGTAGCATGGCAAATGGAGATAAATTATTAAAAGACACGTTACTTTATTCGGTAGCTAACTTTGGCTCAAAAATATTGGTCTTTTTGATGCTGCCGCTTTATACGCATTATTTTACCACTGCAGAGTATGGCTTGTGGGATATTGTTGTTACAACAGCGACATTACTGACACCATTTATCACGTTTGAACTCGTTGCAGCCGTTTACCGATGGTTACTTGATCAGAAAACAGATGCAACGAAACAAAGCATTATCACAACTGGTGCAGTCACTGTACTAAGAAACTTGCTTATTTTCAATGTCCTCGCTGCAATCTTATTCGCTTTTATTTCGGTCCCGTACGGCTGGCTGGCACTCGTATTTATTGATGTGTCGATATTCACCAGTTTTCTGCAGCAATGTGCAAGAGGATTAGGCTACAACAAGCTTTTTGCCCTTATCGGTATTCTACAAACCGCGATTACGGTAGCGTTAAATCTTATTTTCATCCTTATCCTGGATTTGCGACTTGAGGCGTTTTTCTATTCAGCCATTATTGCCGGGATATGTGTCGTCGTCATGGCCTGGATTGTGATGCGCTTTAGCCGCTATCTTTCCCTAAAGGCTTATTCCAAAAAGGTCATGAAATCCTTCCTTATTTACTCGGTTCCGATCATACCTGGTGCAGCAAGCTGGTGGGTCATGACGATGTCGGACAGGTATTTTATTACGGTGTTTTTGGGAATAGAAGATAACGGCATTTATGCAATTGCCAATAAAATACCTGCCGTGATATTAATGGTAAGCTCTGTTTTTTCGCTGGCTTGGAAAGATAGTGCGATTGTCGAATTTGAATCGGTTGACAAAAATGAATACTATACAAAAGTTTTCCACCACTTTTTTCGATTGATGACAACATCGGTGATTTGCTTAACCCTACTAACAAAGCCGGTTTTGTCACTCATCATTGCTGAAGAATTTTACAGCTCGTGGAAATATATCGGTATCCTCTTGCTTGCGACTCTAGTAAGTGCATTTTCACAATTTTGGGGAGCTGGCTATCACGGGGCAAGAAAAACGAACCTTATTTTCCTATCCTCACTCGTTGGGGCTATCGTGAATGTACTCATCAATCTGCTGCTAATCCAGTATATCGGGTTATATGCTGTAGCAATTTCAACTTTTTTGGCCTTTTTAGTGATGTGGCTGATGCGTGTGTATTATGCTAGTTCCTACTTCACTATCCGGTTCAAGTGGGGAGATATGCTAATTTTATTACCTATTTTGATAGCCGCGGTTATTGTTCCATTTATGTTTGATTGGATTGGAATTTGGATCAGTGTTTGTCTTGGGTTACTAGTATTTTTTGTATATAATCGGAGCCTGATAAAAGTAGTATTAAGGAATATAAAGGGTATGGTTCAGAGGTAATCAAGTGAAGTGTGATTTCTGTACCAATCCATAAGTCAATCTTCTATGTTATGATTTGAATAACCTTTAACCCCTGATTGGAGAGATGTCATTTGGTACTTAATTTCGCTCATAGAGGCTCACTTACCGAGGCACCAGAAAACACACTACCATCATTTCAAAAAGCAATCGATCGTGGTGCACGTGCACTTGAATTGGATGTACAATTAACGAAGGATAATCACCTTGTCGTCTGTCACGACCATCGATTTGCACGATTTAATAAAAATATCAAAGGATTAATCAAGGATTATACATTGGCCGAAATAAAGCAGATTGATGTTGGTGCAGCTTTTTCTGAGGAATATACAGGAACAACTTTAATTACATTAGAAGAGCTACTGGCTATTTGCCCTAATGATGTCATTCTAAACATTGAGATTAAAAGTATTCCTGTAATTTACGATAGTATTGAACGTATTTTGTTAGATTGTCTGAAACAGCACGATCGTATGGAAAACGTTATTATTTCGTCCTTTGATCATGTTTCATTGGCAAACGTACAGAAGCTTGCGCCAGACATGGAACTTGGTATGTTATTTTATTATCGTATTTTGCAAGCATGGGAGTATGCAAAGCATAGCGGGCTCCGAATTAGTAGTATTCATCCGAATCAAGTTTATCTTGATCAAACATTTGTACAAGAGTGTAAACGGCTTGGGTATAAGGTTTATCCGTATACTGTAAACGGAAAAGATCGATATAAAGAATTAATTGAATTTGGTGTAGATGGGGTATTTTCGAATAACCCAGAAGTGTTTGTTGCTTTTTAATTTCGTAGTTGAAATAACTGTGACGTAATAGGGATGGAATTGCTCCCCACCGTTCCGGAAATACACTTCGCTTTCCGCGGGCAGCTGTTGAGCCTCCTCGAGCTATCGCTCTGCGGGGTCTCACCTAGGCCTTTCCTCCCGCTGGAGTCTACGTGTATTTCCTCCACTAGTATTGTACATTATAATCTTGCTACAATTATTCCTTGCATAATTAAATCACAGTGACTATTTACTTTTGTGATAGTTGATTAACGTTTCGGGTGAGGTCCTGCCCCCTCGTGACGTAAAGAGCGCGTATCCAAGCTCTTTCGGACATACGCTGTCCCCACACGACATGGAATACCTTGGCAGCAGCGTTACATTGTACGCAGAAAATCGATCTGTATTTTCAAGAAGTATACGATTCTGATTTCGCTAGTAGGTTTTCCATTAACGATTTAGTTACGTCCATGGAACCGACGTTTAGCGGTGTTCTCCTTATCTGAACAGAAAGGCTATTCTAAACTGCGGAAAAGTGCGAGACTCCTATGGGAAAAGGAACAGTCTGAAGGCCCCACAGGAAGTGGGTTTCTTCCGAGGAGGCTGAAGCGTTCCCCATGGAAAGCGAGTATTTTTCCGCAGCGCAGGTTTAGCACTCATCTTGTGAAGGATGGGAGGAAGTCACACTGAAATTATGTCGCATTTTTATTTATCGTGTAAAAAACAGCAAATGTTTTCGGTAGGGCGAGTAATCGCAGTCCCAATCTTTTAAATAACAGGCCAAATATAAAAGGCTCCAGATACATGGTTCATGTTACTGGAGCCTTCTTATTGACTTCATTGCAATTTTACTTTCTCCGTTTAACCAGGATAAGGATTAAACCAATTAGTACAATTGCCACAATAGCAATGATAGCATATTGCATGGTATTACTATCTTGATCTGAAGCAATCTCAGACGTATCGCTCTGTTCTTCTTTTATAATGTCAGTCAGTGGCACAGCGTAAACATTTGAATCCTGGCTCCCAACGAATAATGTATCATTAATTATAACTGGTCCTCCAGGTGCTAGTTTGCCACCTAGTTCCTTTTTCCTGAGCACTTCACCTGTTTCAGCATCTAAAGCGTAAACGAACCCTTTCGTATTAGAAAAATACACGATGCCATCTTCTGCAACAGGTGGTGCTTTCATGATTTCATTCTTAAACTTCCACAACTGCTCACCGGTTTTTAAATCATAGGCGTAGAAAGTTTTGGTGATTGGACTTCCTACATAAATGTTACCCTGATAAATCATTGGAGCACCGGATTTATTGTTTTTTACAAATTCACCTGTGCCTAGACTCTCTTTCCAAATAATTTCCCCGGTTTCAATATCCATCGCATACATGAAATGCTCAGGGTTATCGCTGTCACCTTCCAATGCCGTGGTCACAACAGTGTTGCCTGATACTGCTGGTGGGACATCATCTAAACCAGAGAATACATCAGGAAATTCTGTTTGCCATTTAATTTTGTCTGTTTGTAAATTGTACGCCAAGAAAACGTATGGTTGAGGACGACCACTGCCAACATATAATGAATCTCCACTTATGTTTGGTGCCGACATACTTACGACATGGTTAAGCGCATTTTTATGCAACAGTTCACCCGAATTAGGATCTAGCTTATATAAATGTTTATCTCCTGTTACAACATAAACAGCACCATTATAAAATGCCGGTGTTGGCATAACTTCACCATCTGTATTGTACTTCCATAGTGTATCACCGGTTTCAGCATCTAATGCCAAAACCCCACTCTCCCCTGTACCACGAATACCACTTTCTTGAAAAAAACGATTACCAAAACCGACAAAAACTTTTCCATCATGGTAAATCATTTCCGAATGAATCCAGTTGGGTGCTTTACTTTGCCATAATTTTTCTCCAGTAGCCACATCAAAAGCAAATAAATCCCCAGAATTATGATTTCCGATGAGTAACTTATTTCCTGCAATTACTGGGGTTGCTCTAACCTCATCAGCCGTTTCGAACTCATGGTATTCAAGCGGATCAGATCCATTATCAAACACGGCATTCTTATCATTGTTCATTCGGTATTGATTCCATTCTTCCGGCCCGAAACTAGCCGCATTCGCGATTGATGGAGTTAAACTACTAATAATTATTAACATAGCCATAAATAACACTTTTTTCAATTTAAATGTTTCTCCCCCAAACATATAATTGTTAAATTTATGCCATCAAAGCCTCATGCTGTTTTTTCAATGCTTCTGTCTTATATGCTACTCTTTCCTTTTTCGACATTTTCTTATATTCCTTTAAAAATTGCTCGTATTTCGGCATAACTTCTTCAACCGTACCGAAATCTTTCACCATACCATACTCTAACCATAAGATTTTCTCACAAAATTGTTTCATTTGCCCGATGGAGTGACTAACAAAGATCATTGTTTTTCCTTGTGCCTTAAACTCCTTCATTTTATCCAGACTCTTTTCAGCAAAAGCCTTATCACCTACCGACAAAGCCTCATCAATAATTAATATGTCCGGGTCAACATTAACTGAAATCGCAAACCCAAGTCTAGATTTCATTCCGCTTGAATAGGATTTCACTGGTTGGTCAATAAATTTACCAAGTTCAGAGAATTCAATAATGTCTGGCTCTAGTTTCTTTATTTCTTGTTTACTAAAGCCTAACATAAGACATTTTAATTCGATATTATCTCTACCTGTAAGGTCTCCTTTAAGTCCAGAGGCAACAGCTATCAATGATGCTTGACCGTTTGTTTTAATGGATCCGGAAGTTTCCGGTACAATTCCGGCGACAATGTTTGATAGTGTTGATTTGCCTGACCCATTTATTCCAATAAACCCAACAACATCACCTTTACTAGCTTCGAAGTTCACATCAGCTAATGCAAAGAAATCCTCTCCATAGCTTTTGGGCGTAATTAAATCTAATAAACGTTCTTTCGTGCTACGATACAATTTATATTTTTTTGTAATATTTTTTGCGACAATCGCTTTTTCCATTATAATCACAAGCCTTTATAAATAATCAATAAAGTGTCTTCTAAATTTGACGTGTAATATCGAACCAAACAAAAATAACACGATGACTAGTCCCCAAAAATAAAGTGTATATTGCCAATGTTCCACGAAATACCAACCTGTACCAAAGAATGCGGCACGATACCCTTCGATTAAATATAAAAGGGGATTTAATTTTAGTAATACCATAATCTTAGGAAACTGATCACTTAAAATCGTTATTGGCCACAATACCCCTGATAAATATAGGAGCATGCGTAAGGTTGAATTCAGAAACATGTGCACATCTCGAATAATTGTTGATAATGTCGACGTGATCAATGATATTGAGAACACTAAACAAAATGTCCCAAATATGAAATAAATCAGTTGTAAATAGTATATGTTGATATAATACCCATTAAATTGAAAGATAATAATTGATATTATCAACAAGAATAAATGAACATAAAACTGTGAAAATATCGTGTAGCTTGGAATCACGCTCATTGGAAAATTCATTTTTGACAGCATTTTCAATCTCGAATAAATTGATTTGGATCCTTGGATGGTCGATTGATAAAAAAACATCCATAAAAAGAATGCAGCAAGTAACCAACTGAAAAATGGTATTTCCATTCCATCCATTATAATTGGCTCACGCTTCCGTATAGCACTAAATACAAACCAATAAATTAGGATCTGGATTAATGGGTTTATAATTTCCCATAAAATCCCTAAGTAATTATTTTTGTTCTTACTTTTTATTTCATACGTAGAAAGTCGTCTTATTAAATAAAAGTGCTTTATTTGTTCTTTAATGACAATGATTGCAGATTTCATAGGTATGTCCTTTCACTTAAAGTGCGTGTTCAAAAAGGAGGATAAAAAGGACCGAGAAGTTCGAGGCGGCGTAGCCTTGAGTACCGGGACGGGCTTCCATAGGATGTGGTGACTTCTGCGTTGCCCACAGGACGTTGGCGGTTTTAGCAGAAGTTCCTTAGCCCGTGAGGAACGGAAAAGCAAGCCAACGAAGAAATTCGATGTGTCATTTTTACCGGACTTTTTGAACAACCTCTTAAACGCAATATCTTTATAATCTTTGTATTACACGTTAATAAATTATACAAGCAACTATCATAAAAGACAATAAATAATAAGGCTTATGCCACTTAATGGTATAAGCCAATCGATATTAATTATCAAATACTTCTTTTACAACACGTTCACTTGCATGCCCATCTTCTAAATAACAGAATTTGTCATAAAATGCCTTTGTTGTTTCTGATGGAACAAATCCATTTTGGTCAATTTTATTAATTTCGTCAATAAGTTGCTCAGTTGTTTTAACCAATGGACCTGGAGCTTTTTCTTCAAAATCGAAATAAAATCCGCGCAGGTTGTCTCTATAATCATCTATATCATAAACATAAAAAATCATTGGGCGTTTCAAGTTGGCGTAATCAAAAAATACAGATGAATAGTCGGTGATTAACAAATCAGTAATTAAATATAGTTCCCGGATATCTTCATAACTTGAAAAGTCATAAACAAACCCTTCATATCCGGTAAGATCCAGGTTTTCCGCAACAAGGTAATGGAGTCTCAACACAATAATATAGTCATCACCGAGTTCTTTTCTAAGTTGATCTAAATCGAACTGCAAATCAAATTTATATTTGCCTTTCGTATAAAATTGATTGTCTCGCCACGTTGGTGCGTATAGTATTATCTTTTTATCTGTTGGCAATTTGCTTCTACTTTTAATCCCAGCAATGGTTTCCTGATTATTATTATGGATTAAAAAATCATTTCTAGGATAACCGGATTCAATCATGGTTTCGCCAAATGCAAAGGCTCTTTTGAATATCTCTGTTGAATATTCATTTGGAGACACCAAATAGTCCCACTTACTTGCTTCCTCCAAAAAATTCTGTTTGTATTTAACTGTATCGGTACCTGGCATATGTACTTCATCCATATCAGCGGCAAGTCTTTTTAAAGGGGTACCATGCCATGTTTGCACATATATCGTATGATTTGGCTTTGGAATCCAGAGGGGGAGTCTACTATTTGTAATCCAATATCTTGCTCTCGCCATTAACACTAGCCATTTAATTGAAAAACGGCGTACATCGTTTACCCCCTTTAAATTTGCAAACATGTTTAAATGACGTCTATCTGCACTCCAATACATCTCGTACGAAGGGTAATGTTTTAACATATATTCATAAATAGCTCGTGGGCTATCACTATATTGTTTACCGTGAAAGCTCTCAAATATGACAAGTTTTTTTTTAACAGGTAATTTACTTGCTACTATAAAAAATGCCTTAAGACCCCTCTGTACAGTGCGCCCTCTCCTAAATTTAACTATCAACTCTTTTATATTCACCTTAAGCTGCCACCTTATCTACAAAATCATTAATTATTTGTCTTTAAGTGAAAATCCAACATTCCCTGCTTTTGTCGTATAAAATGCAAAATTACGATGATCATATGTTATTTTGTTTTCAGATATCCGCTTAATATTCGCTAAACGATATCCATCATACCGAACAAAAACATTAAACAATGAATTTTTAAGAACGTTTAATTCCTGATACTTAACTCGTAATTCACCCGTATTCCCCGTGATTTTAGTAGGAACTTTTATCTCGTTATCCAGTTTTTTTCGATCACGTATCAAAGCATATTTAACAGTATCTAGTTCTCTCCCATAGATTTCAAACGTTTGAACATATTCATTGTTTTCTACATAAGAATCCTTTGCACGAATGAAAAGAGGGATTGGTACAAGTTTATATGGGTGATTATTATCAAAAGGTGTAACACTGTAAAATGCGATACCATCCTTGATAACGACATGTTTGTTTTTGTTTAATTTATACCACTTAAACAGATCAATGAAGTCCTGATCCTTATTTTCCTCAGCCAATCTTGCTGCAATTTGGTACAAAGGCCAATCGAATGCCTCTATTAGATCGTATTGACGATCTTTTAATATGTCGAGTGCCTCTCTTATGAATTCAATGTATTTTCGCTTATCATTACTTCGTACAAAAATAAAACTGTCGCATGTTTTAACCAAATCGTATTCCACTAATCGTTTCAGCAGTATTTTATCCTGTTCAGCAGGCAAATCTAGCTTTGCCACATATTTCAACATTTCCATATCAGCTCTTCTTTTATCTAACACAGTAGTATTTCTCGTCAACGATGCTTCATTGTTTGAAAGCCGATTAACATAACATATGGGTGTTGTTATAGTTGAAATACTGTCACATTTGAGTAATACACGAAAAAGAAAGAATTTATCTTCACCAAACTTCATCTCGGGAAACCAAATATCATTTTCTTTTAAAATAGCTGTTTTCATTAATTTTGACGGTGGGCCCCCATGATAAAAAATGTATGGAATATCAAAAGGTGATACATGAATTCTATCTTTATATGATACAAACTCAGCAAGAATACTTTCTCCATGGTCAGTTACCTTCACAGTCTTACCCACTACAAAATCATCATTATTTTCATCCATTGTGTTTATGAGTTTTGAAAGTGCATCTTCAGCCAACCAATCATCAGAATCCAAAAACATTATTTTTTCAGTAGTAGCTAGTTCAATGCCAACATTTCTTGGCATTGCGGCTGTTCCTGTATTCTCTTCAAGTAGAACAGCCGTAATGTTCGAATACCTTCTCGCATAATCTGTTAATATTTCAATCGTTTCATCTGTGGAATGATCATCAACAACAATTACTTCTATTTCTTCAAAGGGTAAAGATTGATTAATTAAAGAATCGATACATGTTTGAATGTAAGTTTCCGCATTATATGCTGCGATTACTACCGTTACCACTTTCTTATTCTCAAATATCTTCTTTTTTAGTGTCCTAGGTTTATTCAGGATCTTTGTGTTCCGATCATTTACAAGTTCGGTAGCTTTCTTGGATAAACTCATTTCCATTTACTATCACCCCTTGTTAATGGTTTGTTCGCGAAAGTATCACGACAATGTGATTTAATTTAACGGATTTATAGTAATAATTTAAAACAACTCATCTACAACCCTTTTACTCGCATTTCCATCCTCCAATAGACAGTATTTATGCTGAAAGTCAGTATATTTCTGTTGATAGTCGTTTTGCACCTTATCGATATTTAAAACATTCTCTATAATTTGATCCGTATCATATACAAGCGGCCCTGGTGCTTCATCTTCAAGATCCATATAGAAACCTCTTATATCATCACGGTAATGTTCTAAATCAAATGTATAAAATAGCATCGGTTTTCCAGTATTCGCAAAATCAAACATAACGGACGAGTAATCAGTTATTAAAATATCAGTTACCAACTGTAATTCTTGAATATCTGAATAATTAGAGACATTATACACAAAGTCTTCCAAGGATTCGTCCAGTTGCAAATTATTGCTAATTACAACATGCATCCTTAATAAAACAATGTATTCGTCTCCTAGCATTTCTTTCATTTTATGAAGGTCCATGTTTATATCAAATGAAAATTTATTTTTCTTTTGTGCTTGATCATCACGAAATGTTGGAGCATACAGGATGACTTTCTTTCCGTTATCGATACCTAATTGACTTTTTACCTTTCTGGCAATCTTGTGCTTTTCAGCTTTGTAAAAGATGTCATTTCTTGGATAGCCAACCTCTAATACTTCACCATTGTATTGGAAGGCGCTTCTAAATGCCTTTGTTGCATATTCACTAGGGGAAATTAAATAATCCCAATTTTTAACTGCTTCTCCTATTCGTTCAACGTAATCATCACTTCGACCATGAACTTCTTCTATATCATAGAGCATTTTTTTCAATGGTGTTCCATGCCATGTTTGAAGATAAGTTGTTTTAGGACGCTTCCTTATATAGGCCGGGAAGTTTTGATTGTTTACCCAATAACGTGCCCTTATTAAATAATAGTAATATTGTGGGCTTAATCGTTTAATGCGTTTTGTCTGTGGATCTTTAAACCGTTGCCGCTTGTTATAAACCCACACTTTTTTATAATCCAAATCACGCTTAAGGACTTCTTCATAAATTTTTCTAGGGCTGTCACCATACTGTTTTCCTAGACCACTTTCAAATAATATCAACTTATTATCAACTGGAATTACCTTTGATCCTATCTTATAAAAAAGCTTCATACTCGGAAAATAATATTTGCTCTTCCTGTACTTCGTAAACAAGGCTTGTAACAGCAATTCTATCTTTGGATTGTCGAACAAATTCCTGTCAACTCGGGTTTTGTTGATGACATTCCAAATTCTTTCACTGGATAACTGATCCCTGTACTTAATAAATTTATTTGCACGTAATTTATATTCATCTTTCATACGAAAGTCATTATGTGCATACTCCTCAACCAACTTCAAAACTTGATCTTGTTCAACGCAAATTTCTCCTGGCAAGTCATTATCAAGGTCTAAATGGGAAGGTCTTTTGCCAATAAATTTGGATCGATCAAATTGATAATAAATGACAGGTTTATGCAAGAAACTAAAATCGAAGCCGACACTTGAATAATCGGTGATCATTAACGCACTTTCCTTAATTAAATGTTGAACATCAACCTCACCTTGGTTAATAACTTTTACCGAGCTATTTTCAAAGTATTTGCTGAATTTCTGCATGTTTGGATGTAAACAAAACAAAATCTCGGCATCATATTTTTTAGCTAGGTCGTGCAATTCATGATTGTTTATTAATTGTTTATAGCGTTCATAATAGGCACTTTCAAAAAATGCTTCATCCGTTACGATCCAGTCACGCCAAGTAGGGATAATTAATATTTGTCGCTTCTTCTCTACGTCATTTTCGAACAGTGTATCGAATCTGGAAAGCCCCGTAACAAACACCTGCTCAGGATCATAGCCAAAGTCGTTTATAATCATTTCCTTTTCAAAGTCTGAACTTACCATGAATAAGTCAGTATTAAAACTAGAGGCTTTCTTGCCATAATTTGCAACCATGTTTTTTGTACCCATTACACCATGTTGTAAAAACACTTTGTCCGCTTTTACCTTTGATTTAAATTTAGGTGTATTAATTGGATACAAGTATTCGGGATGGTGCGACGAAATTACCTTTTTAGCGATGATCGCCTTCCTGATATGCTCTTTGGATTTAAAATCAAGAACATTCCCAAGATGCTCTACATTCGCCTTTTCAGGGGAGTCATGATCAATGACATAGTATACCTCTTTAGTCGGATGATTTGTTCGCATATATTTAAAAAATGCAAGACCTGTATCTTGTGCCTTATAAGACCTCTCCCCGACAATCCAAATATCACGATTTCTATTTAATAAACGCAACAACCAGGCCCATCGCATTGTTTTACGTAAATAGTTGTACGTCTCAATCGGAAACTTGTATGATTCCAGTGATAAATTGGACATTTTGAACGTAAAATACGGATTAATAACTATTGCCTCTGCCTTGTCCTTAGCATAAATATCTTTTAAAAGGAACCTAGCTCTAAACGTTGGGCGACCAATTCGTACATATTTTGCATCGAATTTATCATGAAGGTCCAACTTGAAAAATAGATCGTATACATCTTCTTCAGGCAACTTTCCATTATTAATAGTAGCAAGGTCAACCTCAGCCGAATACGTGTATCTATTTAAGCCATACCTTTTTTCAGCCATTTCCTTCACATGATAAAACGCTGTATTTGCTGTATTCAACTCAAGCGAAGTATCCCTGCCCTTTAGGACTAGATCAGCATTCTTGACGAGAGAATTCCTGGTGAATATTTTTCCTTCAATTTTCAGTTTACTTTTTTGTGATTTTACCTTTTCGACCTGGATCCTTGTTGGTGAATCTGGTTCATTATTTACTGTGACAGACAAATTACCTTTTTGTGTCAAATAATTGATTAGATAATCATCTTCTTTATAATAAAAAGATAACTCATTTATTTGTGTATGCTGAAACCTTCCAAATCGCAAATAATATTCAGCTGTTAATTCATCATCTTTTTCAATCAGCTTAACATTGTCGTCCTCTTTTTTCGCCTCAGCCAATTCAGAATATGGGGCGATTACCTTTATATACCAGTCAAATATATTTTGGCTTTCGTTTTCGCTTTCGTTTTCCAACTTAGCTAGTAGCTTATCTAATGAAACATTAAATTCAAATTCATTTGTAGAATGATTACTTTCGTCAACCTTATGACCCTTTCTCTCTTCGCGGGAAAACAACCATAGCTCACTAACGGTGTATGATTCCTTCGATAATGAACCAGTTAATTTTAAATTATCCTTATTCTGATTAATATCTAAGTTATACTTAAGTTTCTTTTTCTGTTTCTTCTTCCTTTTATTAAACAGTGCAAACAATTTCATATACAACTCCCGATAATAAAATTTGACTCTGTATTCATTATAATACATTGTTTACTAATTTTCTTTTTTAAACACAAATGCTGTACAGTAAAACTTAATCTTAATACATTCATTCACATATTATCATACTTCATTTTATAAAATAGAAAAAGAACTGAAAGCACTACCACGTTATTTCCAAAAAATTATAAATAGCATGGAATAGATCAAAATTACTAGATAGGAACCAAGCTTTCAAAACTATGATTCTTGTGAAATAATGTATTTGTGTGGCTGAATAACATCCACCAATAATTTTCAGATTAATATACTAACATCCCTAATCATACATAACTAGGGTGGTTTAGGAGGAAAACTATGAAGAAAATTACCAAAGCAATAATTCCAGCTGCCGGATTGGGCACAAGATTCTTGCCAGCTACCAAGGCAATGCCAAAGGAAATGTTACCAATAGTTGATAGACCTACAATCGAATATATTGTAGAGGAAGCAATTCAATCTGGAATTGAAGATATTATAATTGTTACAGGAAAAGGAAAAAGAGCTATTGAAGATCATTTCGACAGATCGTTTGAATTAGAAGAAAACCTTGTTAAAAAGGAAAAATTCGAATTGCTTGAGAAGATTAGAAAGTCAGCAAATGTTGACATCCATTATATTAGGCAAAAAGAACCTAAAGGCCTTGGACACGCAATTTGGTGTGCAAGAAAATTTATAGGAAACGAACCCTTCGCTGTACTTCTAGGTGATGATATTATTCAAAGTGAGGAACCTGGTTTAAAACAGTTAATAAATGAGTACGAAAAAACAGGATCGTCAACAATTGCAGTTAAAAATGTCCCAAGGCTGGAAACCCATAGATATGGGATAATAGATTATATTGAGAAGTCTGGGAGAAGTTACCTGGTTAAAAATCTTGTGGAAAAGCCCTCATATGAAACAGCACCTTCCACCATGGCCATTATAGGACGGTATATACTAACACCAGAAGTTTTTAGCTTTCTTGATAAACAAATTGTTGGCGCAGGTGGCGAAATCCAACTTACGGACGCAATACAGGAATTAAATAAAATTCAAAGAGTTTATTCATATGAAATTGAGGGAAACAGGTATGACGTTGGCGAACAAATAGGTTTCATAAAAGCAACCTTGGAGATAGCTTTATCCAGGGAGGATCTGCGTGAGCCACTAATCGATTACTTGAATCAACTGGATCAAAAGATTGCTTTTCATAAAAATAATGTCAAACTAGATACCTAAAGAAACGAAAAGGATGTATTCCCTTCTCGTTTTTTAATATAAACAGACAATAGTAATAAGGAAAGGAATGTAATAATGGCAAAAAGGACTCCCGTTTTTGTTTTTAGTTCATTAAATATCGTCCGTGGCGGTTTAGCAAAGGCTGTATTGAAACGTGCAAATACGCTTATTAATCATTTTGATGAGGTCATTTTCCTAACTCTCAAATTCCAACCCAACTTTCATGAGATTAAAGAGAAATTATACAAATCCGGAAAGCTGGATAAAAGGGTTAAAGTAGTTAACTTTTTTTCTGACCTTATGGGTCCCTATAAAAAGGGAGGGATTTTCAAACAACATACAATCAACCAAGTTAAGGAAAAAGGATACGTTGTTTTTGAGGATACTAGAAATGCTTTACCCTCCTATCGTTATTATCAAAATGGACTTTATAAAAAATATAAACGATTTGATGATGACAAAAAATTGCTGTTCATAGATTATATGAATGAAAGTAGACACAGGTACCAACGTGACGAATATAACAAATATGGTTATCTCGTTCGCTCTCGCCAAATGGATCTCGTTCATAATAAACCCAAACTCGACCGCTATTTTGATAGCAAAGGGGAATGTATCTTAAGTGTTTGGGTAGACACGAAAGGAAACGAAAAGAGAACCGTCTACTTTAAAAATAAGCCACAGGAATACAAGACACTTTATGAATTATATACATTGTGGGTTGAGGATAAAGTATCTAAATTGAAAAATCCTGTCATAATGTCAGATTCTAGATATACGGATACACTTGTAAGAAATATAAATAGTAAAAGTGTGAAGAAAGTCGCAATACTGCATAATAACCATTATGAAGAGCCTTACGATGAAACTGCTGAAGTTAAAAAAAGCTGGAAACCTTTTTATGATCATATTGATTCATTTGATAGTGTCGTCTTTTTAACCAAGGAACAGAAAATGGATATTACGAATCTGTTTGGGGAGCAAAGTAAATATTTTGTAATACCTCATGCTGCAAATCCCGTGAAATCAGGTAGTAGTACTGCATACGACCCGAATCTAGCAGTAACGCTCGCCAGATACCATTCACAAAAGAGATTGGATGAGGCTATTAAAGCGTTCAGCTATGTAATCAAAGAGATACCTGATGCTGAATATCATATATATGGATTTGGCTCACTTGAAGATGAATTAACAAAACAAATTAGAAAGTTAAACTTAGAAGAAAATGTAAAGTTAAAAGGTTTCGCCTATGAACCAGTAAAGATATACCAAAAAGCCGCATGCTCTATTTTGACATCAGACTATGAAGGATTTGGTATGGTATTAACAGAAAGTCTCGCTGCAGGCACCCCAGTCATATCGTATGATGTCAAATATGGACCTAAAGATATCATTCGTGACGGGATTGACGGCTTTTTGGTACCAAAAGGTAATACGAAAAAGTTAGCATCTAAGACAATTGAGATAATGAAAAATAAAGAATTAAGAGATCAATTAGCGAGCAACTCAAAAGATGTGCTTGATCGGTTTAGCGAGGAAAGCTTTGTGAATGATTGGATAACAGTAATTGATAGTTAATTTCAATTTATAATAAAGAAAAAGTCTAGCATCTTCTGTACTAATGCTGGACTTTTTCTGATATGTGGGCTGTACACCACACCAATAGTACAGAAAAATAACTTCTCACTCTTTGTGGTAATTATTTTTTGAAATTGGTTAAGGATGGTGTTGTAACTAACGAATTGATATTATGAATAAAAAGCACATCATCTATATTGTTTTCATCAATATATTGATAGACACTTTTTTTATCATAATGTCTTAGATCCAGTACTCTTGTTTCTTCAAAATGTCTTGATAAAAATTGAATCATTGGATTTGCATAGGAATCCTTTAAAATAAGCAACCTTTGATTATTATTAACATTAGGATTCCTAATAATCCCCTCTGGAAAATCACCAGACATATATACCTTATAGCGGTTTGTATATTTATCCTGTAGCTTTAAATACCTAAAGTCATAAAGATCTTTGTCGCATTCGCCCCGATAACATACCTCAAGATTTTCATGTTCAAAGTCAGGTCTGGCAATTGTAACCGTATCAGGCATTTCCACGTAAGAAGCTGTGGTTTTTCTAGCATCTGAACCTAAAAACTTTGCCTCACTTTCTTTCCATATAAATCTATCTTTAGGGATCGGGCCCGATAAAGCCTTATTATTTTCTTTAATTTCGCTTACTATTTCTTGATATGCATAATATGCTGCTTTTGCCTTCCAATGATGATCTGTATAAAAATATAAATTCTTCTCGTTCATGTGTGCTTTAATAGCATTACGCAGATCAAGGGATGCAACATTGTTAAGATTATTTATCAATTGATTTGACAATTGATTCGCCTCACTAAATACATAATCAGGTAACTTATATTCCATCATTGTTGTTTTATTTGGTACTAAGGAAAAATAAATATTTACATCTTCATTTTCTACATTAGTTGCAAACTTATTAATTCGATGCGCAATGTCTTTGGGTGTTAGAGTATCATCCGATGAGACAAGGGTAGGTATTAAATAGCCATCATCACTAATATATTCAGAGTTTACTACATCTTGTTGCAATGCAACCTTTTCAATTTTATTGTTTGCTTCAATCCATTGGCTTCTTAATGGAAACTGATCATTATAATAGGATTGAAACCTTTTAAAGTACTCCCCTGAAAGCAAATTACTCGATGTAGCATCTGGTCTTTGGTCTAAATTACGATTTTCTACAACCGACATCTTATCGTCGGGTTTGACTAAACTCCATATGCCAAAGGAGAATATAAATGCTAAGAATATAACTACAACTATTTTATCTCCCAAAGAGGTTTTCATACAACTCCTCCTAATAGTTAAAATCTGAAATAAATAAATGGGTTAAATGTATTCGAAACTGTATAAGTTACAGACAAAAATAATATTAATAAAACATACAGGTTAATAGAAATTTCCTTCCCTATCAGTCTGACAAATATTGATTCTTTTGATTTAAATTCTATGAGCCCATACAATTTCTTTAAAATAGGTGTTGAGCCTACTATTGCAATGAACAATATTATGCCGTATTGGGATAAATAGAAAAGAGCATCAATATCCCAGACTCCAGTTCCGCTAATTCCAAACATAACCTTTATATAGGAGAACGCATAAGTAAATGTTTCCGATCGAAAGAATACCCAGCCAATAACAACAATTAATAGTGTATAGATATATTGAAACACGTTAGGAATTTTTTTGAGGACTTTTCCTAAAAATGCCTTTTCCAGCATTATGAATAGTCCATAATAAATCCCCCAAACTATGAATGTCCAGCTTGCCCCATGCCATAAGCCAGTTGCAAACCATACAATGAATAGATTCCTATAGGTGTTTAATTTACCCTTTCTGTTCCCGCCTAAAGGGATATATACGTAATCTCTGAACCAAGATCCTAAAGATATATGCCACCTTCTCCAGAACTCAGATATTGATTTAGAAATATAGGGATAATTAAAGTTTTCTAGAAAATCAAAGCCAAAGATTTTCCCCAATCCAATCGCCATATCCGAATATGCCGAGAAGTCAAAATATATTTGTAATGAATAGGCTATAATACCAATCCACGCTAGTCCGGAAGACATATCAGCGGGATTTTGAGTAAAGATTTGGTCGGCAACGTATCCGCAGTTATTAGCCAAAATCATTTTTTTACCCAAACCAATGATAAATCTTCTAACACCATAGGCAATCCTTGGAAAGTCAGAAATGCGTTTATTTATCTGATTAGCTACTGTTTGATAACGAACAATCGGCCCCGCAATTAACTGTGGAAACAAAGATATATATAATGCTAGGTTAAATGGATTACGCTGGACCTTTCCATCTTTACGATATACATCAATTACATAACTCATTGCTTGAAATGTAAAAAATGAGATCCCAATGGGAAGTGGAATATCCGGTATAGAAAACGACGTATTTAATAGATTATTTAGATTATCAACCACAAAATTGGCATATTTAAAAACACCCAATAACAATAGATTGACAACTACCATAATACCCAAAATCACTTTTGCTTTCATCTTGTTATTTCTATTAAGATCGACAAGTAAACCAAAAATATAATTGGCAATGATTGATAGAATCATTATAAATACAAACTTTGGTTCTCCCCAAGCATAAAAAAACAGGCTCGCCACTAGCAAAACAATATTTTTAAAAGCCTTTGGGGTGATAAAATAAGCCAGGAGAATTGCTGGTAAAAATAAAAATAGAAATATATTTGAGCTAAAAACCATTAAAGTATATCCTCTCCGTATTTTTAATTATAAAGTTTTTTCAATTATAATATAAATGAAATCAATATAATTTCATAATTGCTTTCTATTTAAAAAATCACGTTTGTCTATGCAACTTATTGCAAGCTTAACTGTACATTAAATCCACTCTTCTGTACAACCCATTCTTAAAATTACTCCACCAAAAGAATGGATAAATAGACATTAAATGACAAGAATACCTAACTCCAAATTAATCCCCAACAAAATCCATCATTATTTTCGAAAAAACACTTAACTTTTTACAAAATTGTTGCGATAATAGATTGTAAACTTTATGTTTTTAACCTCTATGAAAAGGAGTGATTATAATACCAAAAACTTTCTTATCACTATAACAATAAGGGAGGTATATACTTTTTTGTGCAACCAATATCATAAATTACGGTCACTTTTTAGATTTATTTTCATTCTCGTTTTAGTAACTGGCTCTGTAACGCTCCTAAGCCCAAATGCAAAGGTGAATGCCGAATCTTATTTGAATGGTGTTGCTTTAAAGGATCCAACAAATGTTTATGAAAGTACATCAACAAATTCGACTGTTCTTAAAGACTATCAAAAGGGTACAGTATTGGTCTATGAATCTTATAATTCCTCTTGGTATAGTGCTACCGTATATGTAAATGGCGTTAGGAAAAATGGCTTCATCAATAAAAATGATGTAGAAACGTCGGTAGAAAACCAAGTATTATTACAGGGTGTCGCTTTAAACAGTCCAACCGTTGTGTACAGTGATGCAACGACTGATTCGCGCAATCTTAAGTCTTATGCAAAAGGTTCGATATTATTCTATCAGACCTTTTCTACCAATTGGTATGAAGCTACCGTTTATATAGGTGGTAAACGGCATACAGGTTATATCCAGAAAAGTCATGTTGAAAATGCAATTCAAAATCAAAATGAACACCGTGAATTAGCATTAAAAAACCCGACAACTGTTTATTCTGATGCCTCGACTAATTCTAGTAAACTAAAGTCTTATGACGTAGGATCAAAACTGCTTTTCAGGACTTTTTCATCTGATTGGTACCAGGCTACTGTTTTTGTCGATGGAATTAAAAAAACGGGCTATATTCACCATTCACATGTTGAACCAGCCGCTAAGGAGAATACTAGTTATAAAGGGGTGGCATTAAAAAGTTCAACACCCGTTTATAAAGAGGCATCGACTAATGGAGGAGCTTGGAAGTCTTATCCTGCTGGTAGTGTACTAGTTTATGAGTCATTTAGCGAGAATTGGTATAAGGCCACAGTATATGCAAACGGCGGATGGAGAGAAGGATTTATCCATCATACAGATGTGGAGAATGCGATAAAAGATCAAAAGGTATTAAAAGGCATTGGACTAAAGAATCCTACCACTGTTTATTCGGATGCATCTACAAATTCCAAGAGCCTGAAATCTTATCCAGATGGAAGTGTATTGACCTATCAAACCTTCACAGGTGACTGGTATGAAGCGACTGTTTATGTTGGTGGGGTCAGAAAGACAGGATATATTCACTCGAGTCATGTAGAGGAGTTATTACCCGGTAAACAAGAAACTCTGGATGGGCGCGCTTTGAAAAAGCCAACTAAAGTCTACTCACGTGCCTCCAGAGGTTCAAGTATACTAAAAAGTTATAGTCAGGGCAGCATCTTAAAGTTCAGAACCTTCTCTAGGAATTGGTATGAGGCTACTGTCTATTTACATGGCGACCGATTTACCGGTTATATAAATGTAAATGATATAACAACAGAAGACATAACGAATGTAACTACCTATAACTACTCATTTGATTACATGGTTGATAGACAAATGAAATACGGTGGACCAAAATCAGATGGAGCAGGAAATATACCCGCCACAAGGAAAGAGGTAGCTTACTATGCTAATCCGGCAAACTTTCAAGAAGGAACAGCAAGTTATTACCAGTTCCTGGATTTAACGCAACCAGCCGGATTAAATGCAGAAGAAGTTAATCAAAACATATTAAAAAATAAGGGTTCTTTAGATGGAACCGGCCAAGCATTTATTGATGCAGGTAAAAAGTATAACATAAACGAGGCTTACCTGATCGCGCATACATTGCATGAAACAGGAAATGGAACCTCCACATTAGCTGCAGGTGTTCCTGTTGATGCAAATGGAAATATAGTAAGTAATCGTAAAAATGCAGCACACATCGTCTATAATATGTATGGATACGGTGCAAAAGATTCATGTCCACTTTCTTGTGGCGCGAAATATGCATTTGACCATAACTGGTTCTCCCCATCTGCTGCCATATTAGGCGGGGCTGGTAAGGTTGCTCAAAACTATATAAATAGAGGGCAAGATACACTCTATAAAATGAAATGGAACCCGGACAATCCGGCAACACATCAATACGCAACCCATGTCCAATGGGCTGTGTCACAGACAAAGAGAATTGATGGTATTTATGATTCCTTGAATAGTTTCACTTTAGTCTATGATGTACCAAAGTTTGTTGATCAACCAGGCCAAGCTGAAAAGCCTAAGCCTAATACCGGCAGTAATGGAAGTGGAAGTGGAAGTGGAAGTGGAAGCGGAAATGAAACAACAAGCACAGATTATCCAGATAACGTATACGGTATAACAAATACAGGTTCGGATAATTTGAATTTGAGAGACAATCCTAACGGAAACCGAATTGGCGGAATTCCTAATGGAAGTAAGATTGAAGTGATTGGTTTCAACGGGGATTGGCTAAAAGTGGTATATAACGGTAAAACTGGATGGGTCCATGGGGATTTTGTCGATTTCATTAATCTGCTAGAAGTAACAGCAACAAATCTTAATGTTCGTCAATCCCCTAATGGAGATACACTTGGACAAGTAAGTAAAACTTTATTAGCCGCTGTTCTGGATAAAAAGAACAATATTTCTAGAAATGATGAATGGTACCAGGTTTATTATAAAGGTAAAAAAGCTTGGGTCAGCGGTGGTAAAAACGGAACAGAATATATAACAGTAAAATAAATCGATCAACACCATATACTAATTTTCTCTTTAGTATATGGTGTTTTTTAGATAATGAAAAGGTAACTTTTAAATAGAATTCATCCTGCAAAAATATGATTTTAATGATAGACTAGCTGATAATGAAGATAAAAATAATTTCGGAGTACGAAAAGTTGCCAACCAGTCAATTCTTGGGGAAAAGGCTCTGCACAAATGCTTGACGAAGACCAAGAAATCAATGGTTGGGGAAGTCGTGAAAATAATGATTCCGTATTTACGGAAATGAACTTTGCAACCGGTGAAGAATTGTCCCTCTTCTACCCTAACCACGATGATAATATTAGCTATTGAGCTTTCAAATTTGATCAATAATAGATAAAAAGAATCCCAATGAATTAAATTACGAATCATTGGGATTCCTTTATACTGGCTATTGTAACCTTCAGAAAGTGTAACCTCTTTCATATCCCACACTTTTCACATAAAATTCTAGTTTATATAATCTGCATTTCATAGTATAATATAATATAGTTATATATCACATTTGTTAAATTACTGTAAAATCAATTTAAAAATTAACTTTAGTAAACATGTTATAATACGATATAAGAGTCAATGTGGAGGTATCACTAATGAAAAAAGTAATCACATACGGAACATTCGACTTACTTCATACAGGTCATATAAATATTTTGCGACGTGCCAAGGAATACGGTGACTACTTGATCGTTGCTATTTCCTCAGATGAATTTAATGCACTTAAAGGTAAGAAGGCTTATTATTCATATGAACAGCGTAAAGCCATCTTAGAAGCAATTCGATTTGTTGATGAAGTTATTCCTGAACACAACTGGGAACAAAAAATAGAAGATGTTCAGAAACATCACGTTGATACATTTGTCATGGGAGATGACTGGGAAGGAAAATTTGACTTCTTAAAGGATTATTGTAAAGTTGTTTATTTACCACGTACAGTCGGAATATCAACTACAAAAATAAAAAAAGATTTGCAGCTGTCGAACAATGGCTAGAGAACTGGCCATTACAGTGTACCTGTTTGTGTTTCAGGTACTCTTTAATGTCTTTAAATTATTTCCCCAAAAGAAGAAAACAGTTTTTGTTGCTTCATTTGGGGATAATATTTTGTATACGTTAAATGAGTTAGAAAAACAAGCAGATGACCCGGTTGTTATTCTCAAAACCCCTCAATGCAAGATAGATTTCGAACACGATGCTGTAGTGTTGAATTTCCAACCTATCAATCTAATGCAGTGGCTTCAATCAATCTATCATTTAGCCACATCTGATAAAATATTTGTTGATAATTATTTTGGCTTTTTAGCCGTGACAAATTTTAAGCCAAATGTGCAATGTGTTCAATTATGGCATGCGGCTGGAGCGATAAAGCGATTTGGCTTAAAGGATCCCTCTATTGAAAATAGGTCTGAGCGGGCTCTTGAACGGTTCAAAAGCGTTTATCAGCGCTTTACTCATGTAGTTGTAGGTTCTGAAAAAATGGCAACTATTTTTCGGAAGAGTTTTGGCCTATCGAATGAAGCAATTTTGCGGAGTGGTATCCCTCGGAGCGACTTTTTCTTTAATACTCAAGAGAAAAATGTCATAGAACAAGAGTTACGACAAATTTATCCGGTAAGCAATCGTAAAAAAGTCATTTTATACGCCCCTACTTACCGGGATGATGAACTAAATAAAGCTGAAATAGCACTTGATATTGACAAACTTTATAAAAAATTCAGCGATAACTATGTTTTATTTTTACGATTGCATCCAGCGATTAAACATGAATACCGTAATCAGCATTCTGACTTTGTATGTGATGTTTCGGATATTACTGACATTAACCATTTATTATTAATTACTGACGTTTTAATAACGGATTATTCTTCCATCCCATTTGAATTTTCATTGTTAGAGCGGCCAATGATTTTCTTTGCGTATGATTTGGATAGATATGAACAAACAAGAGGGTTCTGGGAGGACTATGAAGCACTTGTCCCCGGCCCAGTCGTAGCCGATACGGATGATTTAATTGATGTAATTGAAAATGGCCATTTTGATTTGAAGCGCATTAGAGGTTTTGCTAATCAATGGAATACGTACTCAAATGGCGATGCAAGTAAAACACTTATTAATGCATTATATGGAAAAGACGAACAGATATTAAATCAAAGACAATACCAAGACACCAAATAATCGGTGTCTTTTTTTATGGAAAAATAAGGGAGTATGAAATCCGGCTCTGGTTTGCTCTCGGGCAGGATGAGCTACGTCCAGCTAAGCGACTAAAGGAACTTCCCTCACCTTCGTACGATAAGATCAGCATCGTTTCGCTTCGCTTTTGTTCTGGAAATAAAACATTAGGATCTGCATAACATTAGAATACATTGTTTTATCATGATTTCACAAAAGTTTGCCATACTAACAGTAACGATAACAGCTATCGGAGGTTATACCATGAAAAAAGTAATCACATACGGCACATTCGATTTACTGCACATTGGACACATAAACATATTGCAACGTGCGAAAGAATATGGCGACTACTTAATCGTTGCCATCTCTACAGACAAATTTAATGAACTTAAAGATAAAAAGGCATATTACGATTTCGAGCAACGTAAAGTCATTTTGGAAGCTATCCGTTTTGTCGATGAAGTAATTCCCGAAAACTCATGGGATCAAAAGGTGGATGATGTTCTTAAACATGATGTCGATGTCTTTGTAATGGGTGATGATTGGAAGGGTAAATTTGATTTTTTAAAAGATTATTGTAAAGTTGTATATTTGCCGCGAACAGTTGGCATCTCCACAACAAAAATTAAGAGTGACTTCAATCGAAAAAATGTTTAGAGAATGGATCATTACTGTATACTTAGCTGTTTTTCAAATCATATTTCGCGTATTTCAGTTATTACCCTTACAGCGAAAAACGACCTTTGTTGCTACGTTTGGCCATAATTGTTTATATACCATTCGTGCACTTGAAAGAGAAACAAATCAGCCTTTCACTATTGTTAAAACACCAAAGTGTGACATTCCTTTTTCAAATATTACTTCCGGAAAAGTATTGGATTTCCAATCTCCCTTACAATGGATAGAGTCCGTTTACCATTTGGCAACCTCAAAGGTCATCTTTATCGATAATTACTTAGGAATTTTAGCGAAAATGAACCTGAAACCGAATGTAATGTGTATCCAATTATGGCATGCGGCTGGAGCAATTAAGCGATTCGGTCTTGAAGATACTGCTTTAAAAAAACGGTCAAATCATGCCCAGAAGCGAATTAATGCCGTCTATCAGCGGTTTACTCATATTGTTGTGGGCTCGGATAAGATGGTTACTATTTTCCGGAAAAGCTTTGGTAATGCTAATGCAACAATTTTCCGTTGCGGCATACCTCGTACGGATTTTTTCTTTGACCCGATTCAAAAAAGAAGTGTAACCTTAGCTCTGAGCAAAAAATATCCAATAACAAATCAAAAGAAAATTGTTTTATATGCCCCGACATTTCGAGATAATGAACCCGCCAACTTCACTATTCCAATTAATGTGGAGAAATTTTGTGATGAATTTTGTGATGAATATGTTTTATTTTTGCGATTACATCCGGCAATTAAACACGATTTTCAAAACAAATATCCCGGCATTGTTTATGATGTGTCAGATGTTACGAATGTTAACGACCTACTTGTAATCACCGATATTCTCATAACCGACTATTCATCTATTCCATTTGAGTTTTCCCTCCTGCAGCGACCGATGATTTTTTTCGCTTACGATTTAGCCAAATATAGCCAATCGCGAGGGTTTTGGACAGACTATAGTGAACTTGTTCCAGGTCCAATTGTGACAAATACGGAAGACTTAATTCGTGTAATACAAGAAGATAAATACGATATGCAGCGTATTAAAGAATTCTCAGCTCAATGGAATCAATATTCTACAGGACATTCCAGTGAGAGTTTGATCGATACATTATATACGAAGGAATAAACTGCAATTGGACATACACCTCCCTTGCCACTCCCCACCCATTGTGATAATTTTAAAGATGGGATAAAAAGTGTGCTATCTTAGGGGAGGTTGCCATGGATACATCCAAAAAAATAATTGTAGGTATCGCTATTTTCGTCTACACGTTAGCCGTTATTGGCCTCACAACCTTTATTGTTCATCCAAACCCGAATGAGCAAGATGTTGCGCCAACACAGCAGCAGGATTGTGATTGTGCTGATAATGATGCGGCTGGAAATGAATAGCTGCCTGTATAGAGCAAAGCCTTTGTCCGCCTGGGATGAGGGCTTTTTTATGAATGATTTTGCGAAAATGGAGATTATGATTCATTGATTTACAACGGCAATGCCGGTAAGATGAAAGGATAGTGAAACAATAAATCAGCAGGAACCCGTGAATCTGCGCAAATTTTTACATATAAGTGAGGCATCAGATATGAAACAACAACCAAAAGCAGTTATCGTTATCTTCGGGGCAACAGGTGATTTGGCAAAGCGCAAGTTGTTCCCGTCGATCTATCGTCTTTTTCAAAATGGGAAAATTGGCGATGATTTTGCCGTTGTCGGTACAGCGCGGAGACCGTGGACAAACGATATTTTCCGTGACAATGTAGCGAAATCGATCGAAAGTGCTTTTTCAACAAAAGAGGATGTGGATGTGGCTGCCTTTACATCCCATTTCTATTACCACCCGTTTGATGTGACAGAGCCTTCATCCTATCAGGAATTGGATGCTTTACTACATGAGCTTGAGGATTCCTATCAAACAGATGGCAACCGAATTTTTTACTTAGCGATGGCGCCGGAATTTTTCGGGGGAATTGCCAATAACTTAAAAACGCACGGATTAAAAGATGGCGCTGGGTGGACACGCCTTGTAATTGAGAAACCATTTGGTCATGACTTGCCATCTGCCAAAGAATTAAACAACGAAATTCGTGCAGCATTTGATGAAGAGCAAATTTATCGGATTGACCATTACTTAGGAAAAGAAATGGTGCAAAATATTGAAGTGATCCGCTTTGCCAATGGAATTTTCGAACATCTATGGAACAATCGATTTATTTCCAACGTGCAAATTACGTCAAGTGAATCCCTTGGAGTGGAAGATCGAGCACGTTATTATGACCATTCAGGAGCGGTTCGGGACATGGTGCAAAACCACATACTGCAAATGGTTGCATTACTTGCCATGGAACCGCCGATTAAGTTGACCACAGAAGAAATTCGTTCCGAGAAAATCAAGGTCCTGCGTGCACTCCGGCAAATGAAACCGAAAGATGTTGCAGAATACTTTGTCCGTGGCCAATATGGAAATGGTCAATTAAACGGGAAAAATGTCAGCGGTTATCGTGAAGAAGCAGCGGAATTAACGGAGTCGAACACGGAAACCTTTGTGGCTGGCAAAGTCATGATCGATAATTACCGCTGGGCTGGGGTTCCGTTTTATATTCGTACAGGTAAACGAATGAAGGAAAAATCAACAAAAATAGTGGTAGAATTTACCGATATTCCGATGAATTTGTATTATGAAAATGAAGAGGAAAAGCACCCTAACCTGCTTGTTATCAATATCCAGCCGAATGAAGGAATCACCCTTTATTTAAATGCAAAAAAGGCAGGGATTGGAACACATGCGGAACCGATAAAACTCGCTTATACGAATAATGGGGTTAACGGAATTAATACACCAGAAGCATATGAAAAACTGCTTTACGATTGCATGATTGGTGATACAACAAACTTTACCCATTGGGATGAGGTTGCCTTATCATGGGCATTTATCGATCCTATTCTGACATCATGGGCAGCAAATAAACCGATTTTTCCTAATTACCCTGCTGGATCAATGGGACCAGAAGAATCGGCCAAGCTACTTGAAAAAGACGGATTTCACTGGTGGCCAATCACAGAGGACTAGAAAAACGATAATGAAAAGAAGGAGCAATCGATGATGAAATTATACGATGTAACAGCACCTATTTTTGAAGGAATGCCTGTCTACAAAAATAAAGAGGAGAAACAGCCGGAAATTACGACAGCAACGAATGGACATGTAACAGAGTCCCGCATTGCGATGGATCTCCATACCGGAACACATGTCGACTCTCCGTTGCACATGATTAATGACGGCAATACAATGGAGACAATCGATATTCAAGATCTAGTTGGTCAGGTTAAATTGTTTGATTTAACACATGTTGAAGATCGCATCACGAAAAAGGATATTGAAGCTTTTCAGATCGAGAAAAATGATTTTGTTCTGTTTAAAACGAAAAACTCACTACAGGATGCATTCGATTTTAATTTCATTTTCGTTGCAGAAGACGCTGCTGCTTATCTAGCAGACATCGGTATAAAAGGTGTTGGGGTTGACGGACTCGGGATTGAACGGAGCCAGGAAGGACATCCAACCCACCGTACGCTCTTCCAGCACAACGTCATTATCATGGAAGGCTTGCGATTGAATGATGTACCTGAAGGAGAATTCTTTATGGTTGCTGCACCACTTAGAATCCAAGGAACAGACGCTTCACCAGCGCGTGTTTTGCTTTTTCAAGGTATGGAATAGGGATTTGGGTATGTCTAATACAAACTGAATGGTAAAGGATCAAGTCGTAACTAGACTTGATCCTTTCATTCATAAGTGGAAACGTGGTTGATATTTTTACGGAATACTTTAGTTGCATATTTATTGCTGGAGTTGCTACCCAATCTCCTATTTCATTCGCAAAAATTGCCCCATCCAACGTCCGTCCCCCAAAATTTATATATCCTGTACCGCTTTATAAGCCTGGTTCTTATGGCTTGGTGTGTCGGGGTAGCGAAGTTCTAACTTATTCAATTTCACCGGTTTTTTGATGTGATTTTTCCGTAAACCACTAGCCTCTCTGTTTAGTAGTTGAGATAGTTCATGTAATGTAAGAAAACGATCAGAGCATAATAATAATATTAAACTTCTTAATTCTTCTGGTCTAAGCCTGAACTTCTCTCTTGCTGGTCTTGCAATTTCTAATAACTTTTGACTATTATTTGAAAAGTCTTCGTTATTACTTAGGATTCCCCTGTTATTACCGGGGATTTCTTCGTTATTTCCTAGGATATTCCCGTTATTACCGGGGTTCTCTTCCTTATTACCGGGGGTATTCCCGTTATTACCGGGGTTCTCTTCCTTATTACCGGGGGTATTCTCGTTATTACCGGAGCTCTCCTCCTTATTACCGGGGGTATTCCCGTTATTACCGGAGCTTTCTTCCTTATTACCGGGGTTATTCCCGTTATTACCGGGGATCCTTTGCAAGGAACTGTCCCCAAATAACAAACATAAAGCCTTTGTCCCTATAACCGGAACAAAGGCTTTTCATATTTACTATTTATTCTCCACTTCAATCTTCTTATTCCCTAAGATCAAGTAGTTCAATTCTTCTTTCGGTATTTTATTAAATTCTGTCCGTTTAGCTAGGTAAAACACAAATCCTAATACGACCCAGGCAATTAATGCGATTCTTGATTCGATGCCGAGGAATGCTGGTGAGCCTGGAATAAGCAAGAGTCCGATAAATGTTAAACTTGCCAGCATGCCGATGCAAGAGATGAATTTTTTGCCTGGTGCAATGACATGTTTTGCCGGATCGAACTCGCTGTCCATCGACCATTTAAAAATGCTGAATGCTGTATAGCACGTGTAAAAGTATGCGATCGACACACCAATTGATGACATGTCCACGACCCATAATAATGCTTGACGGCCAAACCACGGCGCGAACATGGCCACAATAACCGTGAAAATAATGCCTACGTATGGTGTTTTATATTTTGGATGAACTTTTGAAAATACTTCCGGTAAAATTTTCGCACGTGACATCGCAAACAGCAGGCGGCTGGATGAAATGATAAACCCATTCAGTCCGGTGAAAATCCCCATGCTGAGTGCTACGACTAAGATGACTAGACCAAGCGTTCCAAGTACATCCGTAACTGCCACTGCCGTTCCCCAAAGATTATTTTCCGCAACAAGTGCTTCCCATGGGCGAGCCATTGCGGTTGCGATGATCATAAAGCTGTACAATACCGCTGCAAATAGAATCGCCAAAATAATTAGGGTAAATGCTTTTTTAGATGAAAACTTGAATTCCTCCGCTGCCTGTGGAACATTATCAAAGCCAACATATGCCCACGGTGCGATCGCAACAATTGAGATAATCGCAGCAAATGTTGATGTGTTCGATGGGAAATATGGCTTGATATCAGCTAATGATGTCCCAGCGCTTCCGCCGATTGAGAATGTGATCGCGAGCACCCCGACAAGCATGATCACGCAAAAGATAAATTGCATGCGGCCGGTTAATCCGGTGCCACGAACATTGAGATAACCGAAAATAACGAGTGCTAGTGATGCAATAATTATTTCCATGCCATAGACATCCCATCCGGCAATTTGATAGAGGTGAAGATTTTCAATAAGTTTTGGGAAAACAAATTTGAACATTAATGCGAATGCAGATGCATTGAGAGCAACAATACATATGTAGCCGAGGGTCAAAAACCACCCACAGATAAATGCGTGCGTGCGGCCTAAACTAACGAAGGAATATGCAAACTCACCGCCTGAAACGGGGAAGCTTTTAATTAAAAATCCATAACTAACAGCGATTAACATCATTAACGCTGCACCGATTAAAAATCCAATAATAACACCAATTGGTCCACCATCTGCCATCCAGACGGTCGGTTGGACAAATGCACCCCAGCCGATTGATGATCCCAAGGCAATTGCCCAGACCCAGTGAGGTTTTAATGACTTTTTCAGTTTCTGTCGTTCTTCCATGATAATGATTGAACTCCTTTAGTGTTTCGTAAAATTTTTTCTACCATTCATTTATACCAAAGTATGAATTTTATCGCAATTCACGAAGTAGCACGATATATGCGGTTATAATGGAGAAATTGGCGAATGTGGCTGTTGAATTGAGTGAAGCGCATTATTTTGTGAGGATTTGGTAGTGTAGGATGGTATACAAGTGTTGCATGGGAGGGTCGGGTTTGGGAGGATGCTGCGAGTGCTGCGTTTTCGGGGCGATGTTTGGCGGGGGCGGCGATGTTCTCGGTTTCGGGACGATGTTTTCGTTCTCGCGCCGATGTTTTCGCTGTCGGGACGATGTTTTCGTTCTCCCGCCGATGTTTCCTCGCTCGGGACGATGTTCTCGTTCTCCCGCCGATGTTTCCTCTCTCGGGACGATGTTTTCGTTTTCCCGCCGATGTTTCTCGCTCTCGGGACGATGTTTTCGTTCTCGCGCCGATGTTTCTCGCTCTCGGGACGATGTTTTCGTTTTCCCGCCGATGTTTCTCGCTCTCGGGACGATGTTTTCGTTCTCGCGCCGATGTTTCCTCTCTCGGGACGATGTTTTCGTTTTCCCGCCGATGTTTCTCGCTCTCGGGACGATGTTTTCGTTCTCCCGCCGATGTTTCCTCTCTCGGGACGATGTTTCTCCCCACGCGCCGATGTTTCTCGCTCTCGGGACGATGTTTTCGTTCTCGCGCCGATGTTTCCTCGCTCGGGACGATGTTTTCGTTTTCCCGCCGATGTTTCCTCTCTCGGGACGATGTTTCCTCTCTCGGGACGATGTTTCTCCTGACGCGCCGATGTTTCCTCTCTTGGGACGATATTCTCTCCCTCGCGCTGATGTTTCTCGGTCCCACTCTTCCGCATTTAGCCAAACGCACTCTCCCCACACCATTACCTCCATAAAATTACAATTCCAAATGCCGATATACCAGGTTTATTTTTTACAAATCCGGATAAATAATACTATAAAATTACAGTTCACTACTGACAGACACATGACATTTAATTCGATAATGGCAGGTTTTTTCCTTCAATAGGCTTTGCTGCTTATTGAAGTAGATAATTTTTCGTCCGTTATAGGTAAAATGACTCATGCGAAGTTATGGTTATTTTGTTATGGTGAAGTAGTTTTCGGTGACTTTCGAATTGGATCAGCAGAAGGCATCGAAACTTTTTTATGTCTAAAGGAACTGAAAAATATGAATGGGAGAAGTAATGGACATGCAGTGTTTAAGTGATAATGCGTTATTAGACGCCTATTTTAAAGCGTTGGAATTAAAATTGGACCGGGATTTTCTAAACTTGTTAACAGATGAATTAAATAGAAGAGGAATTGCTTTTGAAAAACTTCAAGGTGGAGAGCAAATAGTTCAGGTGGGCATTCACGATGAGGTATAAGAGAGAAGAGCCTTTTCGCTATACCTTTGATGAGCCGATTTCCGCACTTTTTCAAATTAAAGAAATTGATGGTCATTCGGTCGAAACTTCTGAAGGAGAAGCGAAGATAATTGATATTAGTCCAGAGGGAGTAAAATTGAATTCGGAGTTGAACCTGCCTGATACAATCGATAAGTCAATCCATTTATCGATCTCTTTTGCATTGAATGGTAATAAATTCAACTTCATCGGTATTATTGTTTGGAATAAAAAGGTAGGTGCCACAACGAATTATGGCATTGACTTTTTAACTGATGACTCTGCTAAACAGGCGCTGGTTGAGCAGATAAAAATTTTCGCGAAAAACGAACGAAATGATTGATTAATCAGCCTATCTCGTTATACTAAGATTGCTACACATTTTTTACGACATGAAGGAAGGGAAAAGGTATAATTGAATGGAGTCTACATTTGATAGAATATTGATGGACGGAATTAGTGATATGGTATTTGTTGTTCGTGTTGAACGGGATCCTATTTTTATTTATGACTTTTTGAATCGGGCTGCAATGGATGAAACTGGGCTGAGTCAGAATGCTGTTGGTAGATCCATTCGCGACGTTTATAAAGAGGAAACGGGAAACTTTTTATTCGAACAATATAAGAAGGTAATAACCACTGGTGAAACCGTGACCTATGAGGATTCCTATGTGTCTTCCAAAGATGAAAGAAGCTATTCTAAAACGACATTAACACCCTTGTTCGATGAGCAAAACCAATGTAAGCAAATTGTGGCAGTTGTTAAGGATATTTCCAAGGAAAAAAATGCCCGATTGGAAATGGAAGAGACGTGGGACAAGCTCCAGGAAAGTAATAAACGTTACCAGTCATTGTTTCATCATAATTCGGACGCAATCATTTTGTTTGATTTAAATGGCCGAATTGTGGATGGAAATATCGCTGTTGAAAGTGTCACTGGTTACGAACCGCTAGAACTTGTTGGGACCACTTTAAATTCTTTGGTCGTTAAAGAAGATGCCAACCTATTAAAAAGATTGTTTAAGCAGGCAATAACTGGCACCACTAAAAATTCACGCCTGGAGATTCATAACAAATCAGGGCAACGAATTGAACTTTCCTTAAAAGTGACGCCATTAATCATAGATGAACAAGTTACCGGGATATATGGTATTTTACGAGATATTTCAGATGTTGCTAGATTGATAAAGAAACTGGAAGAAAGTGAGGAGCGTTTTCGCATCATTGCGGAGCATGCTCAAGATTTGATCACCTTGCTTGATGATAGAGGAAAGATTATGTATGTTTCTCCTTCTTATAAAAATATACTAGGATTTAACCATCCTGAATATGTCGGAAAATTTTTTCTTCATAATGTACATCCTGACGATCGTATGACCATGGATAAAGTAGTCATACAATCGATTAAAAATGAGGAATCGTTTACCGTACAGTTTAAGCAATACAATCATAAGGAAGAGCCTATTTGGTGTGAAGCACACGGTACACCGGTTTTTGATAATCAAGGTACATTTAAACATATGGTCGTGCTGACGAGGAATATTAGTCTACAAAAGGAATACGAACGGCAACTGGAACATTTTGCGCTACATGATCCGCTGACTGGTTTACCGAACCGGCGTTTATTTAAGGAATGTTTAGCCAACTCGTTGAAGGAATACACGGAAAAGCAGAATGGATTAGCCGTTATCATGATGGATATTGACCATTTCAAGAGCATCAATGACGAAATGGGCCATGATATTGGGGATGAAGTTATTGAGGAATTTGGCAAACGGGTACGGGAGACGATCCGTGATTGTGATATAGTAGCCAGACTTGGCGGCGATGAATTTGTTATCCTTTTACCTGGTATTGGTTCAGCCGAAAATGCTGTAACGATAGCGAAAAACATTCAACAAGCGATGCAGCGGCCGTGGAATTTACATGGTAATTCTTTAAAAGTTACCACGAGCATGGGTATAGCTATGGCCCCAGCACAAGACGCGACTGCATTTTCGATGTTAAAAAATGCTGATATTGCGCTCTATGAAGCCAAAAATGCGGGGAGAAATTCCTATCAATTACGAGCGTCTACAACCGATAATCATCCTTCTAAGTAAACCGCACGGGAAAATATGCTGATCTTTTTAAATATACTTTTGACGCAGGGCAGGTGCTCCTGCTTTTTTTGTTCATCGCAAATCACTTGTTAGTGTCCAAGATATTTTTTGTAAAAAAGCGTATCCCCATTTGGAGATTTCTAAATATAGTTAAAGTTGACTCCATATTGGCAAGCAAACTTAAATAGGGTATAACCAAACAAAATAACCGATAATGGTTTTATAATCTTCATTATTGATCATTCCGATGTATTTTTTTCGTATATGATATGGGACAATTTTGTTGTTATCAACCTGTGCATGAGAAAATTTTTGAAGAGAAGCTTCTTGCCAGCGAGAAATTGGAACACGATGCGGAAACGAAGCTGAAGGGTAACTGGTGGTGATTTTACAAATAAGCGCTTGGGCTCTAGTATCATCCGACTGTAGAACAAGAAAAGGCCTGTATTTACCAATATCGCTATTTTGATATTTGAAATAGCCTTCAAATATTTCCCCAGGCCTCATTCGTCATCCATCCAAAGACAGTCATCCTTTTTATGCGGATCTAACACAATATTTCCCTCCTCATCTAGCTTTGGTGTTTTACTGCTATGTTGTTTCTGAAATTCATTCATATCCAGAACAGAAGCCGTTTGTCGGTTTTTTATAGCATTTATCTGATCCCGATGTCTCTTAATAGATCTCACCGCCGAATGTTTCCTAACTTGGGCAGTTGTCAATTTTTTAGCCCCCTCATTTTCACTGCACATATTATAACCACCACCTTTAAACGTATCGTGGTAATATTATATGCAGGAATATTTTATTGTATTAGTTTCCTAGCTTCATCATAATTGATTTCTGAAGTTTATGTCAACTGTTCTCCCACACCTTGCAAAATATACTCAACAGTCAGCTTCATCTCTGCTTCATCATCCCATTCTTTATCTGGTCGTATGATAAAACGTGTAATCAAGAAACCAATAACAGTTGGGGCCATCATCCGGATGATACTGTCATTAGGTATGTTTTTCAGTTGATTTTTTTCTTTGTACAAATTTAGGGTCTGATTAATGGCCGGGATAACCTTTTCTAGTGCTACTTTTTTATACGCAGCCTGGATTTCCGGATGAAACGCTAATTCCTGTACGACTATTTTTATTAGCGAGACATTAGACTGAACGAATTCAAAACGATTTTTAATAAACAGATATAAAAAGTCTTCAAAACTTGTGTGTGGTTCACGGAATACTTCTTCAACAAATTTTTCAGCTAAAGCAGGTGCCATGAATTGTATGATTACCGGATTCACGATGGAAATGAGCAAATCCTTTTTTGTTCGATAATGGCGGAAAATCGTGCCCTCTGCTACGCCAGCTCGTTTGGCGATCTCACTTGTTGACGTAGCAGCATACCCTTTTTCCGCAATGAGTTCAATTGCCGCTTCCAGAATTTTGATTTGTTTTGGTGTCATTTTTTCTGTTTGTTTTAGTACCGCTGTCATGGAACGGGATGTCGATTGATTATCTGACATTGCTATCTCTCCTAATCTATAATTTCCGATGTCGTTTCAATGCTACGATGTTGAGCAAAACAAATACTAATGAAAAGCCGATTAATACCCAAATATCTCCCATAACGGATGTGAGGCCCTGACCGCGGATCATAATTTCCTTCAAAGCATCACCGCCATATGTCAGTGGCATGATTTTGCCGATTGTATCGATCCAGCCAACCTGATCTGTATGAAAAACCCCGGAAAAGAATACTTGTGGAACGACGACAATTGGGATGAACTGGATCATTTGGAATTCGTTTTTGGCATATGCTGAAAGAAGTGTCCCCAAACTTTGAGCAGCGATTGCCAACAAAAAGGCAATAACCAATACGGCAAAAATCGAACCTGCCATATACATGTCTAATACGTAAATGGAATAGACAGCGATAATAATGGATTGTAAAATAATAAAAATACCAAAACCACCCATGTAGCCAGTGACAATTTCCCAGCGCTTTAGTGGAGTTGCCAGCAGTCGCTCCAGGGTTCCCTGTGTACGCTCACGCAAAAACGATACCCCGCTTAATAGAAAAACGAAGAAGAATACGAAAAGGCCAATCAATACGGGGCCAATGTTATCGAATAACTGTAAATCGCTTGATCCATGCAGAAATTGGACGTCCAGATCAAGTGCGTTGGGATTCATCTGTTTCGATGCTTGACTTAATAGCTGCTGGACAGCCTTTGTCGCAGTAGGATCGCTTCCCTCCATTGTTATTTCGGCTTGCTTTCCTTCCCAAGTTAAGTGTGCATCGATCGTCTTGTTCTCCAAGGCTTCCCCTGCTTCTTCCTTATTCATTTGCTCAATGGTCGCATCCTCATCTTCCAAAATGGTCTGTATTCTGTCCGGCACACCAGTAACCGCAATCGTTGGTTCGTATTGGTCCATGTCCAACACAACCCACAGCAATGTCAGTACAAACAATGGTGCAATAAACAATAATGCCAGGCTGCGTTTATCCTGAATGAATTGTTGAAAAATCCGTTTGACAATCGCACGTATTCGCAAGCTCACACCTCCAATTTAATTTATTTGTGTGGGTATTTTTTCTTGCAGGAGATCAAGTGCTTTTTCATGTGAAATACAGCCTTTCATGCTAAAAGACTGACCTCTTTAGGTAGCGTGTACCTTGAGTGCCCGCATTTTTTCAAGGAAACATACTTCTTTCATACATGAGACGTTTTATACTTGGAGCGCGAACCTTCCTAAGAAAGTGCTCCCTTTCAGATTTGTGTGCTCACACCTTTTCCATAATGCAAAAAGGCTTCTTCTAATGTTTCTGAACTGCTTTCTGTTTTTAATTCATCTGGACTTCCATTGGCAATTAAATAGCCATCCCTTAGCAATGCTAGGCGATCACATTTTTCCGCCTCATCCATCACATGTGTGGTCACAATAATCGTCGTGCCCTCATCCTGCAATTTTTTTAAATCTCGCCAAATAGACTCCCGAAGCACCGGGTCAATCCCAACAGTCGGCTCGTCAAGGATCAATAATTTCGGCTTGTGCAGCAGTGCAATCGCAAGTGACATGCGCCGCTTCATCCCGCCTGAATACAATTCCAACGGCTTATCAAGTTCTCCAGTTAAATCAACTATTTCCGCTACTTCCCGGATTCGCTGCTTTTGCTGTTTCTTTGGAATCCGATAAATGCTAGCAAAAAAGCTAAGATTTTGTTTAGCCGTCAATTCACTGTACAAAGCATCAGACTGAGCCATGTAGCCAACATTTTCCATGGCCTGCAATGACGGCATCTGTTGACCATCGATTGAAACCGTCCCATTACTTGATTCAAGCAAACCGATGATAATTTTCACAAGCGTCGTTTTCCCTGAACCAGACGGACCAAGCAACCCGAAAATCTGCCCACTCGGAATCGACAAATCAACATTTTTTATTACCGTTTCCTGCCCGTAGCTGTGCTGAATGTTTTTTAAAGTAACGAATGATGACATGGATGGAACCTCCTTATATTTTTTCCAACGCCATATGCCACATGACACGTGCATCGTTCTCTTATGTTACATTGCGGAGCGAGTGCCTTAATTTTCCGTGATAACTAGCTGGAGCGCTGTGCAAAATGAGCCCGCCCAACTCATCATGAAAAATCACCACGCCAAATTATGTAAAATGACATACCAAGCGACTTGATGATCTAATGCATGTTTCCGGTTGTATTCGTTGTTTACGTTATAAATAATGAGTGATTACTCACTATAATAGTATACGTTATTATTATTGTAAAATGATAAGTTAAATGAAAAAGTGGGTAAATGGGTGATGATCTTACTCCTTTCATAACATGATCACCCCGTTACAAGCATACATATTATTGGACATCTTTAATTTACACAATTAGGGGGCTGGTCGGGTGCAATATTATTATGGAAGTCAGATGCCACTAAGGGTTTTAGATGAAACCGAATTTTGGAAGCAGCAAGAAGCTGAGCATACGGTGGTTATGCGGGAACTTGTACAAAATTTGGAAAAGGAATTTGTTGATGCATTGAAAAGATGGGAGGATGTATTGAATACAACCCATCAACATGTTAAACGCTTTGTTGAGTCAGTCATCAGGAGCAACAATCAACTTTCGCCAAATTTGTATCAACAAGTGCTTGAGCTCGTATCATTCTGCCTGCAAGAAAGTGTAGCTTTTATTCAATTTTGCCGGCAAGTCAAGACAGAAAGTAAAGCTGTTTCTGGCAATCAAACGGCAAAAGTTGTCATTGACCACATTGTTGATGAATCGGAATATTTTATTGGCATAGCGCAAACGATTTTATATGAGCAACATTAGACAGGAAAAAAAGCTTTTAGCCATAGCGTGCTGCTACAATCAGGTAGGAGCACTTTTTGTTATTTTGGGCTGGGCGTATCTGGGGATGATGTTTTCTCTCTCGCGCCGATGTTTCTCCTCTCGGGACGATGTTTTCGCTCTCGCGCCGATGTTTCTTCTCTCGGGACGATGTTTTCTTCCTGACGCCGATGTTTCTCCTCTCGGGACGATGTTTTCTCCCTGGCGCCGATGTTTCTCCTCTCGGGACGATGTTTTCGCTCTCGCGCCGATGTTTCTTCTCTCGGGACGATGTTTTCTCTCTGGCGCCGATGTTTCTCCTCTCGGGACGATGTTTTCTCGCTGGCGCCGATACTCTGCATTTCCTGTTAATACTCTATACCCTCGTGTGATATTCACAAAAGGAAATCGGCAACTATTTCAACCTGTCATCCTTCCAATCGAGACCATTACACCTTATAATATTGGCATGGATTAGTGCGAAGTTTTCAAGTTTGCGAGGTGTTGTTAACGTGAATGATCCTGGTTTGATAACAAAGGTTTGCATGCTGGCAGGGAAAATTATGCTGGAGAGTGGTGCGGAAACCTATCGTGTGGAAGATACCATGAATCGGATTGCCTCGGCGTTTGGTCTGGAAAATGCCCAGAGTTATGCGACCCCTACTGGTATTAATTTTGCAACTGATTTTGCGGAATCAACCAATTTTATTCGGATTTCCAATCGTTCAACTGATTTACATAAAATTGCAAACGTGAATGATATATCACGGAAAATTAGTGCGGGTGAGGTGGAACTTTCCGGTGCGTTGACCCTACTTAATGGGGTTGATAAAGCTAAGTTAACATTTCCTGGTTGGATGCAAATTGTTGCAGCAGCACTTGTCAGCGGCAGCTTTACAATTATGTTTGGTGGAATATGGCATGATTATCTGCCCTCGGTCGTTGTTGGCGGGTTTGGATTTGCTGCGATGCTGGGGATTGACCGATTAGTCGAAATTCGGTTTATCGCGGAGTTTTTTGCCTCGTTATTGATTGGAGCAATGGCAATTGGATTCGTTTATAGTGGCTTAGGAGTGGAGTTAGATAAAATTATCATTGGTGCTGTGATGCCGCTTGTGCCGGGGTTACACATCACCAATGCAGTGCGCGATTTAATGGCCGGGCACCTGGTCGCTGGCGTATCGAAAGGCGTTGAAGCGGTGTTGACTGCATTTGCGATCGGTGCAGGTGTTGCAGTAGTGTTTGGGTTTTTGTAATTAGTATTGTCTCAGGGATCCGGTTGATGCACTTGCAATCTCGGGCGATGTATTCACGAACTCGGGCCATGCGCTCATGAACTCGGGCGATATGCTCTCGATCTCGGGCCATACACTTACAATCTCGGGCCATGCACTCACGATCTCGGGCGTTGCACTCACTAACCCGGGCAATAAGTTCGCAATCTCGGGCAATAAGCTCACAATTCTGGGCGATATATTACACATACTATAAATTTTAAAAAGGAGTACTTCAAATGACGATCATTGCACATCTGTTAACCAGCTTTATTGCCGCGGCTGGTTTTGGGATTTTATTTAATGCACCAAGAAAGGCGTTAGTTCAATGTGGTTTGGTCGGTATGCTTGGCTGGATTTTATATTATTTGCTTGTTCAACAAGGGATGGATGTTGTTCCCGCGACTGTTTTGGCGGCTATGCTTGTTGGGGCGTTGAGCCAAATTTGTGCCAAGTTGTTCAAAACGCCGATTATTATTTTTATTGTGTCTGGGATTATACCGCTTGTTCCGGGTGGCAGTGCCTATGATGCCATGCGCAATTTTGTCGAAAATGATTATTATACAGCGGTTCAACTATCGGCAAAAGTAATGCTGCTGTCTGGGGGCATTGCGATTGGATTAATGTTTTCGGAGGTTGTGAATCAGACAATCCGGAAGCTCATGTGGAAACAAGCAAAATGATGGATTTAAACGAGGCAATCTTAGGCGTGGTCACTGTGCCAACGCCCTTAATCTCTATCATAATTTCGATGCCTAAAAATGTACCGAAGCATGCTCACTCCCCTAAATTTAACAACCATTTACGCAATTTTTCCTTTGGGTAGTACACCTTACCATTTATTAGAATGTGTGGTATGTCTTCATGCTCTTGAATTAAAGTTTTTGCGTCTTCCTTCGATATACCCATTAAATAATGTACGTCAGTTTCCTTGATTAATTCGTGCTCATCATCGTTGTCCAATGAATCAATAAGGCTTTTCGCAGACGGATTTTGAAAATTCTTCAGCCCTTCTCCAATAAAATATCCTGCGGCAGCAATTCCTAAAGCTATCCAAATTAAATCAAATTCCAAAACGTCCCCTCCTATGTATATGAAATTACCAGTTTCCTCTACTTTTTAAATAATTTAATCAATAAGTAAACCCCACCAGCAAGTAGAGCCAATATAATGATTGGAATTAACATGTTTAGTATCATAACATCCTCCTAATTTTTCCGATGTAGTCAACTAGCCAAATTATTTGAATTTCCTAAGTAAATTTTAACTCCGATCCGTTTTACTAGATTGTGCATGAATCCCCATCGCCATAACAAATAATATTGTATGAAAGGCCAAAGTAATTCCATCCCACCCTCCATCAAATACTGTAACATTTACAAGTGTTGAGAATTGCATGAGCACAATAATCACGATCAAAAACGTTCTTATTTTCAAAATGACCAGCCTCCCTTCACGAATACGTAATTATTCTAGTACTATTTTAAACTCACATTACACGTCAGTTATTGCACCAGTGTTTGCATTTAATTTCATATCTCGCCCTGCATAAAATTTTATCAGCAGCCACATAAAAACAGCAAGAACAAGAACAGTGATTGTCCTTGTCCCCGCATGCATCTTCCCTATTTTTTCAACGGTATCCAAATCTCACTATAGTAGTCTTCTAAAGACGGGTCGGCATCACTTGGGTATACCTCCAATTCTGGTCCATCAGCATGTTCGTAGCCAGTTGCCGGAAACCATTCAGAGAATATCCGCTCCCACACCCTTGGCATCGCGTCAGGCATTGCACCGTGAACAGGGAAAACGGCCCAGGTTGCTGATGAAATCTGTCTCTCCTCCCAGTCAAATGGGATTTGTTCGCCATTTTTTTCCGCACCGATTAGGTAGGTTAGATTTTCTTGTTGTTTGTCAAAATCCAGGCAAATTCCAATTAATCCAAGAGATCCGCAGTTTTTAGCAAGCTCCCCTATGAATCCATTCTGATTTGATTCATCCCAGAAAGCAGCTATCTTTCGGTTGTTCTCGCCACCAATAGTAGTTGTGCGAATACTTTTTCCTACAACAGTAAAAGCTTCCTTTTCCACAATCTTGTAATCCATTTCGACATCACCCTTTAGCTGAATTTGAAAAGAGAGTTTTGGATAAGCCTTCAAAGATTGACTATTTTTCCTAGCGGTTGATGGACTGATACCATGAATTCTCCGAAATGCTTTTGTAAAAGATTCAGGACTCTCATATCCATACTTCATAGCAACATCAATCACCTTGGAATTTGAATGAACCAGCTCCTGTGCAGCGACTGTAATGCGGCGATTTCGGATATATTCACTCACGGTATAGCCTGTTAGCATGTTGAACATCCGTTGAAAGTGAAATTTAGACATACAGGCGATTGCAGCAATATCATCGATAAAAAGATCGTTGTCTAAATTGCTTTCCATATAGTCAATGCAATCCAGCATTTTTTGAAGTCCCTCCATATGAAACCCTCCCTTTTCTTTACTCAGTCTACCAACATCGTTCTGGTCATTCCTGTTAATCCGTGCTCTTTTCTGACAGCCCCTAACTTCGCGTTAGACTAAGCGCCAGTGTAATGCACCGTTTACTTAATAAGAATTGTCTTTTACCTATTGACTTATAAAACAAGAAACTAGTGAAACCTTTGAAGCAGTTTGAATCTCCTACACGGTACACCGACCACTCCAAATAGTAGACTGAAGCACCGTTAATTCGTGCTACTCATTTGCATCCTGTTGTTCTTCAGATATACCGCATTCAATTTTTTTCATTTCTAAATCTAACTTTTTTTGTTCCAACTCCATTTCTGCAATTCTTAATTCATAGTTTTTCTTCTTGTCATAGCCATAATAAATTAGGGAAAAGCCAACAATAACTGTAATATAAAACCAAAGACTCAAACCTTCCACCTCCGTTTTTGCAATGCTTTTTAGTAAACTTATTCAAGTTGCCCGCCGATGTTGAGGAAAAAATGCTTTATAAAAAATTAGGGTACCAATCATAAAGCGATTTGCACCCTTAATTCATGTGCTACTTATTGTCTCAATAGAGAAGCTGATCTTCTTATTCCTTCCCGTTATCTTCGCAGTCATATCTCGAACAGCGACTGGCCCTTGGAGGCTAATTCCATATTTGTAAGTAATAACCTATCTCCATCGCCTCACACCTACCCACTTCCTCTCTATAATATTAGGTCTTTCCCGACTAGTATGAAGAACATATAATTCTCGGGTAGGATTTTCTCGATGAAGTTCTTGATATTCTCTCATTGCTTCTGGGGAACTGGAAAATTTCTTTAAGGGAGCAATTTCCTCCAAAATACGTTCACTCCCCTTACTCGTATAAGCTTGTACTGCCTCAATCAATACCCATTGCTCTGGAAAGGCTTGACGTACATCTTCCCATTTCATTTGAGTCACCTCCGTATTGCTTTTTGTTTATTTTTTTTCGGGCAATTTCAGTAGATATATTTATTTTAATGAGGCCATCTACACAAATCTATATTCATTTTATCATAAACACCACAAATAGTTTGAATATTTTACAATCCAACAACCTCGTCCGCGTGTATTAGCAAATAGAAAACACATTATTAAAAAACCAAGGGCACCAATCACCCTACGATTAGTACCCTCAATTCGTGTCTTATTTACTTCCCCAAAAAACTTATGCCCCTTTTTTCTTCTTCCTTCTCGTTATCTTCGCAGTCAAATCATCGAACAGTGTATAAACAACCGGGATCAATAACAGTGTAAAGATACTAGAGACGCCAAGTCCGAATATGATCGTGATCGCCAATGGCTGCTGTGTTTCGGCTCCTTCACCTAACGCTAATGCTAATGGCACCATGCCTAGGATCGTTGTTAAAGTTGTCATCAGGATTGGGCGCAGTCTGCTTGGTCCTGCTTGTAATATAGCTTCATACCGGTCGATGCCTTTGCGCCTTAGTATATTGATATAATCAACTAAAACAATCGAGTTATTGACCACGATACCGGCGAGCATAATGACCCCGATAAATGCTGGGATGCTTAACGGCAATCCGGTTACGAATAGTCCGAGCATAACGCCGATAACAGTTGCTGGCATGGAGAACATGATGATTAATGGGAAGAGGAAGTTCTCAAATTGCACTGCCATGACTGCATATACCAGGAATATCGAGAATACGAGCGCTACTGCCAAATCGGAAAATGATTTGGCCATGTCCTCTGCTTGGCCGCCGATATTATAGCTGTATCCTTCTGGAAAATTCATGTCATCTAGCGTTGCTTCAATATCTGTTGTAATACTCGCTAGATCACGGTCAACGATTTCACTTGTGACATTCATCTGTGGCTGTTGATTTTCCCGAGTTAATGTTACGGGACCTTGGATTTCCTTGAATTCCGCTACATCCTCAAGCGGAATTGTCGTACCAGATGGTGATTGGATGTTCATATTTTGCAAGTCACTGATTTTGCTTCGCTCATCTTCTGGATACAATAGCGTAACATCCATTTCGTGTCCTTCTTCTCGATATTTCGTTGCCACTTGCCCGGTGAATTGCAACTGAATTTGACCGGTGATTTGTTGTTGTGTCAATCCATACATCGCTGCTTTTTCATCGTTTATCGTAATTGTTTGCTGTGGAACCCCTGCTGTTGCGGACGATTCTGGGTTATAGACACCATCAACTTGAGAAATTTGGGCAACAACCTGATCGCCAAGCTCCCGTAATACTTCGTGCTCTGGTCCGCTTAATTGAATTGAGACAGGGTCGCCCATACTCATTCCGCTATCCATCGCGCTAACGGCAATTTCTGCACCAGGAATATTTTGCACATCATCATTGATTTCCTGGACAATTTCTTTTGTTGATTTTTCCCTATCTGATGATGGGGTTAATTGCATGGTATATGAAGCGCTATTTCCGCCTCCACCTGCTGCACCAAAGCCACCGCCACCAACGCTAACAAAACTCGTTTCGATTACTTCCTCATAGTTAGCTAGCTTATCATTGACTTGCTCCACAATATCATTTGTATGGTCAAGGGAGCTTCCTGCTGGTGCCTCCACTTGAATTCCAACTTGGCCTTGATCTGAAGATGGAATAAATTCCGCCCCGATAAATGGAATCAAGGCAAGGCTGGCAACGATCGCCACAATGGTTCCGAAAACCGTTGTCTTGCGATGTTTCAATACCCATTTCAATACGTTGCGGTAGCCATTATTGACTCGATCCATAAAGCGGTCGAACCAATACCTGCGTCCATGGTTTTCCATTGCTTTCGATAGTAATTTTGATGACAGCATCGGCACTAATGTTACAGCCACAACAAGTGATGCGATTAGGGAGAAAGATACCGCTAATGCTAATGGTGTAAACAGATCAGAAGCGATTCCTTCAACAAACACAATTGGCAAAAACACGACCAATGTTGTTGTGGTTGATGCGATAACGGCTGGCGCTAGCTCTGAGGCCCCTTTTGTCGCTGATTCAAACAGACTATATCCGCGCTGCCTGTAGGAATAAATATTTTCCAAAATAACGATCGAACTGTCGACCATCATCCCGATTCCGAGCGCTAATCCGCCGAGTGTTAAGACATTCAGCGTTTCTCCGGTAAAATACATGAGCGTAAATGTGGAGATAATCGCAATTGGGATTGATAGTCCAATAACGAGTGTCGCTCGAACACTTTTCAAAAATAATAGCAAAACAAAGATGGAAATTATCCCGCCAATGATAATATTTTTTACGACAGAATTGATCGATAGTGTAATGAATTCCGATGTATCGATAATGACGTCCAAATTCACGCCTTCAGGTAACTCGTCTTTGATTTCATCCATGCCTGCTTTGACATTGTCAGATACTTCGACTGTGTTGCCGTCCGTCTTTTTCATAACCGACAGAACGATGGATGGTTCACCATTAACGAGTGTTGTCGATGACGATTCTTTGTAAGTGTCCTTCACTTCAGCAACATCTTCTACATGAATCGTCGCACCTGTTTCGGTTTGAACAATCGTTTGTTTAATATCATCAATGGAGTCAAATTCCCCTGTTACACGGATTTGTAGGTCTTTGTCTCCTTTTTCAACGGAACCAGCTGATGCCGATTGGTTCGAACTGTTAAGTGCTTGGGTAAGTGTTTGTGCTGTAACACCATATTGCTGTAATTTTGCTTGATCTAATATCAGCTGGATTTCGCGTTCTTTTCCGCCTTCAACGGTTACCGATGCAACCCCACCTTGACGTTCAAAAAACGGTACAAGTTGATCATCGGCGACTTTCGTTAAGGTTGCCGGGTCTTCTCCAGTCAGCCCTACCCACATAACCGGTAATTGATCCGGGCTGAAGCGGAGCACACTTGGATCACCTGCCCCTTCTGGTAAAAATCCTTTTGTTTGATCGATTTTTTCCCTTACATCAAGCAATGCCTGGTCAAGATCCGTACCATTTTTAAACATCATCATGACGAGCGATGATCCGGATTGTGACTGGGTTTGCACAGTTTCAATTCCTTCGATCGAGCTGACAGATGATTCAATCGGACGGCTGACTAAATTCTCAACTTCCTGTGGCGCGGCATCTTCATACGTTGTTGCGACAACAGCAATAGGTAAATCAATCTTCGGAAATAGATCGATGACAAGGTTGCGCATCGATACGAGACCTAGCGCAAGAATCGCTAGCACGATCATGATGACGCCAACAGGACGTTTGACAGAGGTATTTACTAGCTTCACGATGCATTCCCCTCTTTCACAACGTTCACCTTACTGCCATCTTGTAATGTCAGCTGTCCACTTATAATAACGTTTTCCCCTTTTTTCACTTCCCCTTTAATAGCGGACCGGTCAGATTGGGTTTCGTTAACAGTGACATCTTTTTTTACAGCTTTATTGTCCTCGACAACGTAAATAAACGATTCACCGCCTTCTTCTATGATCGCTTCTGTTGGTACGATAATCGCATCTTTCACTTTCTTCTCCGGAATTTGCAGTTCAGCGACAACACCTGGTAAAAAGGCATCATCATCGTTGTCAATTGTCGCTTCTACAGGATATAATCCCGTATCATTTGGTAGTTTCGCAATCGACGTAATTTCTGCTTCGATTTTTTCACCATCGATCATGGCGTTATAAGTTGCTTCTTTATCAAACAACTTCAATTCATCTGCTGTAACAGTGAATTGCAATTTTAACGAATCCAGGTCAATAATTACTGCGAGCGGGTCGGAATTAGACACAACGGAGTCTTCCTCTGCAGTTAAATTAGCGATTTCCCCAGACGTTGGTGCATAAATATTGCGTCCACCAACGGCTGCAATCAGATCATCTTCATCAACGGCATCCCCATTTTCCACTTTAAGTGTTGTTAGCTCACCTGGATTTGCTACCATAATTGGCGTTGACGATTTTGGAGCGGTACGGCCATAGATTGATTTATTGATTACGAGATTTCCTTGTTCGACTTTTGCTGTCTCCACAGCTGTAACTTTATCACTATTATCCTCCTTTGTTTCATCATCTTGATTACATGCTGCGAGTAGTCCAAAACAGACAACTGCTAGTACGATTAAAAATGTCTTTTTCATATATGTATCTCCTCTTGTTTATTTTTTTCCCTATCCAATTTGACTGGCGGTGAAACCACTAATTTATGTACTTTATTTACCTTGTAGCATTACCCTCAGGTTCTCGTTTTAAGGTATTTTAATTCATTTTAGCATATGTCCCTATCATACGGATAACTAGATGGGTTCGTTTCAAAAAAGTTCTTTATTTTTTAAAAAGGCCTTTTCTAAAAGACTGTTGCTTTTTTGAATGCTTCTTCTCTTTTCGCCCGAGTTCACACGATTATGGCACGAGTTTCCTCTGCTTTGGCCCGAGTCCACGCGTTTATGGCACGAGTTTCCTCTGCTTTGGCCCGAGTCCACGCGTTTATGGCACGAGTTTTCCCTCTGCTTTGGCCCGAGTTCACGCGTTTATGGCATGAGTTTCCCCTGCTTCGGCCCGAGTTCACGCGTTTATGGCACGAGTTTCCTCTGCTTTGGCCCGAGTTCACACGATTATGGCACGAGTTTCCCCTGCTTTGGCCCGAGTTCACACGATTATGGCACGAGTTTCCCCTGCTTCGGCCCGAGTTCACGCGTTTATGGTACGAGTTTCCCCTGCTTCGGCCCGAGTTCACGCGTTTATGGCACGAGTTTCCTCTGCTTTGGCCCGAGTTCACGCGTTTATGGCACGAGCTTTCCCTGCTTCGGCCCGAGTTCACGCGTTTATGGCACGAGTTTCCTCTGCTTTGGCCCGAGTTCACGCGTTTATGGCACGAGCTTCCCCTGCTTCGGCCCGAGTTCACGCGTTTATGGCATGAGTTTCCTAACAAGCAGCCCGTATACATGCCCCTTCATAGGTGTTATGCCGACGCCTGAGCGCAAGCCCATTCTTAGTCGGCCTTCCTTTTAACGGGGGAAGAAAGGCATCGGTGAGACCCCGCAGTGCGAAAAAGCAACAAACGTCAAAAGAAATTAAACGTTTACTGACCGGTCAATCGTAAAATCACTGAAATAAGAAATAAGGAAATCAATCAACATTGATCAACTTCCTTATCTCCCACGCTTAACAATATGTACCTACCGTTCTGATTAGAAGTATATGTTAGGTCTTTTCAGCTACCACTACCAGTCTTAGCCAAATGCTGCTGGTCGATTCATTTTCGTTATTACTTGACTAGCCTTTTTAATTTGCATATCGATCGTACTTTCAGATGAGTTGATGTAAATACCTGAGCCATCGTAAAAAGATACATACGTCCGGTTATCGCGTTGTTCATAATATTCGATGTGATAAAAGGAGAGCCATACACAATCTTTGCTTTTGGTTGAGGCTGTGGGCAACATAAATACATCTTTTTCTGGAATTACTGGGATCGGCAATTTGCTGCTGGTCTTAAGAATTTGTTTGACAGCAGTCCTTCTACCTACCAATGTCGAACCATTTGTTAAGCAACTGTTTTGAAGTATTTTCTCCGGTTTATGTATAGAAAGCTTGTCCTTGATCTGGCCAACTTCCAAAATACGCGCTCGATAATAGGCAGAATCTTTTCCCATGATCGCTTTTGTTTGTTGCGTTATTTCATAAATATATAAATCAGCAACCCCCATTTTAAAAGTCCTCCTGTATTTATATGAGACTATTGTACTATGCAAAAGAATAATTATCTAATTAATAGTTCATTTTTTGAAAATATTTCACAAATTAGCAGGAATTGTCGGATTATGGTACACTTTTTGGGTAAGGAGTGATATTACATGGATGTAGCAGCAATGTCAGTCGTTATGGCAAATAGTCAATTGCGTTCCGACGCTAGCCTCGCTATTATGGACAAATCAATGGGGGTAATGGAACAGCAAGGGCAACAAATGATGGAAATGTTGCAGAAATCAGCAGTACCAGTAACCCACCCAACACTTGGAAATGCAATTGATGTAAAAATATAAGAACAAAAGCGCAAGCGCCCGGTTAGCGACGTACGGACTGGACTGAGCCGTAGGAGATAAAGGAAACATGCCCCTGCAAAAGGGGTATGCCGACGTTGGGCGCAAAGCCCGTTTTTAGTCGGCCTTCCTTTAGATGTAAACCGATGTTGACTTATCGTACGGAGGTGAGGGAAGTCTCGCTAGTCGCTGGGCGCTGGAGCTGGACGCGGCTCGTCCTACCTAAGAACAAATTAGAATCAAAATATAATGAAAAAACCCTCACTCATTGAGGGTTTTTGTTTTTATTTATTCTTATTATCATCTACCTCATCATTATCATCGGTAATGCCATCGTTATCTTTGTCATTATTATCGCTACCATTACCAATATCGGCATTATCATCATTGTTGTTCATGTCACCGTTCTGATCCATGTCATTGTTATCATTGTTATTCAAATCGCCATTATTATCCGTTGGGTTGTCGTTATCATTCATATCCCCGTTATCATTATCATTGAGGTCTCCGTTGTCATCATTCATGTCATTCTGATCATTATTGTCTTCCAAATTGTTTTGATCACCGTTATCGTCCTCTTGATTTAGCGGAGCCTCGTCTTCAACGGGATCATCGTTATCATCATTTCCACAAGCGGCGACAAGTGATAATGCTAAAATTGGTGCACCAAACTTTAATAACAATTTTCTTTTCATTCCTATTCCTCCTTTAGATATTCACTTTCGCCATTAGGTTAACCATCTTTTTTGATGTAATACATAAGAGCAGAAGTGTTCTAAAAAGGTAGTGTACGGATCAGGATGCAAAGAAAACTCCGTTGTCCATTTCATCGATTGCTTTCATTATCTCATCAGCAGTCATTTCACAACCACCTCATTTTAATAATATATTTAGTTTAATTATACATTAGAATAAATTTTAACGAAGCATTTACCCATACCTGGTAAAACTTAGAAGTAAGAACATCAATAATTCACTCATACTTATTCAAAAGTATTATTTAGTTATATCCGTGTGAATTGGTTGGATATATACTATGTCACATTTTATATTAACTACGAACGTAATAAGCAACAAACTTCACGAAACAAGCCTACCTTAAAAAAGCTAATATCCCAGCTCAAATCAGATGCCGGGATATTAGCAGTGTTGTTACTTATTCGTCACTTTTCTTTTTGCGAAACTTTGCGAGTGCTTCATAAACAATCGGCACAATCACGAGCGTCAATATCGTTGAACTTGTGAGACCGCCAATTACCGTCACACCAAGTCCTTTCGAGATAAGACCGCCACCTTCCATACCAATTGCCAGTGGTATGAGGGCACCGATTGTTGCAAGTGCAGTCATCAAGATTGGTCGCAACCTTGTTGAACCTGCCTCAAGAAGTGCTTCTCTTGTTGAAAGTCCTTCTTTTTCTTTATGAATAACACGATCGATCAGCACAATTGCGTTCGTTACCACAATTCCAATTAACATTAATGCACCAATCATCGCTGATACACTTAATGGTTCGTTGGCAATCCAAAGTGCTACCAGACCACCAATGATCGTAAATGGTAGGGAGAACAGGATTGCAAATGGTGCTAATGCCCCGCCAAATGTGACGACAAGGACAAAGTAAACAATTGCTACTGCAGCTAACATTGCAAGACCTAATTGTGTAAATGAATCATTGATTTGTTCGGTTACTCCGCCAAATTCAACGTTTACTCCATCAGGCAAATCCAGATCGCTAATTTCATTTTCCAGATCTTTGGAGATAGCTGCTGCATCATTACCTTTCATGTCAGCCGTCAGCGATGCATACATTTTTCCATCCCTGCGTTCAATTGTATCTGGTGATTTTCCTTCCTCAACATCCATCACATCTTCTACTTTTACAGTCGTTCCTAATGGTGTTTGAATTTCCGAGTTCTTCAAATCATCAATACTGTCATACTGTTTCTCATCGACTTCGATATATACATTCACATCTTCGCCATCATGTTTTACCGTCGTAAGGATTGGAGCTTCACCTGAATCACTTAAATTCATACCAATTTGTGCTGCTGTCAATCCAGATTGGCTTAACTTCTTCTGATTTGCGACTAGTGTATATTGATCATAGGCTTCTGATATGCTTGATTCCGCTTTTTCCAAATCATCGTTTTCCTTCATGACAGGCAGAATTTGATCAACGGCACCTTGGATATCTTCCATATTATCGCCGTATACATACATTTCTAATCCTGAACCCATACTTGCAAAATCAATACTACCCCATTCGCCTTTATCTGTATTTTTATTAAGGGTATCAATCACTTTTGTCGTCTCGTCACTAAAGTTTTCAAAATCAGAATCATACTCAATAAAGAATAGCGCGGAATTATCTCCACCCATTCCCATCATTCCACCCATTGGGCTACCGCCGCCTAGTGAGAATTGATAGGTTGTAACACCGTCATGGTTGCTAATGTATTTTTCCGCATCAGTCGCTACTTCTTCAGCTTCTTCCCTTGTTTCTCCTGGTTCAGGGCTGTACGTAGCCATGATCATTTTTTGTTCTTCATCTGGTAAAAAGCTTACACCGATAACTGGTACCAATAAGAAGCTGAGCACTAATACAATGACGGATCCGCCAAAGGTTATCAACTTGTGATTTAATGCCCAATCGAGAATGCGTTTATATCCTCTTGTTAATTTATTCGGCTTTTTCTCGTGTTGAACTGTTTCATTTGTTGCCATTTTGTTTAAATCCTTTTTAAACAGTGAATGTGCAAGCATTGGAACAATTGTCACGGCAACAATCAAGGAAGATGCGAGTGCAAAGACAACCGCCAAAGCAAATGGCATGAACATCTCGCCAACCTGTCCACTTACTAAACCTAACGGCAAGAATACCGCAATGGTAACGATCGTAGAGGAACAAATCGGAATAAACATCTCGCGGGTTGCTTCCCGGATTAAATTGCGTCCCCGTAGTTTTTCACCTGATAAGGCCATTCGTCGATAAATATTTTCAATAACAACAATCGAGTCGTCAATTACCCGACCAATTGCCACGGTTAATGCACCTAATGTCATAATGTTTAAGGTGATGTCCATTTGATCCAGCAGGAACACTGCCATTAATAAGGATAATGGAATCGAAACAATGGAAATTAAGGTCGTTTTTATACTTCTTAAGAAAAGCAAAATAATCACGATCGCAAATAGGGCACCAAATAATGCCTTGCTTAGCATCGTATTAACCGATTCTTCAATTGGTTCACCTTGGTCAAACGTAGTCGTTACCGTAAGACCGTAATCATCTTCAAAGTCACCAATAGCGTCTTTTACATTGTTAACAACTTCAACGGTATTCGCGTCGGGGGCCTTGACAATTTGAATCCCAATAGAATCTTCACCATTTGTTCGGGAAATGGATTCTGCTTCTCCAACCACTTCTATATCAGCTAGTTCATCCAATTGGACAGTTGGAATTTCTGCTGGGGCCTGTGTTTGTTGATTGGCACCATTTGATTGGGCCGCTTTGTTTTGTTGTTGTGTCCCCTGGGCCGCACCACCTTGTTGCTCTGCTCCTTGCTGAGACATGTCGCCTTGAGATGCTGACTGTGGTACAGCAGGAATTTCTATTGCTCGCAAGTCATCAACCGTTGCAACATTTCCATCAATGACCAGATTTTTCACTTCGCCATCAAAATTGGTTAGACCCAATGGAAACGAAACATCAGAACCTTGAATAAGCTGTTTGATTTTGTCTTCTGTTAAGCCATATTTGTTTAGTTTAGCATCATCAAAATCAATCGTTACTTTTTGTACTTGCTGCCCCGTAATTTGGACATCAGAAACGCCATCCAATCCCTCTAAAGTAGGTTGCACATCATTTTCAACCCGCTTCGTCAATTGCTCTAGGGAATGATCCTTATCACTAATACTTAGCGCCATAACTGGAAAAGCATTTAAACTTAAACGAGAAACTTCCGGATCCTCAACGCCGTCCGGCAGAGAGAGATCTGCTAAAGCTTCCTCCACTTCAGTTGTTGCTTCGTCCATATCTTTGTCAAAGTCATATTGAATTTGAACAGACGATGCATTTGCTAATGATGTTGAGTTCACAAGCTCAACGCCATTTAAATTTTCCACCCGTTGTTCAATTGGTACCGTAACTTTATCCGTAACCTCATCAGGTGCTGCCCCTGGATAGGTAGTTACGATGGAAACGTTTGGCATTGTAATATTCGGCATCGTTTCCTGTTTCATATGAAGGCCTGAATATAAACCCGCAACAACAACCATAATGGTTAAAATCCATATGGCAAACTTGTTGTTAAGGGAGAAATTGATAATTTTCTTCAAAAAGTACACTCCGTTCGTTTTTATTTTATGACTGACTGGTCATAATACACAATATCCAATATAACTGATATACGACTGACATGCAACTAATAATTTCCGTTCACCCAGACTTTTTGGTTTAAAAAGTTGTGTTTCCCATAATACTTTTGATACGATAAACTAAAGTCACAATAGAAATGACTAACCGGTCAAAAAAATCATAAACGTTTCTTAATGAGCGTTTTTACTGCCCGCTTGAGGTGGGATGAATAGGTAAAGGACGTGGGTTCATGAATGAAAAGAAGAAAAAAATAATCATTACTTCCATTGATCTTTTTGCTGACAAAGGATTTTATTCAACATCGATTCAGGAGATCACCGATAAAAGTAATGTTTCCAAGGGTGCGTTCTATTTACACTTCCAATCAAAAGATGAGCTGTTAGTTGAAATATTTCGGTATTATTACGAGTTAATGAACGAACGAATTAAAAATGTAATTGACGAACAGCTCAATCCAAAGGAAAATTTTATCAACCAAATGGAAGTACAGTTTTACGAAGTATTAAACCACAAAAACTTTATTTTTACCCAATTGAAAGAACAAGCAATAACATTTAACAAACAATTGTATGATTTTATCCGGTTTATGCAATTGGAAGTGCACAAATGGTATGAAAAAAACCTTACCGCCATCTACGGTGAAGAGGTAAAACCTTATATAATTGATATTGAAACGATTTTTGAGGGGATTAGAAACAGTTATTTGCAGGTGTTAATTCAAGATACAGTTTCGATCAAAATCCCAAAACTGGCACTGTTTCTTATAAAACGTCTGGATGATATCGTCCTTCCGTTAATCACCAACAAGGAAGAACCATTGCTAACCAAAGAAAAGGTCATGCCGCTTTTCTCCGACATAAAGGCACCAGAAGAATTGGCAAAAAAAGAGGTCATGAACTACTTGCTAGACATGCAAAAAATTCTAAATGAAATAGACTTAAAAAAGGAAACAGTGAATGAATTGCAAGGTGTCATTGACTTCCTTATTTCCGAGGTTAAAAAAACCGATTCTAAAAAAATTGTCATGCAAGGAATGCTGGCAAATTTTAAAGGAATTCATCAGTTCGATAAATACCGGAAATTAATATCGGAAAAACTTGATATACGGCTATTGTAATGGAAGGCTGTTTTCGCATAAATTGTTGCTATCTGCCCCGCAGCCCGTATACACTTCGCTTTCCGGGGGCGGCTGGAGAGCCTCCTCGTGCTAACGCACTGCGGGGTCTCACCTATGCCTCTCATCCCCCAGGAGTCTACGTGTATACGGGCTGCTTATGAGGAAATATATGCTTTGATATTTCTTCAACAATCTTTTAGAAAACAGCCTGATGGAAAAAATGAGACCCGCTACCATCCTTAAAGCGGCCCATAACAGGTGAATTTTCTCTGTTCAAAAACCCTATTTAATCGCAAAGGTTATTTCTGCTTCACAGGCAATTTCTCCATCAACTGTGGCAGTCCCTTTTCCTTTGCCAATTGGTCCTTTTAGGCGGGTAATTTCCACTTCCAAATTCAGCTGGTCGCCAGGCTTTACTTGACGTTTAAAGCGGCATTTATCAACACCAGCTAAGAAACCAATTTTACCTTTATTTTCTTCCTTATTTAACATCGTGATTGCCCCAACTTGAGCCAATGCTTCAATGATTAAAACACCTGGCATCACTGGGTAATCGGGAAAATGTCCTTGGAAAAACGGCTCATTAATCGTTACATTTTTCACCCCGACAACACGCTTTCCCTCTTCCATTTCCGTTACCTTATCCACTAATAAAAATGGATAGCGATGTGGGATGATCTCTTTTATTTGTTGAATATCCATGAAAATCGCTCCTTATATGTATGCTTTTTCCTATTATACCAGAAAATTTGGATATGGATGAAATGGTTCGGGGTATCGGCTTTTGTTTTGATAAAAGGATCCCCTAATAGATTAAATTCATCAACAAACAGGGAAACGAATATGTACTAGTGCACTTCTGTCATGCATATAAAAAACAGAAATAGGACAAGTTAACGTTGGAAGGAGGGCATTGCGGTGCTTTGGACTATTATTATCATTTTACTTATTTTATGGGCACTTGGCTTATTATTTAAAATTGCCGGTGGACTCGTGCATATTCTACTCGTTGTTGCTTTGATAGTGTTGATTTATCGATTCGTTAAAGGGAAGCATGATTCTTAGTCTCGCTACAGTTTAAGGCTGGGGCTGGACGTAGCTCATCATGCCTGTGAACACAGAGCCAAATTTTATGCCTTTTTATTATTCAAAAAAGCATGGTTACGCGTTTGTATCCATGCTTTGTGATCATCATTTTTCTTTTAGAACAATATCAATAATATGCTGCCATGTTTCCTTTTCCAGTGCATCTGATGGTTTGCCGTTGCCGATAACCCCATAACCAACCATTGCCCCGATTATTAATGCCCCCGCAAGAAAAAGCAGTACAACAATGATCCGCAGCCAAATTGGAAAGATACGTCGTCTTGGCTTCTTGTTTTTCTTCTTTTCTGCTTTTTGCTGTTGCTTTTGCTGTTTACGGGTTTTCTTTTCCGACGTTTCTTCTGTTGTCGGTTCGGGTTTGCTTTTTTTAACTGTTTCTTCTTCTACTGGATCAAGGGTATCTTTTTCCGAAGCCTCTTTTGCTTTCTTTTCCCGCTTTGCTTGTTTCTTTTCTCGACGTTTCGCAAGCTTCTCTTTTATTATTTCTTTTAGCTTTTTCCACAACTTCTGTAGGTTGTCCAGCAGCTGTTTCAATTTCTTTTTTAGTATTTTTAACAATGCAGTCAGCCGCCAGCGTACGCGTTTTCCCTTTTTACGCAATTCGTTCAGAAACCGGTTTTTGGGCTGTTCTTCATTAACAGTCTTTTTCTTCGATTGGTTAGTGGACATGGCACGGTTCTCCTTATTTCCTTGCAGGGTTCATGATGTAACCATTCATAGAATCTCTACAATTCTTGGATAGCCTTTTCAATGACGCTAGCAAAATCTGAAAAAGTGAATTTCCGATCTTAGGATATCATTTCTATAAAACTACTATAGTGATTTTTTCGTGATTCGTCAATATCACTACCTAAGCTGATTAACGAGTCCCATCATTTGATCGCTCATCGAAATGGTCCGTGCATTAAATTGGTAGGATCGTTGCGTCATGATCATATCTGTCATTTGTTTAGAAATATCAACATTCGATTGCTCCAGTGTCTTGCTTTTTAAAATGTCTGCATTCGGGTCTGTATTTTGAATAATTTCAGCAAAGTTAAAACCTAACGCATCCAAATCAGGTAAGCGGAATTCATTTTGACCAGCAGCTTCTAACAGTCGTGGGCGAACAGCCTCAACTACTGAGAGTTTCCCAACGGCCTCTGTTTGATCACCGCGTTTCACAAGGATTTGTCCATTTGGCTGAATGTCGATGCCATCAAATCCATCGGCAAATGTTATCGGGCCATTTTCACCGATAACAGGATGGCCGTCTTTTGTTGTCAACATTACCGCTTGATTATTATTTATCGGGCTTAAATAGAAAGACCCATCCCGGGTATAGCGTGTTTCTGTAACCCCGTTATCGGTAACTTGAATCTGGAATAGTTGGTTTTCATTTAGCAATGCCGTATCCAATGAGCGGCCTGTTTCTTTCAAGGAGCCAAGTGATAAGTCAATGTTCGTATGGCCTAGCTTCGCCCCCGAGCCGATCCGCACGCCATCAGAAGTTAGACGCCCCTCTGCATTAGCGGGGTCTGTCATATTATCCATTTGCTGAAACAACAGCGAGGAAAAGTCTGCCTGGCGATTTTTATATCCGGTTGTTTGGCTATTTGATAAATTATGGCCAATTAAATCAAGCTTATTCTGTAATTGATTCATTGTTACCGCCGCTTGGATCATTGTTCTTGACATAAATATCCTCCTAACTTAACCGTGCAATTTCACTGACAGCTTTTCCCATGCTTTCATCGTATGCCTTCAGGACACGCTGGTTTGTTTCAAAAGTACGATACGATTCCATCATTTCCGTCATTGACTGCAATGCATCAACATTGGAACGTTCTAAAAATCCTTGCTTTACAGTAAATGTCGCTCCAGCCGGTACTGCATCAGCCTCACCAGCGAATAAGCCATTACCTACCTTTTCTAAGGCGTTCGCATCAGCTGTATAAGCAATGCCTAATGGGATCGTTTGCCCACCAACTTGGATAGCTCCATTTTCTGTAACCGTAAATTCCAATCCACCTGTTTGGATCTGATTTCCAGTCTGATCTAAAACATAATATCCTTGATTTGTCGTGAGAAAACCTTGTCCATCTACAGTAAAATTACCATTTCGTGTATACTGCTGTTCACCTGCTTCATTTTGTACCGAAAAGAAAAGCGAACCCGTTTCATCAGGCAATTCCCCGTTAATGAGTGCCATATCAGTAGAAATACCTGTTTCTCTTATATCACCTTGGGCAAAATTTGGCACATTTTCTTGGACATAAACCCCTGTGTTCAACGAGCCAATGTCCTGCTGCACCGGCAAATTTAACCCTTTCGTTGTCGGAACTTGACGTGATCCCATTTGCTGCATCAGTAGCTCAGGAAATGCACGCAATGTTGGCTGATCCGCTTTATAACCAGGTGTATTTGCATTTGAAATATTATTCGACAATGCTTCCTGACGCCGTTGTTGGGCAATCATTCCACTCGCTGCTGTATAAAATCCTCTAAGCAATGTCTCAAGGCCCCCTTTTAAAAATTTGGTTTAAAACATTAAAATAACGGGTAAATAGATAGACAAATTAGGTTCCTTTTCTATAGGCATGGATCAAACGATTTTTTTGCGTTCAATTTTATCAATGTTTTCTAACATGATGCCTGTCCCTTTAGCAACACAATTCATTGGTTCTTCTGACATAAAAACAGGAACTTTTAATTCTTCTGCTAGCAATTGATCGATACCGTGAATCAATGCGCCCCCACCTGTTAAAATAACGCCGCGATCAATGATATCTGCGGATAATTCTGGTGGTGTGTGTTCTAAAACTGATTTGGCAGCCTGGGTAATCAATGCTGCTGATTCTCTTAGTGCTCCTTCAATTTCATCTGAATAAACGGTAATCGTCCGTGGTAATCCAGAAACCATATCACGACCGCGAATATCCATTTCTTCTTTACGTGAATTTTCAAAAACAGTTGCAACATTAATCTTAATATCTTCCGCAGTACGTTCTCCAATTAGCAATTTATACTTTTTCTTTATGTATTGAAGAATTTCTCCGTCAAATTTGTCACCAGCCATCTTAATCGATTGTGCTGTAACAATATCACCCATTGAAAGGACAGCCACATCTGTTGTGCCACCGCCAATATCAACGACCATATTACCACTCGGTTGGAAAATTTCCATCCCAGCTCCAATTGCCGCTACTTTTGGCTCTTCTTCCAAATAAACCTTTTTACCACCTGATTTTTCAGCCGCTTCCTTAATCGCCTTCTGCTCCACCTTCGTAATGTTCGTTGGGCAGCAAATCAGCATTCTCGGTTTCGACAAAAATCCCTTTACATTAATTTTATTTATAAAATGTTTTAACATAGCTTCTGTTACATCAAAGTCCGCAATTACTCCATCCTTTAATGGACGGATGGCTTCAATATTTCCTGGTGTACGACCAACCATTCGCCGCGCTTCCTCGCCAACCTCAAGCACCCTGCCTGTGGTACGATCCATCGCAACGACTGATGGCTCATTCAAAACTATTCCTTTTCCTTTTAAGTGAATCAAAACATTGGCAGTTCCAAGGTCAATTCCAATATCCCTAGAAAACATGAATCTAGATCCTCCCCGCTACATATACTCATCTCGCACCTGTCAGAGGACATAATGCTACTAATATTATATTTTACCACAAAATTCAACAATTAACTGCATATAATGGAAAAAAGTTCGGTGAATTTTGTAGGGGGAGTAGGTATTGTGAACTAGACTAGTGTGTGGGAGGGGTTGGCGGTTGTTGTGCGTGCTCTCGGGACGATGTTTCTGTTCTCCCGCCGATGTTTCTGCTCTCGGGACGATGTTTTCCTTTTCGCGCCGATGTTTCTGCTTTCGGGACGATGTTTCTGTTCTCGCGCCGATGTTCTCGCTCTCGGGACGATGTTTCTGTTCTCGCGCCGATGTTTCTGCTCTCGGGACGATGTTTCTGCTTTCGGGACGATGTTTCTGTTCTCGCGCCGATGTTCTCGCTCTCGGGACGATGTTTTCCTTTTCGCGCCGATGTTTTCACTCTCGGGATGATGTTTTCTCTCTCCCGCCGATGTTCTCGCTCTCGGGACGATGTTTCTGTTCTCGCGCCGATGTTCTCGCTCTCGGGACGATGTTTTCCTTTTCGCGCCGATGTTCTCGCTCTCGGGACGATGTTTTCCTTTTCGCGCCGATGTTCTCGCTCTCGGGACGATGTTTTCCTTTTCGCGCCGATGTTTTCTCTCTCGGGACGATGTTTTCTCTCTCCCGCCGATGTTCTCGCTCTCGGGACGATGTTTTCCTTTTCGCGCCGATGTTCTCGCTCTCGGGACGATGTTTTCCTTTTCGCGCCGATGTTCTCGCTCTCGGGACGATGTTTCTGCTCTCGGGACGATGTTTTCCTTTTCGCGCCGATGTTTCTGTTCTCGGGACGATGTTTTCCTTTTCGCGCCGATGTTCTCGCTCTCGGGACGATGTTTCTGTTCTCGGGACGATGTTTTCCTTTTCGCGCCGATGTTCTCGCTCTCGGGACGATGTTTTCCTTTTCGCGCCGATGTTCTCGCTCTCGGGACGATGTTTTCCTTTTCGCGCCGATGTTTTCTCTCTTTGGACGATGTTTTCTCTCTCCCGCCGATGTTCTCGCTCTCGGGACGATGTTTTCCTTTTCGCGCCGATGTTCTCGCTCTCGGGATGATGTTTTCTTTCTCCCGCCGATGTTTCTGCTCTCGGGACGATGTTTCTGTTCTCGCGCCGATGTTCTCGCTCTCGGGACGATGTTTTCCTTTTCGCGCCGATGTTCTCGCTCTCGGGACGATGTTTTCAGCAATTGTCAGTTGTCTAGTTTCGTTCTCTAGCTAATATAACTTGTCATTTGGAATTGTTCACAAAAATTTTTTATTTAATTAAAGGATTTTCTTATTTTTTGTCGAAATACCTTATGTACAATAAAATGAAAGGGGAAATTTCTTTGGTCATAATGCTGCACAGAAAAAAGCCATCTGTTATTTTATGCTACGAGGCATTGTTCCGAAATTTGAAAGAGAGGTACAGAACAAATCGAAAACTCATTGAAGATTATAATCGGTTTAATGCTGGATATTACGGTGAGAAAGAGGTTGATTATAACTTATCAATTTATCCTCATAAAGACTTCTTCATTTTTCATAACATCCGCCTGAAAAGTCACATCAATGCCTTTCAAATTGACACGCTAATCCTTTCCAAGAATTTTATATGCATACTGGAAATTAAAAATCTTGCTGGTGAACTGGAATATGACGCAGAGTTAAATCAATTAATACAGAAAAACGGCGATAAAATAACTGCAATCAAGGATCCGGTATTACAAGCTGAGACACAAAAGATGCATCTAAAAGCTTGGCTACAGAAGCTTGATATAGCAATCCCAATCGAAACTTTAGTAGTGATTAGTAATCCATCAACTATTATTAGAATTAAACAAAATGATCCAGACATTTATAAGAAAATAATTCGTACGGAAAGTTTACATTTGCATTTGGACGAGATAAATGAAAAGTACACAAAAGACATATTGAACAAAAGCCAAATAAAAAAGATAAGTGATTCAATAATAACTAATAACACCCCACATCATCCTGACTTAATTAGGAGATATAATATCCAGGATCATCATCTAGTTAAAGGTGTTTCATGTCCTTCATGTGCATACTACCCCATGGTTCGTCTTTACAAAAAATGGTCTTGCCCAAAATGTTCATCTATTGAATACACCGCACACGAACGTATTATATTAGATTATTTCTTACTTTATAACGACACAATCACAAATAAACAATGCCGAGATTTACTGCAAATAGAATCACCTAAAAGCACCTATGTAATTCTTAAATCAATGAATTTAAAATACAACGGGAAAAACAGTGCAAGAAAATACCTCGCACCGCATGTAAATGACTTCCCACAGAACTCCGATTTCCCAGGTAAATTCAAATCTATTTTTGATTAAGTTAAATTTCATTTTAATTATTATGAAGACTGGTTCAGATACTCGATGATTTCCTGGTCCGTGGATGGTATTCCTTCTCGCGTCAATGGTTTCTGTTCTCGGGACGATGTTTTCTCTCTCGCGCCGATGTTCTCGCTCTCGGGACGATGTTTCTGTTCTCCCGCCGATGTTTCTGCTTTCGGGACGATGTTTTCTCTCTCGCGCCGATGTTCTCGCTCTCGGGACGATGTTTCTGCTTTCGCGCCGATGTTTCTCGCTCTCGGGACGATGTTTCTGTTCTCGCGCCGATGTTTCTGCTTTCGGGACGATGTTTTCTCTCTCGGGACGATGTTTTCTCTCTCCCGCCGATGTTTCTGTTCTCGGGACGATGTTTTCTCTCTCGCGCCGATGTTTTCTCTCTCGGGACGATGTTTTCTCTCTCCCGCCGATGTTTCTGCTCTCGGGACGATGTTTTCTTTCTCCCGCCGATGTTTCTGCTCTCGGGACGATGTTTCTGCTCTCCCGCCGATGTTTCTGCTTTCGGGACGATGTTTTCTCTCTCCCGCCGATGTTCTCGCTCTCTATAGAGACAATGATCGCCTCTCGGGCCGCTGACCGGATGATGTTTTCCTGGCTCTCGGATGAAGCTCGATTCCGACTGCATCCCCGAGGGGCACCTAACAAACGACTAAAAACCCAACCATATAAGGCTGGGTTTTTAGATAAAGATAGTAGATAAGTAATCTTTGCTCATTCTATCGTTTTCCCCTGGCCATCACCTCCCTAATGAACATCCCTTTTGTTTCATCCGACTGGTTCAATTGTCGATTCTTTTCCTGGTTCCAGTTCGACACTATATTTTTTTCGGGTTGCTTCACCTCCGCGGAGATGGCGGATTGATTTGTGGTATTCGAGAATATTTTTTACTTCGTTTGCAAGTTCGGGATTTATTTCTGGTAATCGTTCGGTTAAATCTTTGTGGACAGTGCTTTTTGAAACACCAAATTCTTTTGCTATCATACGGACAGTTTTCCTCGTCTCCACGACTGCTTTCCCTATCCTGATAGTCCTTTCCTTGATGTAATCGTGCACACCGTTCGCCTCCCTATGTTGTCTGTTTCCGAGGTGTGGACCTGAGACAAGGTGGTCAAGATGGTTGCGACTTTATAACTAGAACGATCATTGTGCAGCTATGCCTTGTATAATTTTTAATTTTCAGAAATAGAGGAACTTGATTGTCCCTCAAACGTCTATGCAAATGAATTACTTATATGTGCAATATGCTCGATGATGAAAATTGTATGTATTGGGGGGAGTCAAATGGCTTGACATGCTACACAAGCTCTCACCTCAGACACTAATTGATTGCTTGGTTTGTAACATTTTATTACCAATTTTAGTGGAATATGATTAAATTTACACGATTCAATGGAAGGACAAGAAGTATTTTTATAAATTAGGAAAAATACGATCTGGAGGACAGCAAAATCGATCGCAATCAGATTAAATGAGTTGAACCTCTCGTAGAATGAATTTGTGGTGAATTACAGAGTAGTAAAATAATGATTTCTTCTCAATTGATCGCCCTGTCTATAATAGAAAATGGCTCTAGATTAGAAAGCAAGGCCCTTTACTTCTAACTGTAATCCACCACACACAGATTGTAAAAGCGTTACAGAGTTAATTAGTCAATATCGCCATATCCCGGATCTTGGGCAAGGACTTGACTGGTTGGCGTTAAAGTACCAAAGCTAATTGTAATTCCCAACGCCAAAATCATGGTTAGTGTCATGAGACGTACTTTTTTCATTTCAATTCCTCCCTTCACTGTTTTATAACAAAACCCCTATTATCAAAAGACAGTTGAGGTTAACTTAACATAGGTCTGTTCGGAATGACCAACACGCGGTCGAGTAGATAGGGAAAGTCCATTGCATGAACCTCGACCTCAAAAATAAAATTGTACCTTATCATGATGATGTGAATTTTTATGTAAGGTAGGGCTGTCTGAATAGAACAACCCTAATTAATTAGCTGAATTTCTTGGGTGTGTTATCCAATTTCACTATTTCATTTAGTGGCAGCTTGCTGAAAAAATAATCACTTCGTTTTCCGATAAAGTAATTATACGATTGCAGGAGTATATCTTTATCCTGTTTTGCGACACCTAAGTAATATAGTTTAAAGGGACTATCCATTGGGATTTGATTTAAAATGGTTATCGCCTTCGTATAATTTCCCTTTGCAATTTCAAGATGGGCTTGTTCACTTTTGTCATCCGTTTTTATGCCTTCATACTTGTTAAAATGTGCCGACAGAAACGGAATATTCTGCTGCTCAATTACATGTACGCTATCATTAAAATGGTACCTCTTTGATAGCTTTAACGCTTCGGAAAGATGGTACATGCCCTGGAAGTACGTATCAAATGTGTACGTTAGGCCAAGATTGATATGCATGTTTACTTTTGTTTTATTACTTGTTGATTTATTTAGGACACGAAATGCATACTTTCTCGCCATAATCAGTTCGTTTCTTGTCCAATAATAGACGAACAAATTTTGATAGAGTCTTTGATGGAAGTAGGATAGTAACAGCGAATCCTGAACATTATCAAATAATGAGCTTAGCTTATCAAGGGAGTTCCCTATTTTGCCAAATTCTTTTAAATCAAAATGAATGGCTATTTTGAGAAATTCGGTTACACAATTTAACTCTGGATCACCTGTTTTATAAAAACTTAACTGCCTAAGTAATTCACGTGATGTCTGAATACGTTGCCTTCTCCGATTAATAACAAGCTGATAAACTTCTGCCCATTCTCGATTCGATTTATATTCGGATTCCCTATTCTTATTAATTAGTTGCTGTAAATCACCGAGATATCCGTTAATATACAGAAATTCCATACCTTTTTTACTGATTTCATCTGAGGTAGTTTGCAGGCAAAATTTACGCGTTAACTGTAATACGGTTTCATCGTCGTGCTCTTGCTGTAGCATCAGAATGACCTGTTCCAATGATAATTTTCCATCATAAGAAACGGAAATTAAGGAATTGGCTGCAAGATCAGCCTTGGGAAATTCCATTGTGGCCTCTCCTTTCTGAAAATCATAATACTCAAGCTAGTATACGAACATGGCCAATCCCACAAAGAAATGCTAGCTTTGCCAAAGATGTCAATAATGTGACAAAACAAAACATTAAAAACGATTTAATACTATGATAACATAGATTTTGCAGATAAAAAGCCAAATCGTTCGACAATTTTTGCAATTTTACAACTAACTCACTATTTTTTACCATTAAACTCATTTTAAACAAAAAAATAACCCTAGCAAAAATACTAGGGTAACTGCCTATACAATTAGGCATTTGCTGAAGCATGGGATGAATCGGAGTTTAATCCAGTAGAATTTTCATCCATTGCATCTGTTTCCGAATCTTGATTATCGGTTTCGTCCTCATTGTTTGTTGACTTTTCTTTATCCGAATCTGTCGCGTCACTATCATCTTTTGCATCAGGATTATCTGCTGAATCGGCATCATCCGTTTTGTCAGCATCTTCTGTTGCATCGGACTCTTCTGTTGCTTCAGATTCATCCTTCGTACTAGATTCTTCCGTAGCTTCGGATTCTTCAGTCGCTTCGGATTCCTCATTTGCATCTGATTCCTCATCAGCTTGAGACTTCTCCACACCTGTTGCTTCATCTAGCTTGCTGACAGGCTGGTTAAAATAAGCTTCCGGATTGACTGCCTTTCCATCTTTGCGTAATTCAAAGTGGACATGTACACCTTTGTCTTTTCCGAATAAGTTTTCGCCGCTTGTACCGATAACATCACCTTGTTTTACCTCATCACCGGCTTTGACATCGACTTTTCCAAGACTAGCATAATACGTCGTTACCTCGTTCTTATGCGAGATTTCAACAAGATTACCCAATAACGGATCCTCTTTTACTTCGGTTACGGACCCACTTAGTGCAGCTGTAACATTAAATTTCTCAACTTCTGAAGATGCAATATCGATACCTGTGCTTTGATAGTATCGGTTATTGTAAAGGACTAGTGCACTTTCCTGGTCCTCCTGGTCTGCGTTGTAATCAAAAAATTTAGTTACGATTTCTGCTAGATTCTCTTTCTCGACAGGCATCTTAACGACTTCTTGCTGCTCGACAACTGTTTCCGCTTCCTGATCATACGGACTATCGGCATAATCTTCTGTTATCCCTTGCTCATCCTCCGCCTCTTGAACTTGGTTATCCAGGTTTTGATACCACAAAACTACTGTCAAGAGAACTGCAGCAATTGTCAAGTATACTGCCGGGAAAAACCACTTCTTGCGAAAAATGCGGCTCCACTTATTTTTTGAAGCTCCATTGTTTTCTTCTTTCATTGATCATCACCTCAACAACCATTCTGATCAGAAAAAAGAAAAACTATACATTTTATCAAAAAAAATTCTTGACTTTGTGCATTTTTTTAGCAAGATGGGGGAAAGTAAAGGAATTGAATGTTTGGGACATGATAAAAAGATTGTGATTTACGAGAGTTGCTGGTAGTTGACGATATTCCGTCATAGGTTTGCTCCTCATCGGATAAATAATTAACTGAAGCACAACGAATTCGAGTCTTTTGTACTCGATCCGTTGTGCTCCATAATTATTTAGCCACAAGTGTCGGGGCCGTTTCCGTAACCTCACTAATTTTAACCCCTTGATAATAATGCGTTACGATATCCTTATATGTTTTCCCATCCTTGGCCATGCCGTTTGCCCCGTATTGGCTCAAACCTATCCCATGACCGAAACCCTTTGTCTTAAAAACTAAATGATCACTTTTCTGTTCAATGGTAAAGTCAGTTGAGCGTAATTCCAATTTTTCACGAATATCCCTACCGGTGAACTCCTTGCCCCCGATTGTTAATTTATCAACCCGATTACTATCTGTTCTGATTATTTCTGCTGTTATTTTATTCCCTAAATCAACGCCAAGTATTTTCTCAACATCAGAAATGGCGATTACCTTTTGATCGAGGAATTTCGGGGACTTTTTATCCCACGGGCTTTTTACACTGCGCAAATATGGCAACTTATTTTCCCAATAGTCCTCTGAGTTCTCTGTATACCCATTACTTGTGGAAAAGAATGCTGGGAATATTGGTGCATTATCATACGTCAGAATCTCCCCTTTTGTTGCTGCAACTGCTTCTTTTACTTTGCTTATATTTTGATTAAATTCCTTTCCCCACCTTTTCCGAAGTTCCGCTTCATTACTATATACTTGATTGGCAGTTGTGTCTGTCACATCCGGTTTATCTGTTTCATCTTTATGAAGCAGTAGGTCAACAATATATGTCCTCGCCGCTAACGCCTGTGCTTTCAAGGCTTCTAATTCAAACTCATCGACCGGCATTTCTGAGGCCACTACCCTGGTTACATATGTTTCTAATGGGACATTTTCCACCTTATCGGAACTTGCTCGCATCACTTCCACGGAAAATGGAGAGTCCCCTGCACTTAGCTCAACCGTATTATCTGGATCTGGCTCATCATTTGTCTGTATTGTTATTTGCTGATCACCATGACTACTGTCTGGTAAAACGATCAGGGTAGGAATGACTAAAATAATCACCATTAAACTTGCAACAATCAGCATACTTGGTAATTTCCACATCGCCGATTTCCCTGTTGAAAATTTCATCATTTGCTCTTTTCGCTTTGACGACATGTCTCTCTTTAACATCGGTTGTAATAAAGCCTTGTTTCGTTTCATGGTGGACTTCTTCTTTTTCCATGCTTTAGGGGGTTTATAGTTGTATTTGCGATTATTCATCTGCCGCCTCCTTGTAATAAATTGTGTACTACTGCAATTTTGGCCGTAACAATACTGATGGTTATCTGACGTCAAAAGCAGGAATGTTTCTAGCATCCCTACTATTAAACGTATACAAATTCAGAAAACAATAGAACTAGAAATGTGAGATTGTTAGAACAAAAGCGGTAGCGAACAGATGATGACTTATCGTACGGAGCATGGCCTGTGCGGAGTGGCCTTGGACTAGTTGTGATAGTTTACTAATATTGATGGGCTGATGTTTCTGCTCTCGCGCCGATGTTTTCGTTCTCGGGCCGATGTTTCTGCTCTCGGGACGATGTTTTCGCTCTCGGGACGATGTTTCTGCTCTCGGGATGATGTTTTCGCTCTCGGGACGATGTTTTTGCTCTCGGGACGATGTTTCTGCTCTCGCGCGCCGATGTTTTCGCTCTCGCGCCGATGTTTTCGCTTTCGGGCTGATGTTTCTGCTCTCGCGCCGATGTTCTCACTCTCGGGCCGATGTTTCTGCTCTCGCGCCGATGTTTTTGCTCTCGGGCTGATGTTTCTGCTCTCGGGACGATGTTTCTGCTCTCGCGCCGATGTTTCTGCTCTCGCGCCGATGTTTTCGCTCTCGCGCCGATGTTTTCGTTCTCGGGCTGATGTTTCTGCTCTCGCGCCGATGTTTTCGTTCTCCCGCCGATGTTTTCGCTTTCGGGCTGATGTTTCTGCTCTCGCGCCGATGTTTCTGCTCTCGGGCTGATGTTTCTGCTCTCGCGCCAATGTTCTCACTCTCGGGACGATGTTTTCGTTCTCGGGCCGATGTTTTTGCTCTCGGGCTGATGTTTCTGCTCTCGGGCCGATGTTTTTGCTCTCGGGACGATGTTTTCGCTCTCGGGACGATGTTTCTGCTCTCGGGATGATGTTTTCGCTCCCGGGACGATGTTTTCGCTCTCGGGCTGATGTTTCTGCTCTCGCGCCGATGTTCTCGCTCTCGGGCCGATGTTTCTGCTCTCGCGCCGATGTTTTCGTTCTCGGGCTGATGTTCTCGTTCTCGCGCCGATGTTTTCGTTCTCGGGCCGATGTTTTCGCTCTCGCGCCGATGTTTCTGCTCTCGCGCCGATGTTCTCACTCTCGGGACGATGTTCTCACCCTGCCCGCCGTTATCCCACGCTCAAAACACGAAAACTCTTCCGCAAGATCATGCGAAAGAGTTTATCTGCTAAACAGTACGTTCCTTTTTAATCGGGGTTTTATCTCCAATTGTTTTATCATATAGGTGACAAGCGACATAATGGCTTTGCTCGACTTCCTGCCATACGGGTTTTTTTGTCGAGCAGATTTCCATGGCCATTGGACAGCGTGTGCGGAAGACGCAGCCGCTTGGTGGGTTGATGGGGCTTGGCAGTTCACCTTCTAGGATGATGCGCTCGCGAATTTCCTCAATATCTGGATCTGGTATAGGAATTGCCGATAACAATGCCTGTGTATATGGATGCAGTGGGGTTTCATACAGTGCATCGCTCGCCGTTAATTCGACCAAATTTCCTAAATACATGACACCAATTCGATCGGATATTTGTTTTACCATGGATAAATCATGCGCAATGAACAAAAATGTTAGACCCTTGTTGGTTTGTAGTTCTTTCAATAAATTAACAACTTGTGCCTGAACCGATACGTCAAGTGCCGAAATTGGCTCATCGGCAATGATAAAGTCCGGATCCAATGCCAAGGCGCGAGCAATTCCAATTCGTTGCCGCTGACCCCCACTGAATTCGTGTGGGTAGCGATTGGCGTGATCTCGATTTAATCCAACCTCTTCCAACAGCTCATACACACGATCAAGCTGCTTTTTCTTCGAGGAAAATAATCCATGAACTTCCATTGGCTCGGCGATCACTTCACGTACGGTTGAGCGCGGATTTAACGATGCATATGGGTCCTGAAAAATCATTTGCATGCTGCGGTAGAAATCAAACTTTTTCTGCCCATCAAGTTCATGCACGTTTTGTCCCGCAAACACCACATCACCATCTGTTTTATCGTAAAGCCCCATTATTGTACGTCCAATGGTGGATTTTCCACAGCCAGACTCTCCGACAAGGCCAAACGTTTCTCCTTTGTTAACGTAAAAACTAACACCATCAACTGCTTGTAGTATCTGGCCTTTGCTTACCTGAAAATACTTTTTTAATTCACTGACTTGTAACAATTTATTATCATACATCACTTTTCCTCCGCCCCTTGCCAATATCTCCTAGCCATACACCGCTCTTTTTCATAAACGCTACCTTCAAGGTCAATAATCTCAATTTGTTTTCCCGTTTTGGGTGAGTGGAGCATTTTACCATTTCCATAGTAGATGCCAACATGATGTAGAGCGCCTTTTCCTTCTTGATATGCGAAGAAAATTAAATCGCCTGGCAACAGTTGCTCATCCGAAATTTCTTTACCATTTGCCGCTTGGTCCCCGGCATCACGCGGTATTTGATAACCATTTGCCTTATGCATAGCATAGCTAAACCCAGAGCAATCGTATCCAAATGCACTCATTCCACCCCAGAAATAATCAAGTCCAAGGAATCGCTCACCTGATTGAATGATTGCATTTCCATCTTGCTTATTAAGCCCTACTGTTGTCGGAAATACTGTAACTGCATTTTTGTTTAAAAATAAATGGCCATGTGGTGTGATCACTTCAACTCGATCGGGGTGTTCTTCCTTTAATGGCAAGTGTGTTTGGTAACTTAGTTTTATGAAGCGTTCACCATCGTTCGTTTCAAGCCAAGCAAAGTTACCAGTTACGGCAACAATCCTCGAACGCTGCCAATCGGATTTTGCTACTTTTTTCAATTGCTTATTAGGAACCCACCCAGGATAACCTCGCTCATTCTTATGTGATGGCTGTGAAGGGATGATAACGTGTGCCCAGTCACCTGCTACTTCCGTTATGATGACCCGCTCCCCATACAATAATTGTGATTGCACACGATTTTCATCACATAAGGCTGAAAGCGATGCAACATTTTGCCGTTCTATCCAATCATCAATATTGGTTGGGTTGTTTATTCCTGGTAGATCAATTTCTCTTGTTGATTGTGGATTTGTCCAGACCGTCGCGACCTGAACCGCTGTTACCCACAGCTCATCGGAAAATTGTTCAAACGTTTGTTCAACCATTTTACTATGCTCCTCTCTAATATCGAATCCTCATTGACGTTGTAAAATTCACAGTAAAGCCTACTCATCGTCCATCCCAAAATTTATCTGACCCCCGCATCAACGATCAGAGTCTTGTGTGGAGTTGATAGACTTGCATTAACCCCCAATGGGATTGAGAAGTGTGGCATACAGTGGCCTATTTTAAATCCTGACATCACAGGGCACGACAAATCAGCAACATAATCTTGAAAAACCTGATTCAGACTCAAGGACGGCTTTCCTTTTCTCGGATTAGCCCAGGAAAAATCCCCAATAATAATCCCAGCTGCATCATGAAGTTTGCCAGCAAGTTTTAATTGATTAAGCATACCATCAACCCGATACGGCTCCTCGCCAATGTCCTCAATGAACAGCAACTTTCCTTTTGTATCGATTTCATTTACGGTACCCATCATGCTAACTAAAAGTGATAAATTCCCCCCAACTAGCTCTCCGGTTGCTTCACCCGGAACAAGCGTATGTAACGGCGACATTTCTTCTGTATAACATAATTTCATCGGCTGGAATAATTGTTCAAAGAGACGTGCTGATACCACATCAAAATTATCCTTGGCGATATCCGAAGCGACCATTGGCCCATGGAACGTAACAAGCCCAGTTTTTTGCCGTATCGCCGTATGTAAATAAGTAATATCACTATAGCCCCAGAAAATTTTTGGGTTTTGTTTGATTAAATCATAGTTGATAGCTGCGGCAATTCTTCCAGTCCCATAGCCACCACGGGCACATATAATTGCCTTCACATGCGGATCAGCAAACATGTCGTGAAAATCAGCAAGACGTTCCTGATCCGTCCCAGCCAAATAGCCATGTACCCGATCGATATGCTTGCCAAGTTTGACATAAAGACCCATACTCTTAAAAAATGAAATACCCTGCTTTAGCTCATTAAAATTTACCGGACTTGCCGGTGCAATAATGCCAATCGTATCACCTTTATGTAAACGTTCCGGAAGTATCATGTGAACCCTTCTCTCTTCATCATTCTATGTAGAAAAAGGGTGGCCCATAAGAAAATGAGCCCTCCCTTACCTGCTTACTCCATTATGTTTGGTACGCGACTTCCTGGCCGGGGTGCGCGACTTTTCGCCCGAGTTGCGCGACTTTCCGCCCGAGTTGCTCGACTTCCCGACCGAGTTGCGCGACTTTTCGACCGGGTTGCTCGACTTCCCGACCGAGTTGCGCGACTTTTCGACCGGGGTGCGCGACTTTTCGCCCGAGTTGCTCGACTTCCCGACCGAGTTGCGCGACTTTTCGCCCGGGTTGCTCGACTTTTCGCCCGGGTTGCGCGACTTCCCGACCGAGTTGCTCGACTTTTCGCCCGGGTTGCTCGACTTTCCGACCGAGTTGCTCGACTTTCCGCCCGGGTTGCGCGACTTTTCGCCCGGGTTGCTCGACTTCCCGACCGAGTTGCGCGACTTTTCGCCCGGGTTGCGCGACTTCCCACTTACCTACTGCTTATCCGCCCATTTCAATTCCAAATACCCAACTGGATGGCGGACAACACCGGAAATGTTATCCTTGTAAATATAAACTTGGTTGTAGTAATGAATTGGGAAAATCGGCATTTCTTCAGCTAGCAGCTCCTCAGCCTGATACATATATTTCCAGCGTTTTGCTTCATCTGTTTCTGTTTTAGCCTTTTCGATTAATTGATCATATTCTTCATTTGACCAGCCTGTGCGGTTCATCGTTGAGCCGGTGATGAAGCTTTCTAGGAAGTTAACTGGATCACCATAATCAAATAAGAATGAACTACGTGACAATTGATGTTTTAGTCCCTTTTGATCCTCTAAAAATACGTTCCATTCGGTGTTTTCCAATGTAACATCAATGCCAAGGTTTTCACTAAACATATTTTGCATCGTCTCAGCGATTGCCTTATGTGATTCATCTGTATTGTAAGATAATGTCACGGCTGGTAATTCATCATAACCTTCTTCCTTCATACCTTCTTCTAACAGCTTTTTCGCTTCTTCAGGGTTAAACTCCACTTGTGCGCCATTTGCTTCGCGGAAATCTGCACCTGATGGATCGGTAAATCCTGGCGATACAAAACCAGTCGCTGCTTCTTCTTTATTTTTTGTTACGAAATCAACAATGTCTTGCTGATTAATTGCCAGTGCGAATGCTTTCCTGATTTTCTTATTTTGAAATGGCTCTTCATTGACATTGAAGCGGTAAAAATAAAGCCCTGCTTGATCTTCAATTACCACGTCATCACCATCAATTAACTGTTCAGCCATATCAGACGGAATTTCCGTCATATCCAGTTCATCACTTTGAAACATTTGATATTCTGTGTTTGTTTCTGGAACCATTGCCCAGTCTACTTTATCTAGCTTCACAGTATCTTTATCCCAATATTGATCGTTTTTCACCATTACAATTTTGCTGTCATGCTCCCATGTTTCCATTTTGAATGGCCCATTAGAAACATAGGAGTCAGCATCAGCAAACCATTCCGGATTTTCCGTTGCCACTTTTTCATTGACTGGGAAAAAGGCAGGATTGGAAATGACATGTAGGAAAAATCCTGTTGGTGCTGTCAACGTAACTTCAAATGTCTTCTCATCTTTTGCCGTCACCATGACATCGTCCGCGGAACCTTCCCCATTGTTAAACGCCTCGCCGCCTTCAATAAAATAGCCCAAAAATGCTGCTGGAGATCCTGTTTCCGGGTCAAGCAATTGCTTCCAGGCATATTCAAAATCAGCTGCTGTTACTGGGTCCCCGTTTGACCAATTGGCGTTTTCCCGGAGATGAAAGGTATATGTCTTGCCATCATCGGAAACATCCCAGTCTTCAGCAATTGCCGCTTCTGGTGTATCGTCTTGCCCCAATCGTGTAAGCCCTTCCATTAAGTTGTTTAACACATTCCATGAAACAGAGTCAAAGCCTATTGGTGGATTTAATGATGTTGGCTCCTCTCCATTATTCATGAGCAACACTTTTTCTTCACTTGCCGCCTCCGCATCAGATCCACTGTCATCATTCTTTTTCTCACCAGCGCTGTCATTTGCAGTACATGCCGCCAAAACAATGACCGTTAATGCTGTAACAAGCAACAAGAGCCATTTCTTCATGAAAATTTCCCCCTCCTAAAATTTATTTGTGATTTCGCTTATCCAAACGTAGAAGTTCAGAAAAGCAGTGACTTATGCCGATACCATTTGGCGATAAGCCACCATTACCTAACGGCTGAAGCAGCCAAAAGTTGTTTCGCCCTCTCATCCTGCAGCCAACATTCCACATGATGCGTATTAGAAAGCTTAGAATGAAAAGGGTGAACTTTATCACACACCTCCATGGCAAGCGGACATCGCGCTGTAAAGGGACATCCTTTTGGAGGTGAGAATAAATCAGGTGGTGTTCCGTCAATCGGGATTAATTTTTCCCCTTGTAAATCTAGCCTAGGGACAGATTTCAGCAAGCCTTGTGTATAGGGGTGTTCTGCTCGGTAAAATATTTCTCGTTTTGTGCCTACTTCAATAATTTTACCTGCATACATAACAGCAATTCGATCGGCAATTTTCGCAACCACACCTAAATCATGGGTAATCAAAATAATCGATACACCAGTTTTAGCTTGGATTTTTTCAAATAACTCCAGGATTTGCGCTTGAATCGTTACATCAAGTGCTGTTGTTGGTTCATCAGCGATTAATAATTCCGGTTCACAGATTAATGCCATCGCAATCACAATCCGCTGCCGCATCCCACCACTGAATTGGTGTGGATACTGCTTCATTCGTTCGTCTGGATTTGGGATGCCAACTAAATCCATCATTTCTAGTGCCTTTCTTTTCGCCTGCTCGCTGGATATTTTATGATGCTGACGCAGTCCTTCCATTAGTTGAGAACCAATCGTTAACGTTGGATTTAATGCTGTCATGGGATCCTGGAAAATCATTGAAATATCAACGCCACGAATTTGACGCATCTCTTTCTCGGAGAGCTTTGTCAAATCTTTTCCATGAAACGAGATCGTACCTCGAGCAATTTTCCCTGGTGGATCGGGAATAAGCCGCATGATCGCATTGGATGTCACACTCTTCCCACATCCTGACTCGCCAACAATTGCCAGTGTTTCCCCTTTATTTAAATGAAAATTAACACCACGAACTGCTTTAACGGTGCCGCCATATGTTGTAAACGTTACATGGAGATCACGTACATCGAGAATCTTTTCCAATTGTTTCACCTACTTTCTCAGTTTCGGATCAAGCGCATCTTGAAGCCCGTCGCCTAAAACGTTAAAGGCGAACATCGTGAACGAGATGAAAAATGCTGGGAAAAATAATGTCCACCAGTTTCCGGATAAAATCGCGCCTAAAGCATCATTGGCCATCATCCCCCAGCTGGCATATGGCGACTGGATCCCTAATCCTAAAAAGCTCAAAAACGCTTCAGCAAAAATCGCATTTGGAACGGTTAAAGTCATCTGGACAATGATTGGCCCCATTGTATTCGGCAGTAAATTTTTGCGGATAATCCGTTTTGTCTTGGTCCCGAACGATTTTGAGGCAAGCACAAATTCATAGTTTTTAATTTGCAAAACTTGCCCCCTGACGATCCGCGCCATGCCGACCCAGCCAGTCACTGTTAACGCAACGATAATCGTCGTCAAGCTCGGACCCATCACAACTAGCAATAAAATGACAACGAGTAAATAAGGCAGGCCATATAAGATCTCAATAATCCGCATCATGATATTGTCTGTACGCTCACCCTTGTAGCCGGAAATCCCCCCATAAACAACACCAACAAAGAAATCTATCAGCGCCGCCATTAGTCCAACAAACAGCGAGATTCTTGCACCATACCATGTGCGGGTAAATACATCACGACCTAATGAATCTGTACCAAACCAATGTGTAGCGGAAGGCCCTTGGAATTGATTGGGCAAATTCACATCCTTAACTGAGTATGGTGTAAGTGTCGGGCCGATTATTGCCATGATAGTTAATAGAATAAGAAAAACTAGTCCTGACATTGCCAGTTTATTTTTTACAAGCCGTTTCCATGCATCTTGCCAATAAGATAATGAAGGCCTGGCAACAGATTCAGCCGCTTGTAAATCTTTTTCCTTCCACGTGAACCAATCATCTGGAACATTAGCAGGAGAATTTTCGGCTGTATATTCATTTCTTAGCTTCAATTTATTCTCCTCCTTTTTTATGCAGCTTGATTCGTGGATCTAGTAAACCGTAAGCAATATCTACTAAAAACAACATAAAAATAAGAAAAGCACTATAGAAAACCGTTGTCCCCATAATAACTGGGTAGTCCCGTTGATTAATACTTTCAACAAAATATTTTCCCATCCCAGGTATTGCAAATATCTTTTCAATTACAAATGTACCGGTCAAAATCCCCGCAAGCAGTGTACCTAGTATTGTCACAACAGGCATTAGGGCATTTTTTAAGGCGTGTTTCACGACAATCTTCCACGGTGTAAGTCCCTTTGCCCGTGCCATTTTGATATAATCCTGTGTGAGTACTTCCAGCATCGTTGACCTTGTCAGCCTTGCGATAATCGCCATCGGACCTGTCGCCAGCGCAATGACTGGGAGAACCATATGGGCCGGACTAGACCATGTCGCGGGTGGGAACAGCTGCCAATCCACCGCCAGCTTTTGAATGAGCAGAGTTGCCAAGACAAAATTTGGGATCGATATTCCTAATACAGCAAAGCTCATGGCTGCATAATCAATCATTTTGTTATGCCTAAGCGCCGCCATAATTCCAAGAATAATACCTGATATGACTGCAACAATAATCGTTACAATTCCGAGCTCAAAGGAAATTGGGAATCCCCGACCAAGTAAATCGTTTACTGTTTCAGTTGGTTGTTTAATCGATGGACCAAAATCAAACGTTACGATCGATTTCAAATAAAGCAAATATTGTATGTAATAAGGTTCATCAAGATTATAATGCGCCTCTAAGTTAGCTTGAACCGTTTCATTAGTCCCCCGCTCCTCGTTGAACGGCGAGCCAGGAATCGTTACCATTAAAACAAATGTCAATGTCACAATGATCCAAATAGTGATGACCATCATGAGAAACCGTTTTAAAATGTACCGTAACATGTCGCCCCACTCCTATAAAAAGGTTGTACACATTTTCGCATTGCTTGATACACCTTTGGCCGCCCTCCTTTGTAGATTATTAATAATTTTCATACTATTTTATCATATTGTTACGGAATTGAAAAGATTAATTTAGATTAGGGTGTGGAAGGACTTGGTTTGGGATCTGGGGATGATGTTTCTCCGCTCGGGATGGTGTTTTTGCTCTCGAGCCGATGTTCTCGCTCTCGGGACGATGTTCTTGCTCTCGCGCCGATGTTCTCGCTCTCGCGCCGATGTTTCTGTTCTCGGGACGATGTTCTCGCTCTCGAGCCGATGTTCTCGCTCTCGAGCCGATGTTTTCGCTCTCGGGCTGATGTTTCTCCGCTCGGGCTGATGTTTTCGTTCTCGCGCCGATGTTCTCGCTCTCGGGCTGATGTTTTCGTTCTCGCGCCGATGTTCTCGCCCTCGGGCTGATGTTTCTGTTCTCGAGCCGATGTTTTCGCTCTCGCGCCGATGTTTTCGCTCTCGCGCCGATGTTTTCGTTCTCGCGCCGATGTTCTCGCTCTCGGGACGATATTCTCGCTCTCGGGACGATGTTTCTCCGCTCGCGCCGATGTTTTCGTTCTCGGGCTGATGTTCTCGCTCTCGAGCCGATGTTTTCGCTCTCGGGCTGATGTTTCTCCGCTCGCGCCGATGTTCTCGCTCACGGGCTGATGTTTTCGTTCTCGAGCCGATGTTCTCGCTCTCGAGCCGATGTTCTCGCTCTCGGGCCGATGTTTTCGCTCTCGAGCCGATGTTCTCGCTCTCGGGCTGATGTTTTCGTTCTCGGGCTGATGTTCTCGCTCTCGGGCCGATGCACCGCTCCCTGCACACCAAAAAAGCAGGTGACACCGCAATCGGTATCACCTGCTTAAAAAAATACGTATAAACTTAAGATAACTTGGCTACAATATTATTATTCTGATAATCTACTTTTGCATTTGGTTTTACGATGTCTTCATTATCAGCGACACGTTCGATATCTGCACCTAAAGAGGCTAATTTTCCGGCAAAGTCAACATAGCCGCGATCCAAATGTTTCAGTTCGGTCACACGTGTAAAGCCATCTGCTCGTAACCCAGCTAAAATTAATGCTGCAGCGGCGCGCAAATCGGTAGCTGCAACTTCTGCACCTTGTAAGTCAGAATCGCCTTCAACAATCACACTACGCCCTTCGATTTTCATTTTGGCGTTCATCCGTCTGAACTCTTCAACATGCATAAACCGGTTTTCAAATACCGTCTCCGTAATAACACTAGTTCCGTGTGCATACAACATTAGTGCCATCATTTGTGATTGCATATCAGTTGGGAATCCTGGATGTGGCAATGTCTTGATATCTGTCGCCTTTAAATTATTCGGTCCGATCACACGTAGTCCGTCGTTTTCTTCTTTAATCGTGACATTCATTTCTTCAAGCTTGGAAATAACGGAACGAAGGTGTTCACTCACAGCATTTTCAATTAAAATATTTCCTCCCGTAATTGCAGCTGCCACCATAAATGTTCCTGCTTCGACACGATCAGGAATAATCGCATGTTCTGTTCCGTGTAAACTTTCTACACCTTCAATGCGAATGGTTTCCGTCCCTGCACCGACAACACGGCCACCCATTTTATTTAAGAAATTGGCTAAATCAACAATCTCCGGTTCTTTTGCACAGTTTTCAATAATTGTTTTTCCTTCAGCCAATGCAGCAGCCATCATAATATTTTCGGTAGCGCCAACACTTGGTACATCTAAATATATTTTAGCACCTTGCAACCGGCCATCTACTTTAGCTTCCACGAAACCATTGCCAACGTGTACATCTGCACCCATTGCTTCAAATCCCTTTAAATGTAAATTAATTGGTCTGGAACCAATTGCACATCCGCCAGGCATCGCAACCTTAGCGTGACCATAACGCGCCAAAAGAGGCCCCAATACTAAGACGGACGCACGCATTTTACGAACGTACTCGAAAGGAGCTTCTGTTTTTAATTCCTTTGACGCATCAACGGTAATTGTATTATTTTCAAAGTGAACATCCGCGTTCATATTACGAATAACTTGATTAATTGTATATACATCAGCTAGTACTGGAACATCATGTAAAACACTTTTTCCTTCACTTGCGATAATACTTGCAGCGATAACAGGCAGCACTGCATTCTTAGCACCTTCCACTTTGACGGCGCCATTAAGTTGTCTCCCGCCGCGAACAATGATCTTTTCCATGTTTCAATCTCCTTCAGTTGCAATTTCACTATATTAATATTCAGTTATCAAGATAGGTGTTCCTATCGTGAATTTCGTTCCTTCATCTTTGCTTTCATTAATCGCTATTTGTACATTCATCGATTTGTCCATTATCGTGATTTTTTGATCCCATAATGGTGTATATCCATACAAAATTTTCCCAACCGAAGTATTTTTTATTTTGTCGGTTTGTGTTAATTTTTGTTGGACATTTAATTTTTCACTAAATTCATTTAAAAAATAATCACTATCAATTGTACCACTACTATCAGTCGTCAGACAAGCAAATCTTTCCGCATCTTTCGAGAATAAATAATCGGGCAATGCATTTTTTGTCGAAATATATGCTTGTTCTACTGACTCGTTCCAGAAGTCCCCACGAATCACTGTAATCACTTCTGCTTGATAGTTGGTATTTTTAGGAATAACCACTTTAAAAGATTCGTCCAGATCATCTGATTTATGAACGTCACTAAATGAATATTTTATAATGTTCTCATCCTCTGCGGTAGAGACTAAATAACCATTTTTCAACTTATTAGCTACATTATTTGCTTTTTCGTGACTGATTTGTTCCTTGATGGTGACCTGCCAGTTATCAATTCCTATTTCACTTTCTATTACAGCTGAAGCTAAATCTATCATCTCATCCGTTACTGATGCGGTATAACCTACCACAGTTTTGGTAAAAAGAATAAGTAATAAAACGACCATAAGAACTATTTTCTTCATAAAAAGATCCCCCTTGTTCAATCTATATAACCAGTATGAACAAGAGGGAACTAAAACATACCGTATAAATATCGATAAGTTGGTAGTGTTGTAGATTACTAGTTTGAGTTCAAATAGTTGGGGAATTATAAGCAAGAGGATTGAGTTGAGGGCGTTGGAACTCAGGTAACGCATCTATATAAAAAAGGAAAGCTCCTGTATGAGATGTTTGTCATAGAAGCTTTCCATACTTTCCTTTTAAAAAAGCTCTTTTGTTATAGGCTGTTGCTTTTAGAACTCACAATGATAGAAACCGCAACGTTATTTGGGACGATGGTTGGTGTTTCCGGGGCCGGCTGTTAAGCCCGCAGGAAGTGTTTTTCTTCCGAGGAGGCTGAAGCCGTGCCCCGGAAAGCAACTGCTCAGAACAGAAATCAACGGAGCACTTACCTCGCATTCAATTTCCGGAGTGGTAGGTGAAGCGCCAAACAATAAATCATTATGTCAAAGTTTATAGACCATGTGTCAAAAACCACATTCTACTAAAAAACAGCCCTTTTGTAAACAACCCTTAAAAAAGAAGCCGCAGATCTTGGGACCATTGAAGGAACTCAAGGAAAAATCTGCTGACGCCGGAGCCAATTACAATCGTAATAAAGAGCAGCAAAATGCGTGCCTCTGTTACCTTGCCTTTTCGAATTAACGGGTCGAAATTAATGCATTGAACCACTTTCCAGGTAATAAAGATAAAAATCAAATGAGATATCATACTTGTTATTGCGAGTTGACTAATTGAAAACATAAATTCACACCTTGTTTGATAAAAATGAGTTTTTCTATTGATAACTTTGCCATGTTAATAGGTGAATGTCAACGAATTGGTTAACACCAAGCATATCGTAAAAACTCGATTCTTGTTAGATTGGTTCACCAATTAGGGAATGTCCATCTCATTTCCCGGGAAATATCGAGTTTATTTTTTGAATAGGATGATTTTTGTTGATGCTGGCTGGATTTTGTCATCATGCTTTTTACGGTTCTTCGCGATTCCTAATCCAACAAAAAAGCCTCACACAACAAAATGTCATGAGAGACTCTTTTAAGATGTCCAGCTCCAGCGCCCAGCAACTAGCAGATCTTTTTGGTGGGACGAGCATTTAGCGCAATCCCAAACTTCAGAATTCTTCCTACGATAAGTCAACATCAACTCCCTACGGTCGTCGTGTTTCCTTTATCTCGTACGGAAGGAAGTTCGGTTAAGGCCGCTGCTTTGCGCAGCAACACCGAACCACCCTGTATGACAGGGCGCAGTTTGTACGTTGCTAAACGGGCGCTTGCGCTTTTCTTATCTACTGAGTAATATCCAATCGGTTTATTGCCCGTTTGAGTGCTAATTCTGCCCTTTGGAAGTCGATATCGTCTTGTTTGGACTGGAGGCGTTGCTCTGCGCGTGTTTTTGCTTCCTGCGCGCGGTCAACACTGATGTCTGAAGGTTTCTCCGCAGATTGGGCAAGGATTGTTACCTTTTCCGGTCGTACCTCCAGAAATCCGCCACTAACAGCTAGTCGTTCCATTTCATCGCCACGTTTTAGACGGACGGCACTAATCGTCAATGGAGCGACCAATGGAATGTGTCCTGGTAAAATACCAAGTTCCCCATTTTCTGCTTTACAGCTAACCATTTCAAAACTATCTTCCAAAACTGGACCATCAGGAGTAACAACACTCACAGTTAGTGTTTTCAATGTAACCCCTCCTCGGACTGGTAATAAGCAGGATGGGAAATGGTTACGTGTCATTTCCCACAATTACTGCTTATCCAAGCCTTCGTTATTATTCCATTTCTTTTGCTTTTTCAACTACTTCTTCAATACGTCCTACCAAACGGAATGCATCCTCTGGTAGATCGTCATACTTACCGTCCAAAATTTCTCTGAAGCCTTTTACAGCTTCACTAACTGGAACATAAGAACCTTTTTGACCAGTGAACTGTTCAGCAACGTGGAAGTTTTGTGATAAGAAGAATTGAATCCGGCGTGCGCGTGCAACCGTTAATTTATCTTCCTCGGAAAGCTCATCCATACCTAGGATTGCGATAATATCTTGTAATTCCTTATAATGCTGAATGGTACTTTGAACTTCACGTGCAACTTCATAATGCTCCTGTCCAACAATTTCTGGGTCTAACGCGCGAGATGTGGATGCTAGTGGATCCACCGCAGGATAGATACCTTGCTCAGATAGCTTACGATCAAGGTTAGTTGTCGCATCAAGGTGAGCAAATGTTGTAGCAGGTGCTGGGTCTGTATAGTCATCGGCAGGTACATATACAGCCTGAATCGATGTTACAGATCCTTTATTTGTTGATGTGATACGCTCTTGTAATTGTCCCATTTCAGTTGAAAGTGTTGGCTGATAACCAACAGCTGATGGCATCCGACCAAGTAGTGCGGAAACCTCTGAACCTGCTTGAGTAAAACGGAAAATATTGTCGATGAATAACAACACATCTTGTCCTTCTTCATCACGGAAATATTCTGCCATTGTCAAGCCAGTTAACGCTACACGCATCCGTGCACCTGGTGGCTCGTTCATTTGACCAAATACCATGGCCGTTTTCACAATAACACCGGAGTCTTTCATTTCGTAGTAAAGGTCGTTACCTTCACGTGTACGCTCACCAACACCGGCGAATACAGAAATACCACCATGTTCTTGAGCGATGTTGTTGATCAATTCTTGAATAAGAACTGTCTTCCCTACACCGGCACCACCAAACAAACCGATTTTACCACCTTTAATGTAAGGTGCTAGTAAGTCAACAACTTTAATACCTGTTTCTAAAATCTGTGTTTCTGTTGCAAGGTTTTCAAATTTAGGTGCTTCACGGTGAATTGGATCGCGACGTACACCTTTATCCAATGGTTCATCAAGGTCAATATTTTCCCCAAGCACGTTAAATACACGTCCTAATGTATCTTCACCGACCGGGACGGAGATTGCTCTGCCTAAATCTTCTACTTCCATGCCGCGCATAACACCATCTGTTGATGACATTGCAATGGTTCGTACCGTATTGTCACCAAGATGAAGTGCGACTTCTAATGTAAGGTCAATGCTTACATGTGTCTCTTCTTTTGCATCATATTGGATAACTAATGCATTATAAATGTCAGGGAGCTGTCCTTCGTCAAATTTCACATCGACAACTGGACCCATGACTTGTGTAATGTAACCTTTCGACATCAATTTCCCTCCTAACTTACTTCTAACTAGGTCAAGGAGCTATTCCAGTGCAGCTACCCCACTAATTATTTCTGTGATTTCTTGTGTGATAGCAGCTTGGCGTGCACGGTTATATGATAATGATAGATCATCAATAATATCATTAGCATTATCTGATGCACTGCGCATTGCAGTCATCCGTGCTGCATGTTCACTCGCTTTTCCGTCAAGCAATGCTCCATAAATCAAGCTCTCAGCATATTGTGGCAATAACACTTCTAGAATGTCTTCTTGATTTGGTTCGTATTCGTACTGACTTGTTGAAGCAGTGCCAGCTTCTAAATCCGTCAATGGTAATAGTTTGTTCGATGTTACCTGTTGAGAAATAGCACTTACGTAATGATTGTAATACATATTTAACTCATCAACTTCTTCATCTAAATACAATTGCACTGTTTCAGAAGCCAGTTCCTTAATATCGGCAAAATTTGGTTGATCGGCAAGTCCGAGAATGCTTTTTGTAATTGGTATATCCCGGTGTTTGAAAAACTCATACCCGACACGTCCAATTACAATCACTGCATACTCATCACTTGAACTGTGCCTATCCATAATTGTTTGATACACATTACGCAATACACTACTGTTATAAGCCCCAGCTAGACCACGGTCCGAAGTGATAACTAGATATCCAGTCTTTTTCACGTCACGTTGTTCAAGCATAGGATGTTCAGCGTCTGTATTGTTACGTGCGATACTACCGACAACTTCTTGCATCTTCTCACTATATGGAACAAATGATTTCGCATTTTCTTCTGCGCGATTCAACTTGGATGCAGAAACCATCTCCATTGCTTTGGTAATCTGTTTCATCTTCTTTGTTGAATCGATTCTACCTTTAATCTCTTTTAGTGATGCCAAGCGTTTCACCACCCTTCCTTACAGAGGTCAGCGATTAGAATTAGAGTTCAGATGACATGAAAAGTGATGCCAAATTCCAAAACCCCAATTCTAAACACTTTTGCTATTCATAACGAAACGAAAGTCGTCTATTTATTTTCTGTTGGCAAAAACGTCTTTTTAAATGTCACAACTGCATCATTCATATCATCTGCTTCTGGAAGCTTACCAGTTTCTCGAATAGATGAAATCAATTCTTTGCGATTTTCATCCAACCACATGTTGAACTCTTCTTCAAAACGTGTAACATCCACAACCGGAATATCATCCAAGAATCCTTTTGTTAATGCATAGATGATCATAACTTGTTTTTCAACAGCTAATGGTTTATGCAACCCTTGTTTAAGAACTTCAACTGTCCGTTCCCCACGATCCAATTTCGCTTTTGTCGCTTTATCCAAATCGGAACCGAACTGTGCGAACGCTTCTAGTTCACGGAAGGAAGCAAGGTCAAGACGCAATGTACCGGCAACCTTTTTCATTGCTTTAATTTGCGCTGATCCACCAACACGTGATACAGAAAGACCTGGGTTAATCGCTGGACGTACACCAGAGAAAAATAAGTCCGACTGTAGGAAAATTTGTCCATCCGTAATTGAAATAACGTTCGTTGGGATATATGCACCAATGTCACCTGCTTGTGTTTCAACAAATGGCAATGCAGTTAGCGAACCGCCGCCTAATGCATCACTTAGTTTAGCTGCACGTTCCAACAAGCGTGAATGCAAGTAGAATACATCCCCAGGGAATGCTTCACGGCCCGGTGGACGACGTAATAGTAAAGACAGTTCACGATAAGCAGCCGCTTGTTTCGATAAGTCATCATAAACAACCAATACGTGTTTTCCGTTGTACATGAATTCTTCACCCATCGATACACCAGTATATGGAGCTAGGTATAATAATGGTGCTGGATCAGATGCCCCAGCAGATACTACGATTGTATTATCAAGTGCACCGTAACGACGGAATGTTTCAACCGTTCCTCTTACAGTTGATTCTTTTTGACCAATTGCAACATAGATACAAATCATGTCTTGGTCTTTTTGATTTAAAATTGTATCTACTGCAACAGTAGTTTTACCAGTTTGGCGGTCACCGATGATTAATTCACGTTGGCCACGGCCAATTGGTACAAGCGCATCAATTGCTTTAATACCAGTTTGTAATGGCTCATCAACTGATTTACGATCCATAACACCAGGTGCCGCGGATTCGATTGGACGTGTTTTCGTTGTTTCCATTGGGCCTTTTCCATCAATTGGCTGGCCAAGTGGGTTCACAACACGTCCTAATAATTCCTCTCCAACTGGTACTTGCATGATTCTGCCTGTACGACGAACTTCATCGCCTTCTTTAATTTCTGTATATGGTCCAAGGATAACGATACCGACATTGGACTCTTCCAAGTTCTGTGCCATACCCATTACACCATTTGAAAATTCAATAAGCTCACCAGCCATGACATTGTCAAGACCGTGTGCACGTGCGATACCGTCACCGACTTCGATAACCGTTCCGACATCACTTACTTCAATTTCCGAGTCAAAATTCTCGATTTGCTGTTTAATCAGCGTACTGATTTCTTCAGCTTTGATGCTCATACCATTTCACCCCTATCATCATTTGTTTGCAGTTACAATATCTCGTTCGATGCGTTTCAACTTCCCGCTTAGTGAACCATCATAAATTGTGTTCCCCATCCGGAGTTTCACACCACCGACAATTGAAGGATCAACTTTATTTTCCAATTTAATTGCCTGTTTATGAAAACGTTTGGCAAATTTTGCTGCAAGCTCTTCTATTTCAGCATCAGATAATTCACGAACAGAATATACTGTTGCCTCTGCAATCCCTTTAGCATCATTAGCCAATTGAATTAAATGATCAATAATGGATGGAATGATTTCAATACGATGGCGTTCTACAAGTAATTTTAATGTGTTAACGACATCGTCTGACATACCTTGAAACGCTTCTTGCAAGAATTGTTTCTTTTTCTCATTATTAACACGAGGATGCTTTAAGAATGTAAAAAGTTGCTTGTTTGCTTGAAAAACTTCTTTGACAATACGAAATTCGTCAACTAATTGATCTTGTATCTGCTTTTCATTTCCGAGCTGAAAAAGAGCATCTGCATAACGTTTTGCAACTACCGCTTCACTCATCGCTCTTCTCCTACCTCTTTAATATAGTCATTAATCAGTTTTTCCTGATCTGTTTCACTAATTTCTTTTTCAATTACCTTGCTTGCAATAAGAACAGACAATGAAGCAACTTTATCTTGAAGTGCTTGTAATGCTTGCTCTTTTTCATTTTGAATTTCTTCTTGTGCAGCAAGCTTGATTCGTTCCGCTTCTTTTCGTGCGGAATCAACAATTTCTTGTTCTTGCCTTGCCCCAACGCTTTTTGCATCTTCAATAATTTTTTGTGCTTCTTGTTTTGTTTGTTTCAATTGTGCTGTTGCTTCTTCTGATGCACGTTCAGCATCGGCACGGCTTTTTTCCGCTGCCTCGATTTCCGATGCAACATATTCTTCACGTTTTTGCATCATGCCCATTAATGGTCCCCATGCAAATTTACGTAATAATACGAGTAAAACAATGAAGAAGAATAGTTGGGCTAACATATCCCCGACTTGGAGACTACCAACTGATGCATAGATAGTAGAAAATCCAGTGAATGCTTGCACAGAATTCACTCCTTTCCCCTTTAATTAGGTAGGAATTTCATTGATTGATAATTTCTTTTGCTCATAGTAAAGAGAGCATAAAATTTGTAGCCATAAGATCCTTTGTTAAGAATAGCCACGTCTAGCTCCAACGCGTACGCCGCTTACTCGAGGACTAACGCTTTTGTGCTCTGTATAAACAACGGCGAAGATTCTATTGGAAGACATACTTCGCCATTTTTGTGTGATTTTTATTGTAACTACATTACCATAAGTGCGATAACTACCGCGATGATCGGCATTGCCTCAACAAGACCAATACCAATGTACATAGTAGTTTGTAGTTGACCTTTCAATTCTGGTTGACGAGCAATCCCCTCAACTGTACGACTTACGATTAAACCGTTACCTAAACCAGCACCTAATGCTGCCAAACCTACTGCAATTGCAGCTGCTAAAGCTCCCATAATATAAATCCTCCTCAAAATAGTTGTTATAAGTTTTTTTAATAATTTCCCGCTTCAACAGATAAACTGTCAAAACTGGTTAATTAACAATTTGGATGAAACTTAGTGATCACTGCTTACTTTATGCGACATGTAAACCATCGCCAGTGTTGTGAAAATAAATGCTTGGATTCCGCCAATGAAAATACTAAATCCTTGCCATGCTAGCATCGGAATTGCTCCACCTAAGAATCCCAAGAAACCGGATGATGTTAAGCCTGCTAGTAGACCTAGAAGTACCTCACCAGCGAAAATGTTACCGAACAGACGAAGACCTAGCGTCATCGTGTTGGCAAATTCTTCAACGATCTTAATCGGTAAAAACATTGGGAATGGTTTTAAGAACTCTTTCCCATATTCCTTTGCACCGCGAAGTTTAATTCCATAGTAGTGTGTCAGTACGATAACCATTGTGGATAACGTTAATGTGATACCAGGGTCTGAAGTTGGTGACTTCCACCATAAATCGTGACCAAATGTTGCCATCGTCATAACGCCTAATAGGTTACTGACAAAAATATAGGTGATTAGTGTCAGTGCTAACGGTAGAAAGATTTTCCCCGTTTTCCAATCCATTGCCCCGTTTACGATACCTTTCACGAAGTCAAGTGCCCACTCCATAAAGTTCTGTGCTCCGGTTGGTTTCATTTGTAGCTTTCTCGAACAAGCAACACAAATGATAAACACAATTAATGAGGCAATTGCAATCATTACAACGTTTGATAAATTAAAATCAAGCCAAGGTATACCAAAGACATCTTCTACTATTGGTGCTCCATGATCCATCTTATTCACCCCTCTTCCAAACACTAATCCTTAGATTTGAAGATAGCAAAATCTATCATAATGACGAGATAGGATGTCATTATTCCAATTAAAACTGCTATGATGTGAAAATGCTCTTCGAATCGAAGTGCAATAATCACCGCGAATGCTACAGCAGCAAACCGCGAAATTGTGCCAAGCCCTTTTGTGGAATGATTTTTTTCTACAGACTCAGCAAAGTCATTAATTTTTCTTTGTAAAAGCCATAAATTATAAAAGCTGACAATGCTTCCCAAAAGAAGCCCAAGAAAAATACGTGGATATGGTGTAAAACCAGCTCCAAGCACAAAAATTGCGAGAAGGTAGAACATCCACTTGCGTTCTCGTGCTATCATACTCTGATAATGCGACATGATTTGTTCTTCTCCCATAACGTTTCGTACCTCCGATACATGTGCTGTCATCAAATAATAGAATCCAGCCAAAATGCGCATATACTTTTTTAGCAAGCAAACATTCATATATCGAACTGTGCTTTTTTCTTCAGGTTATTGACACAATAGTGAGAAAAATCACTGATTTTGTAGAAATATTTCCATATACTTATGTATTGGAAACCTCTATGAAAACATAATTATCTCAGTATATTGTAAACCCTATCATTCCACACTAAGCAAGTTTACAATAGCCATACCCGGTTGTCAATTAGTTTGTGAGAGAAAATACAAATTGGTAATTAATCCCCTGAGCAAGTAAAATTTTTGTCGATTTTCACAGGGCAGAGGGGATAGAAAAAATGGTCGTATTTAATCTCCTTTCTATTATAAAGGATACTGCCTGCCTATTTAATGACATTTTTGTGAACGAAAAAGTGAAAACGACTTTTATGGGACGGGTCCTGTCGCGAATGCAACTGGATACCGCCCCTTGAAGCCATTCATGGATTAATTTGAACTTCTGTTTCATAACTTTCATAGGCACCATTTTCTAATTGTACCGTGACTAATGCTTTATATGTGCCTGGTTCACCAAGATCGCTTTTCGCTATTTTCCCTTCATTCATTCCTACTTGTGGATCTTCAATAGTGAGTAATGACCGTTCATATAGCAAAGTAGCCGAATTATACAAATTAACCTCCACCTTTTGCGTTGGGTCGGTCAAGTATAACTGATAGACGTAACGATCATCGGAAAATGGCTCTAATCCAAAGTCAAATCCCATCGCTTTTGGATAATCGGCGGTTTCATTCACAAACAAATATGGCAATTTATATGTTTCGCCTTCCTGGTTTAGTGTTAACCTCCCCTGATAAATCCCTTCATCCAGTTGAGGTGTTACAACACTCAATTCAACTGGTACTGTCTTTTTACTATTCGCTTCAACCGTAAATGTTTGTGGCAAATGCCAGCTTATTCCCTTCGTTACTTTCGGGATATCAAAGGAATAGCGTTGTTTTTGATCCGTTGTATTCTCTATCGTTAGTTGGATTGTTTTGCGCTCTTTATAATCGTTTATTTTCCCAAATGATAGTAAAGGATCGTGAATAATTGTACTTGTTTTGATTGCTTGTCCTGGTTGAATTTGCCCCATACCTTGAACGATTGGTTCTTGATCTTTAAGGGGAAGGGCAGTCGTCTTCAATGCATCTTCTAGTTGTGCAACTGTCCAGTCAGGATGTGCTTGTTTTAATAAGGCGAGTCCCCCCGCAACATGTGGCGCGGCCATACTTGTTCCCTGTAATTCACGATAGCCCCCCGGAACCGTACTCAAAATATTCGCCCCAGGTGCAATGACATCTGGTTTGATATCCCAATTTACTGTTACCGGACCACGTGAACTAAAGTCGGCAATGCCTTTCGTTGTCTGTTTGTACGTTGTTTCAAGGTATACCGAATTCTGCTCAATGCGTTGTTTGAGCCATTCACCTTCCTTCTTCGTTATGGCTGCGACTGGTATTTGTAATGCATTTTCTTCATTTTCAACCGAACCTCGAAAAGCACCCTGTTCGTTATTATAAATAAGAACAGCAACGGCACCAGCTTCCTCCGCTTTCTTCGCCTTTTCATAGAAAGGAATTTTTCCGCGCTCAAGAAGTACAATTTTTCCACGGGCATTGTTTAAATCTGTTGTCTTCTCTATGACTTTGTAATCACGTTCAAGATTCCAGGTTGGCGAGCCGACCATTGGAATTAACGCAATCTGTTTATCCTTTATTGGATCATAAAGAAATGGTACACGTTGCGGCAAAGCAAGTGCACCAACTGATAATGCCTTTGACGCTGTTGCAGGTGAACCAACCGTCCAATTATCCGGGCCGCTATTCCCATTAGCAATCACCACAGCAACACCGAGTTCGACAGCGCGGTTCACTGCAATGCTTGTCGGGTAATCTGGACCATTCACTGCGTTACCCAGGGACAGATTAATGATATCCACCCCATCCTCTACCGCTTGTTCCAAAGCTGCAATAACTTGCACAGAACTTCCTTGCCCACCAGGCCCTAATGCACGATACGCATAAATTTCAGCATCTGGTGCAACTCCTTGAAGCTCCCCATTTGCTGCAATAATGCCGGCAACATGTGTACCATGGAGGGTTGGCATTCCCTGTGAAGCGACTGTTTCCATCGGATCATCATCAAGGTCAACAAGGTCATAACCCGCTTGATAATTTTTCGTCAAATCCGGGTGATCGTAATCAATCCCCGTATCAATAATCCCCACTTTAACACCTTCTCCCGTATAAGGCGTGTTGTTGATTGCAGCAGGAATAACAGCATTCGATTCCTCACTGTTTGCGGGTAAAGATTGGGAAATAGCGTGATACGTTTTCACCGGATGGACCGCCTTAATAAAGTCTAGTGACTCCATTTTAGAAAGATTCTTTGTATCCCCCTGCAATGCTAATCCCTTGAATAGCTTGTCATATGTAGCAACTACATCCACATACGGATAATAAACTTCGATGTACTTTTTATGCTTAACAGGATCCCCCTCGACTTCAATAATGACAGATATTGTACTATCATCTTTATTATCTATCTCCGCTGAAATGGTCGCCTGAGTTACTGCCAAAATAAAAGCTGCTGCTACTAAAGTGATTAAAGTGAATCGTCGCATGAGAAGTCCCCTTTTTTTCGCTTAGTTTTTGGAAAAAGTTGATAAACATGCATGGAATTGGCGGAAAAATTGTGGAAGGGGTACGCGCTGGGGACGATGTTTTCGCTCTCGCGCCGATGTTTTCGCTCTCGGGACGATGTTCTCGTTCTCGCGCCGATGTTCTCGCTCTCGCGCCGATGTTTTCGCTCTCGCGCCGATGTTCTCGCTCTCGCGCCGATGTTCTCGCTCTCGGGACGATGTTTTCGCTCTCGCGCCGATGTTCTCGCTCTCGGGACGATGTTCTCGCTCTCGGGACGATGTTCTCGCTCTCGGGACGATGTTTTCACTCTCGCGCCGATGTTTTCGCTCTCGCGCCGATGTTTTCGCTCTCGGGACGATGTTCTCGCTCTCGGGACGATGTTCTCGCTCTCCCGCCGATGTTTCTGCTCTCGCGCCGATGTTCTCGCTCTCGCGCCGATGTTCTCGCTCTCGGGACGATGTTTTCGCTCTCGCGCCGATGTTTTCGCTCTCGCGCCGATGTTCTCGCTCTCGCGCCGATGTTTTCGCTCTCGGGACGATGTTTTCGCTCTCGCGCCGATGTTTTCGCTCTCGGGACGATACCCTTGCAACTCGCGCCGATATCGCTGCACCTTAGCCACCGAACCTCATACAAAAAAAGGATCCGATGCGCTGCACCAGATCCTTTTTTTCTAGTTAAAATAATTCACAATCGCGTCGGCTATTCTACTTGATGCATCCCCATCACCATATGGATTGGAGGCCCTCGCCATGCGGTCATGTGCATCTTTATCCAATAGTAACTCGTTTGCTAGACCAAAAATGTTTTCCTCATCAGTTCCGGCAAGCTTCAATGTGCCTGCTTCGATCCCTTCAGGTCGCTCTGTCGTATTACGCAGCACTAACACTGGGACGCCGAGTGACGGTGCTTCTTCCTGCACGCCGCCTGAGTCAGTCAAAATTAAATGGGAACGTGCTGCAAAGTTATGAAAATCAACGACACTTAATGGTTCGATTAGCTTAATTCGGTCGTCATTTCCCAAGATTTCATTAGCTGTTTGTTGAACGACTGGATTTAAGTGGACCGGGTAAATGACTTCTACATCATCATGAGTTTCCACCAACCTTTTTATCGCACGAAACATTTGTTGCATATTATTACCAAGATTTTCACGGCGGTGTGCGGTCATCAAGACAAGTCGCTTATCGCCCAGTTCATCAAGGATTGGACTCGTGTACGCCCCATTTACTGTTGTCTTAAGAGCATCAATTGCTGTATTTCCGGTTACAAAAATCCGCTCAGCCGGTTTGTTTTCGTCCAATAGATTTTGCTTCGACTTCTCTGTTGGGGCAAAATGCAAGTCGGCCATTACTCCTGTAAGCTGACGGTTCATCTCTTCTGGATATGGGGAGTATTTGTCCCATGTCCGGAGTCCAGCTTCCACATGTCCAACAGCAATTTGATTATAGTATGCGGCTAGAGAAGCGGCAAAAGTTGTGCTTGTATCACCATGTACCAACACAATATCTGGCTTTGTTTCCTTCATCACTTCATCCAAGCCCTCTAAGGCCCGAGTTGTAATTTGCGCCAGTGTTTGTTTTTGTTTCATGATATTTAAATCATAATCAGGTGTAATTTCGAAAATTCCCAGCACTTGATCAAGCATTTCCCGATGTTGTGCTGTGACGGTCACAATCGATTCAAATTGGTCATTACGCTTCTGTAATTCCAAAACGAGTGGTGCCATTTTAATTGCTTCTGGTCGTGTCCCAAAAATTGTCATTACCTTAATCGGTTTACTCATTTCTCGTCACTCCACATAAATTTTCCATCTTATCTTCGTCGAAAAATCGCTTTTATTTTGTGCCGAAAAGACGGTCACCGGCATCGCCTAGTCCTGGAACAATGTAACCATGGTCATCTAGTTTTTCATCCAAAGCAGCTAGGTAAATATCGACATCAGGGTGTTCTTCCTGGATTTTTTTAACGCCTTCAGGTGCAGCAACCAAACACATTAAGCGGATTTGCTTAGCTCCACGCTTTTTCAATGAATGGATCGCATCGTTTGCTGAGCCACCTGTAGCAAGCATTGGATCAATTACAATTAGCTCACGTTCCGAAATATCAGAAGGCAATTTTATATAATATTCTACGGGTTGAAATGATTCAGGGTCACGATATAATCCGACATGACCAACACGAGCGGCTGGGATTAGCTTTAACATACCATCAACCATACCCAAGCCTGCGCGAAGAATTGGGATTAAGCCGATTTTCTTTCCTGCCAACACCTTTGTTTTAGCTGTCATAACGGGTGTATCTGTGTCAATTTCCTGTAATGGAAGGTCCCGGGTAATTTCAAATGCCATCAACATGGCCACTTCATCAACAAGCTCGCGAAATTCCTTTGTTCCTGTCTCTTTATCTCTTATGTACGTTAATTTATGTTGAATTAACGGATGATCTAGTACGTGTACATTTCCCATTTTGTTGATCACTCCTTTTAATAAGTTGCATCCTACAAATTGTACTGAAAAAAGTCGAACGTTTCAAGCATTGTTAAGTTGACTTACATTTATGTTGAAACGTCTATTCCTGCTTCATCCGGTTCGTAGGTGGCGTTCCTTCGTTCGCAAATGCAATCTGATAATTTTTGAGATGACTTTTATTGTCAGCTCGATCCGTTTATATTCTTCTCACAGAATACCGGCGGGCAATTTTCGCATCTTTTACAACACAATTCCCCACCCTTTTTCACACGTTAAAAAGGACGTCCCCCTAAAGGAACATCCTTCTATAATTTACGCATAAAGCGGGAATTTATCTGTTAATGCTTTTACCCGATCTGCTGCTTCTTTTAATTTCGCTTCATCTTCATAATTTTTTAAAGTAAGGGAAATAATCGAAGCAATTTCTTTCATTTCTGCCTCTGCAAAGCCACGAGTAGTGACAGCTGCTGTTCCAATTCGTACCCCACTCGTTACAAATGGACTTTCCGTATCAAATGGAATGGTATTTTTATTAGCCGTAATCCCAATATCATCCAAAACTTTCTCCGCTACTTTTCCTGTCAGGTTAAGTGGTGTTACATCTAAAAGTAATAAATGATTGTCCGTGCCACCAGAAACGATGCGAATTCCTTCCTCAGTCAACGCTTCACCTAAAACTTTAGCATTTTCAATAATTTGTTTGGCATATGCTTTAAAATCATCTGATAAAGCCTCTTGGAATGATGTTGCTTTGGCAGCAATAATATGCATTAACGGACCACCCTGCATACCAGGGAAAACAGACTTATCAATTTTTTTCGCGTATTCTTCTTTACATAAAATCATACCGCCACGTGGTCCACGCAACGTTTTATGTGTTGTTGTTGTCACAAAATCAGCATATGGTACTGGGCTTGGATGTAACCCTGCTGCAACTAGGCCTGCAATATGCGCCATGTCAACCAATAAATAAGCACCGACAGCATCAGCAATTTCTCGGAATTTGGTAAAATCAAGTGTACGGGAGTAAGCACTTGCTCCTGCGACAATTAATTTCGGCTTCACTTCTTTAGCTTTTTCCAAAACTGCATCATAATCAAGCTGTTCTGTTTCTTTGTCAACGCCATAATCAACAAAATTGTAAAGTTTCCCACTAAAATTCACTGGGCTACCATGTGTTAAGTGGCCACCATGGTTTAAATTCATACCTAAAACGGTGTCACCTATTTCTAAAGCAGTAAAATAAACGGCCATGTTTGCTTGGGCCCCTGAATGTGGTTGTACATTGACGTGATCAGCACCAAACAATTCTTTCGCGCGGTCACGAGCCAAATTTTCCGCTACGTCAACAAACTCACAGCCACCATAATAACGTTTGCCTGGATAGCCTTCTGCATATTTATTCGTTAATACGGAGCCCATCGCTTCCATAACCGCTTCTGATACAAAATTTTCAGACGCGATTAGCTCGATTTTTTGCTGCTGCCGCTTCTTCTCATTTTGCATTGCCTCGTATAGTTCCTGATCTGCCTGCTGTAAACTTTTATCCATTGTTGCTGTTTTCATATGTAGAACCCTCCAATGTATTTTAGTTGGACTAGGCACTTGAAGAACCCCCTGGAAAATAAGAGCGTTATCCATTAATGCCAAATCCTTCGTTACAACTGCCATTCGCTACTAATAAATTGCCCGCTCCCCACCGATCAACTTTGGCCTTGTACGTGCTGCGGTTACACGGGCATTGCCAATCTGTCGCTGGGTAAAGCGTAACGGTACAGCTACCCGTTTTAGATGCATACCAATCATTGTTTCGCCGATGTCTATGCCCGCATTTGCCTTGATCTTTTCCACTACGACAGGGCTTTTCATCTGCTTGTAGGCATAGGAAGCCATTGATCCACCAGCTGTTGGCGCTGGAATTACAGCTACTTCTTCAAGCTGGTGTCTGTTCATCGTCTCTTTTTCCACGACAAGTGCCCGGTTGAGATGTTCACAGCATTGAAAAGCGAGTCTAATATTTGTTTGGCTTTTCAGCATTGCCAGTTTTTCATAAATAATCGCTGCTACTTCTTCACTACCAGCTGTGCCAATGTGCTCACCGATCACTTCACTTGTCGAGCAACCGATGACAAATAAGTCCCCTTCGTTTAAAAACCCACTGTTACTCCACTCATCAACAATAGCATTGATATCGCTTTCCACTTGTTGATACAACTTTTCCATCAGCATTCACCTGCCTATATGGGATACTTTGGTAAAGCAAGCAACCTGATATTCCTATTTTTCTTCGTACGTAGTGATTTTGCCAATTCGATTTGCATGGCGTCCACCATCAAATTCAGCTTCTAGCCATGTTTTCGCAATTTCGCGTGCAAGTCCTGGTCCAATCACACGTTCACCCATTGCTAACACATTGGAATCATTATGCTGTCTCGTTAATTTAGCACTATAAACATCATGCACTAATGCACAGCGAATTCCCTTCACCTTATTTGCTGAAATGGACATACCAATACCAGTTCCACAGATGAAAATACCACGGTCAAACTCTCCCTTGGCAACACGTTCTGCAGCTGGAAGGGCATAATCTGGGTAGTCCACCGACCCTTGACAATCACAGCCGGTATCTTCGTATTCAATTCCCATTTCAGCTAATAAGTCTTTAATTTCATTACGGATGGTCATTCCTGCGTGATCAGCAGTTAAAATAACTTTCATCAGTATCGCTCCCTCTCATAGTTGTTATTAGGAAACATTAAACCGCTTTATTTGCTCATTTAATGTTTGGGATTGGTCTTCTAAGTCGTATGCCATTTCGTCCACTTTTTCAATTATACCTGCCTGTTCCTGAATGGAGGCGCTAACCTCTTCTGCTCCTGCTGATGTTTCTTGTGCAATTGCCGCTACTTCTTGTGACTGTTCACTTGTTCTTTTGATTGATTCTAATTGTTGATTCACAAGCGTTGAAATCGTCTCAATTTCCGTGGCCACTTCGTTAATAGAGCTAGCCATTTGTTCAATAGCCAGGTTTGTTTGTTCCCCTTTTTCCGATTCGTCTTTCGCATACAATACATTATTATTTATTTTATCGACAACTTGATTCACGTCACCCTGGATCGCCGTTATTAAGTCAGAAATACGTTTTACCGCGTCAGCACTCTGATCAGCTAATTTACGTATCTCCTCAGCAACCACAGCAAACCCTCGGCCATGTTCACCAGCACGGGCCGCTTCAATTGAGGCATTTAATGCAAGCAGATTGGTCTGTTCGGCAATGTCTCCGACCATCGTAATAATCGACTCAACGTGCAATGCATTTTGCCGCAAGTTCTCAACATCTTGTAAAGAAAGCTCTTGCTCATTGGCGATATTTCGAATACCTGTCACCAATTGATTTACCACTTTTTTACTATTATTTAGTGTTTCAAGCATAATAGCGGATTTTTCTCGTGATTTTTCCGCTTTATTCTGAACCTCCTCAGCCAGGTTCGTAGCCACTTCAATCGACTGTACGGTTTGCTGGATAGCCTCTGAGGAATTTTCCGCACCTTGTGAAATGTCATCAATTGACGCACCAATCAGCTTTGAATGCTGTGCCGCTTCATTTGATGCATTTTTCATCTGAATCACAGATTGATTGGTACTTTCAAAATGCTTATCTATATTATGCACCATATGGGTCAAATTTTTAAGCATTGTGTTGAACGCAATCGAAAGTGCACGGATTTCATCATCAGATTTAGGAATTTCAATCGACTGGTTTAAATCGCCATTTGCCGCATTCGATGCCATCCGCTCCAATTTCACAAGCGGTTTTGTCACAAATTGGGCAGCAAAATAAGCCAAAACACCCGACCAAAAAATCCCCATTATTAATGTTAGGATCATAAACGATTGATTAGATATGTCCCAGAATGATCGAACATAATCGGAAATAAAATAAATAAATATTGCTGTGAACGAATACGTGATAATTGCTAAAATTGTGGTTAGTAGTACAAGTTTCAACCGTAAGCTAAATCGATACTTTTTCTCCATCCTTCTTTATCCCCCGTAAGTTGTTCTACTAATCTTCTATTTTCTTTATTAACAATTCGACCTGTTTGTCCAACTCTCGTAATGTCTTTTGATATACTGCTAAATCGCCACCAAACGGATCGGAAATGTCATAATTGATTAAACTTGCTTCCATTTTTTGTATTGCATCTAAATCATTACGTAAAAATTCATCCAGTTCCCGTTCAAGCTTCTGATTATCGAGTTTATGCTGATTTTCTTGTATGTAAACGGAGCGCTTTTCCTCGTAATCTGCATAAGCTTGTTTGAGTTCCTGCCATACCTTTTTATCCGCTTCTGAAACATATTCCTTTAAGGTGAAATATTTGTCTTGGAATTTGGGATATTGTAAGATCAACGACTGTTTGTGCTTTGTAGTCATCGTCAACACAAGATCTGACCAGTTAAGTAGTTTGTCTGTAACTGGTTGTGAACGGTGGTCGATCGGGATTCCCTCAAGTTGAAGAGCCTCAATTGCCGTATGATTTGCCCGTTGATTTTTCCCAGCAAAAATTCCCGCAGACTGAACCTCCGCCTGTGGATATTTGTGCTTGATCAACGCCTCAGCCATCGGACTTCGACACGTATTACCCGTACAAATAAATAAGATTCTCATGACAAGAAACCCCCGTTTTTAAATCTTCTACCCAAACTATACCATAGAAGGATAGGGAATGTCAGAAAAAATATAAAACATTTAAGTTGGGGAGCGGGGGAAAATGACGTGGTTTGATTATGGAGTGATAGTGTAGGAGTTGTCGACGAATGTGTGGGGGTGTTGATCGAATGTGCGGGGGTTATTGATCGAAAATGTGGGTTGCGGAGCGATCACGAGCCTTCCTTAGCCTACTTAAGAAACTTTCTCAAACGAAAACGGGCTGCCATTCTATGAACAGCACCCGCTTCACATCTATTATCCAAACAGCATATTTAACCCAAATCCACACAATATACTACCACCTAAAATCTCGCTGTAAGCACCTAATAGACCGTGTACTTTTTTGCCTAATAGCATCCCAAACCAGGTTAGTATCATACTTACCGCACCGAACAATAATAGTGCGATGGCTGTTTTGACCCCCGACATACCTAGGCTTAAACCAACCGAAAAACTGTCGATGCTGACACTAATCGCAAATAGTAGCAGCCCAATCCCAGCTGGTTTCACGATTTTCTTCACTTCATGATTAAAGGCGGAAAAAATCATCTGTGCACCAATCGCAATCAATAACATTCCAGCAATCAGTGTTGTTAGCTGACCGATTTGGCCGGATATCACTTTTCCCAAAATAATTCCGATGAATGGCATAATAATATGAAATAGTCCAATTACAAACCCAATAAATGCAATCCGTTTAAGTCTTAACATCTGCATTCCCATGCCCAGACTAACAGAAAATGCATCCATTCCTAGCGCAAAAGCCATGAAAACTAATGAAACAATCTCGCCTAACTCCGACATCCATCAACCTCCTCGGACATGCTAGTAAATTATATGCATGTCCGAGATTGATTATGAACATAAAAAGAAAAGCGGAATGCGCCCTCACTGGTTGATAAACCTCTTACTTTGTTACATATTCACTTGCTGCTTTTCGCAACCGATTCATAATCGCCTCGCCGATTCCTGTTTCCGGAAATACTTCACATAAAATTAAATCAATATCCCCCTCTTTAAACGTCCGTAATGCATCATATAAATGTGCAGCAATTTCATTAAGGGATTGCCTGGAACCGAGCGGGATAACTTGATCAGCCTCTACATTTGCTGCTGTTTCATTACTCGCCATCACACCAATGCGGCGATAATTTCCTCTTTCCTTATCCATCACTTCCTTCAATGTATCGGCTGAACCTTCAACCAACCACAGCGGAACTTCTGGAGCATAATGTTTGTATTTCATTCCTGGTGCTTTTGGACGTCCCTCTGCGCCTACTAACGCAGGATCGACCATCACATCGCCAACGACTTGTTCCAATTGTTCTTTGGAAACACCACCCGGCCGTAACACAATTGGAATTTCTCCGGTGCAGTCAATTACCGTCGACTCCACACCCACACCAGTTGGACCACCATCAAGCAAGCCAGCAATTTTCCCGTGCAAATCCTGCCACACATGATCCGCAGTAGTCGGGCTTGGTTTGCCAGAAGTATTTGCGCTTGGTGCGGCAATTGGAATATCACACTGTTTCAGTAATGATTGTGCAACAGGATGAACCGGCATCCTCACACCAATTGTGGATAACCCCGCCGTAACATTCGTTGCACACAGGTCATTTGTTGGTAAAACATATGTCAAAGGACCAGGTGAAAAAGCATCCATCAACTTATCCACAAACGGCGGAATGTAGGTAACCAATTTTGCCAGCTGTTCTTTTGTTGCTACATGGGCAATGAGCGGGTTATCCGCAGGGCGTCCTTTCGCCTGGAAAATCTTCGCCACCGCAGCTTCACTTGTCGCATCTGCACCTAATCCGTACACTGTTTCTGTTGGAAAGGCGACTGCAGAGCCACTTTTTAAAAGCGCCGCAGCTTCATCTATTGCTTGTTGATAACTAGTTTCTGTTAAATTCCATCGTTTTGTTTGAACCATTGTAGTACCCCTTTTCTCTTCCTCTATTTTAATTGATAGAACTCTTTTTCGCAAAAAGAATGGTGACGACGCCGTTAGGCTAAAGATGTGACATTTTTTACTGTCCTTACACAAAATAAGCCCGCGGAAATTATCCACAGGCGATAGGGGGTTAAGTCTAATTTATACACTTTATCCACAACACTCAAAACAAAATAACTACTTATTCACATTATCAACAGAATTATCACCATCTATCCACATGATTTTGTGGATATCGGGTTAAGACACGTTATATGTCCACCAATTCCCTTTTTCTACTGGGTGATTATCCACAAATTGGTTTTCTTCTTGTGGATGAAACTGCAGTGCCTCTAGTAATACATCTACCATTGGTTGGTGGCTGTGCACATATATGCTTCTCGCATTTCTCTCCTTCGCCAGTGCTAATACAGACTCCAATAAAATCGGCAGTGATGGTGCTGCTTGTTTGGTGACATGAAGCTGTTTTAACCAATAAACACCATTATCCACCTGTTCTAAAATAAAGCACCCTTCAATTTGTTGATCCATTTCTACTACATAACCATTTTGAAAAAGCGCATCCTGTTTCACATCTTGATTTTTTTCCAAAAATTGTTCGACCTTTTCGGTGGCTGCATGCTTTGTGGCGATTAGATTCATATTATTCACCTCTACTTAATAGATTCTTTTCCTATTTCTACGATTTTATGCGGTGATAACTTTATCTATGACCAACCAAGCCACTCAAACAGAAAAAACTTTACTTCCACTTCATCTTCCTCTTCCACGATCTCAGTCTCTTCATCAGCACTAGCAGCCTCGGCGACCGTTGTTCCATTAGCAAAATCTAGAAAGCATAGCGGTGGGAACAATACACACCACCAATTCGCACCTTCTCCTTCACCTAGTGTAATTAGTACTGCTTCATACTCCCCTGCCGGATACAAAAAGTCACCGTACAATTTAGTAGGAAATGTTACATTTTCCCCGTACTCAACTTTAAACGCTTGTGAACCTTTTTCTTCTTCCAATACACCTGCAACGATTTTTTCAATCTCTGGTATTTTTCCTTTAATTACTCTGCGCGCTTCATTAATATCTGCAATGTCTTCCACCCATTTTGCGATCGATTGATTGACTTCATCACGAACCAACCGTTTCACGCGCTGATCTTCATCGCTATCACTATTAGCTAAAATCCGTAACCGAATTGCCTCATCCGGAATAACTTGGTATCCTTGCTCTGAACTAGCTTGCTGAAACATGCCTTTATTTGGTGCCACGATAAAAATAATAATAAGGATAAAAACAAAAAATACTAGTTTCTTCATCGTCTCAGAACCCTCTCTTCTTTAATTTACAAACAGTATGGGCTGGTTACGATTTTTTTAAACTAGTATTCTAGTATTTTTTTGGAATCTATTTAACTTACTGTTGAGACCTAGGCAACAACGCTAGCTATTGTAAGCTATCTCTGCTGCAACAATGCGGTCTTTTCCATTGATATCCTGAATAACGTTTACAGTGCTTTCCGGGAATTGATTTTCTAAAAATGCCGTAACTGATGCGCCTTGCTGGTATCCTATTTCAAATGCTACATATGCATGATCAGAGATAACGTGAGGAAGTTTGGTAATAATCTCCCTGTACGCGGCTAAACCATTTTCTTCGGCAAAAAGGGCCAGCTCCGGATCATATAACTTCACCGTATCAGACAACGAGCTTTCATCTGAACGTGCAATATATGGTGGATTGGAAATGATAATGTCTGCCTTTATTTGCTTGTCGATAAGTGGCTGTAGAAAATCCCCTTGTAAAAACGTCACATTTGCACCGAGCTGATTTGCATTGTTTTCGGCAACTGTTAACGCCTTTTCTGAGATATCCGTTGCATATACCGTACAATTTTTCAGTTCAAGTGCGAGTGTGCAAGCAATGATCCCGCTACCAGTTCCAATATCCGCAATGGTTAGCGGCTGATCATCATGCTTGATCCGTTTCATAACATGATGGACAAGCTCCTCTGTCTCCGGTCTGGGAATTAAAACATGTTCATTTACATGGAATGTACGTCCATAAAAAACTTCATGTCCTATCAGGTGCTGTATCGGCACTCCCGTTTCCGCATGAGCTTTGACAGCGTTTTGGAATTGCTGTACTACCGCATCAGGGACCGGATCACGCATTTTCATGAAAAACGCTGACCTTGATACTTGTAAATAATACTGTAAAAGTAACGCCGCTATATTCGTTTCCCGATTATGCTGTTCTAAAAAAAGAGAAGCCCGCTGGAGGACTTCATACTGTTTCATCGGCTCATTCATGTTATTCACCAATCTGTTCCAATTTTTCTGTTTGTTCTTCGATAAGCAATGCATCGATAAATTCGTCTAATTTACCAGTTAGGATTTGATCAAGTTTCTGAATCGTTAAGTTAATCCGATGGTCTGTCACCCGATTTTGTGGGAAATTATACGTACGGATCCGCTCCGACCGGTCACCAGTACCAACCGCTGATTTTCTTGATTCATCATATTCCGCTTGTGCCTCTTGTTGGAATTTATCATAAATCCGAGCACGCAAAACCTTCATCGCCTTTTCCTTATTTTTAATTTGCGACTTTTCATCCTGGATCGAAACAACAATTCCCGTTGGTTCATGTGTTAATCGAACAGCAGACATTGTTGTATTAACACTTTGCCCCCCCGGACCGCTCGAAGCAAACGTATCAACACGAATATCCTTTTCATGAACATCAACTTCAACATCCTCTGTTTCCGGTAAAACGGCGACTGTTGCTGTTGATGTATGGATTCTCCCACCAGATTCGGTCTCCGGTACGCGTTGAACCCGATGTGCACCATTTTCATATTTTAGCTTGGAATATGCTCCAGTTCCATTGATCATAAAAATGATTTCCTTGTAGCCACCAACACCAGTTGTGTGGGTTTCCATCACGTCAATTTTCCATCCCTGCCCCTCAGCATAGCGAGAATACATCCGGTACAAATCACCCGCAAACAACGCAGCCTCGTCACCACCAGCAGCACCGCGAATTTCCATAATAACATTCTTATCATCATTCGGGTCTTTAGGCAATAGAAGTATTTTCATGCGTTCCTCAAGCTCTTCCTTGGACTCTGTAAGCTCCGTAATTTCTGCCTTAGCCATTTCTGCCATTTCAGCATCCAAGTCATCTTCCAGCATTGCCTTTGCATCTTTTAATTGTGTTGTTACATCGGTATATTCACGGTATGCTTGAACAACATCCTCCAAGTCCGATTGTTCCTTCGAATATTCACGTAGTTTCTTCGTATCACTAATAACCTCAGGGTCGCTAAGTAATTCATTCAATTTGTTATAACGGTCTTCCAATGATTGTAAACGATCTAACATCACGGCCACCTCTTTCTAATTAACAGTCTAATTATAGTATACTCGCTGGAAGAGGTCAAAATTCTTTTTGGCGTGGTGGTTGGTGCATGTTAGGGGTGGGCCGCCATGTATGGTTCACTGGATGAACGGCTGTGGCTTGTCCGGCGACTTTCTCACTTTGTCCGGCGACTTCCCGCTTTTTGTTCGGCGACTTCCCGGTTTGTCCGGCGACTTTCTCGCTTTGTCCGGCGACTTTCCGCGTTTGTCCGGCGACTTTCTCGCTTTGTCCGGCGACTTTTCGCTTTCGTCCGGCGACTTTCCGCGTTTGTCCGGCGAATTCCCCCCTTTTTCCGGCGACTTCTCGCTCTTATCCGGCGACTTTCTCGCGTTTGTCCGGCGACTTTTCGCTTCTTTCCGGCGACTTTTCCGCTTTATTCCGGCGACTTTCCGCGTTTGTCCGGCGACTTTCTCGCTTTGTCCGGCGACTTTCCGCGTTTGTCCGGCGACTTTTCGCTTTGTCCGGCGACTTTCTCGCTTTGTTCGGCGACTTCCCGCTTTGTCCGGCGACTTCCCGCTTTGTCCGGCGACTTCTCGCTTTTGTCCGGCGACTTTTCCGCTTCGTCCGGCGACTTCTCGCTTTCGTCCGGCGACTTTTCCGCTTCGTCCGGCGACTTCTCGCTTTCGTCCGGCGACTTTTCCGCTTCGTCCGGCGACTTCCCGCTTTGTCCGGCGACTTTTCGCGTTTGTCCGGCGACTTCCCGCGTTTGTCCGGCGACTTTACCCGTTTGTCCGGCGACTTCCTATTTTTTATCTCAATTTATAACGTCGGTAACTGGTTTTTCCAATTGGCAGATAGTTACGTGATAATAATCTTTTCGTAACGTCCGGTGAGTCAATACGTAAAAAAGCTCTTGCTTCACGATTTGTAATCTCATTATTAATGAGAAGAGCATAATCATTAAGTGCTGGTATGTGTGCGGTTTTTGATGTATGATTGCAGGCCGGACAATGCCAACTGCCATATATCCAATTCATCGGATTTGCAAAACACTTTTGACAAACCACTCCTTTAATAATTTCATTTTCAGAAACATGAAATTTATCCAAAACATGAACTTTTTTCACCTTATGCGCGTTGCAAAGGTGAGTCGCGACCGATTTCAGCATATTCCCAGACATGACCTTTTTACTGTACTGTTGATTTAATTTTTCTATTTTTAATGGTAGTAAATTGCTGTGGAATACTTCATCTGGAACGGATTGGTCGGTATACATTGGTTTGATAATTGTACTGGGGAAACTGATAACAACGAAATAGAGAAATGGAATTTGCGGGAGGTCGAATTGGCGTAACCATTTTTGTAGCCGGTGCCGTTGTAGTTTTACCTGGGGAATTGGATTTGGGAGTCCCTCCTCCTTACCATCATCGCCAATGCGGACGACTTGCTTTTCGCCGTCAAAATATAGCGTGCCATACCAGTTTTTCACTTCCATCAGGAGAATGTAGTTGCGAGATAAAATAAGATTGTCAATTTCAAAATGTTCATTGTCATCATCAATCCGGGGGTTGCGCAAAATATAATAATCTTCATCATGTAAGAATCTCAAAGGAAAGGTTAAGGCGGATTGACCTTTAGCGCCAGCCAGTTCCTTTTTTACATGATTTTGTATTACCTGCTTTTCGGGGTGGTGTGTTGCAGTCCTTATATCCAAGGCTTTTAGTTGGGGAATGTAATCAGATTCATCTAGAGGGATAATCACTTACTTAGCCACATCCTTTCTTAAATTATACCTCTTATCATACTACAAAAACGTTGTCATTGGAGGATATTTTTAAAATACTTTTACCAACAGCCCTGTCTGCCAATAAAAAAATGCGCCTATCAAGCGGCGCATTTTCAAAGCAAATCCTTATTGTAGTTGATTTCCTACATCAGCTGCATCTATTGCATTTTCTTTCACATCAGCTGGAACTTCAATTGCATCGACCTTATTGATATTCGAATACTCGGACTCAACATTTTGAACAATATTTAGTTCGGATCCATCTTGCTTCATTGTTATATCCATATCCATATTAAGAGCTTTCATATCATATGTTTCTTTATCAATTGTAAGTTCATATGCCAAGCTATTAATCTTTGTATTCTCTAGAGCTTGCTGACCCTCTTCGCCCATTTGCTGCATCAATTCTGGTGGCATGGAGTCCTTCATCATTTTTTGCATCAAATCATTGAATTTCTCGCCATCCGCAGATAATTTTAAAGTAAACTCATTATCCGTCTGTTCAAAAGAAAGTTCATCTGCATAATCCTGTAGCATTTTTAATTGCTCGGATGGATCTGGTTGCTGACCTGCCATTTCCTGTAAAGCGTCCATTGATGTGCCTTCCATCTTTAGCCACTCGCCATTAAATTGATCACTGGTCATATACATTCCGTCGTCAACCATATATATTTCCATACCCATTTCTGGAATTTGCTCTTCTGAACCATCCATTGTCATTTTGGTAGTCCCATTAAGATACATTGCCATTGGGTCCATCGTCATTTTCGTGTCAAACTTACTTTCGTTATTCATTGAAATTGAATCTGCCTCAGACTTAATCTGTTGGTTCATATTCATGGAAACTTCCGCACTTTCCATTTCCTCCGATGCTTCCAATGCCTTCGTATATACTTCCTTCGCCGTCAGTTCACTTTCATTTTCCTCACTCGTGCCCTCCGCTGGCTCAGCAGTCTCATTACATGCAGCAAGAACAAGCGCCATCAACCCAGCCACGATTAGCAACATCCACTTTTTCAAGTTGTATCCACCTTCCTTAAATTTGTTTTACATATATGTATACGGATAACGCAAGAAAGAGGTTCCCTTTCTTTTTAATAGAATAGATATCCCCGTTGCATCATCCTACATTAATGTATCATTCATTTTTTCGCAGTTTTCACACAATCTTCCCAAGTACTTATATTAACATAAAAGGATGAAATGTATCTCATAAATATTGGAAATGAGACCTTATGACTAAATATACGAATAATTCTGTACTGCATGAGGAACCCTTTGTATTTATGAAATAATAGTAACAGTCCAATTATCAAGCAGCCAATTCCTGCACTTTCTTCGCCAAAAAAGTTTGAACGCCGGCAATAATGAAAAGGATCCCAGCACCTACAACGACTAAAGTCGGAAACCCGATAATAATAAGAATGAATCCTCGCGCCGTGGTTGCCTTTGTCTGTACTTTTTTACTAATCATCAAACCGATCATTCCCAATACGAAGAGCCCAACAAGCAAGCCCAACCATAACATTAAGGGACCAGGATAGGTGGTAAGCTCCCACAATGTACCGCTTGTATAGGAATCATTAATGGTGATTTCCACTGGGGTAAACATGCTTAATACCAAAAAGAATCCGGACGCACCCATACAAATAAAGCCGCCAATTTTGGCTAAAAGCTTTGCCGTCCTCGCATTTTTGTTACCCATTTTCTCGCTCCTTCTGAATACCCATGGCTAAAGTCACACACGCCCTGGGCTAACTTTTAAAATATATTCACAGTTTCATAGGCTTATCTTCAGACTTCTGTAACACATATCGCGATTCAACCCAATCAAAATCATTCTTATGCAAATTAAAACCTTGTTATTAATAATTACTGAATCACGTAAATAATTAGGAGTTATCTTTCCCATTCTAAACAATCGTTTTATTCCGCCTTTTCATATTCAAAATCATTAATTTCTAAAACCATCTCTTCTGTATTCATACTTTTTAACAACTCGGCTTGTTTATCCGACAAATCCAACATAAATGGAATAGCCCCATCCGGTTAGAATAAAACTTCAATCCCCTTCACCTCATCAATTTTAAAATAATCCCAAAATAAATGATCCCTTCGATGTTGAATTTTTTATAGTTATTAGATTATCAAAAACAAATGGTTTCCCCATTAACCATCATTCAATTTGATTTAGAAACCTATCATGAGCCTCCGTTACACACCGAAATATAGAACAACTATAATCATCGCTCCATACACCAGAAACGACACCACATTTGACCACTTTTTATTTGTAATCCCAAAATGGGCAAAGATAAGAACCCCAAATAAACAGGCCATTAATAAGGTACAAAGCCAAGACTGGATAAATAATTGTACAACGACAACAGCAGCTCCTGATCCCAGAACACCAAGCCATACAGGGGATAATATTTTTTCTAAAAAACTAGTAATCGTACCAAGAATGGCCACAATAGCAACAAACCCTAAAACAATGTATAGAAACATTTTTATTCCTGCACCGATGATAAACATGATTAGAACAAAGACAATTAGCCCCCCGACTGTGAGATAAAAGATTATTGGTGTAAATTTCATCTGTTCACCACCTTTTTTTACTCAAAGGCAAATGCAAAGTCCAGTCGTCTGACCAATTTACCAATCTAGCAAATCAAAATGAAAAATTACCCCCTTTTGTATATAGAGGCCCTTATTTAAGACCATTAGTGTTACACCCCATTTTTCAGACGAACAACACTTCCTATCGGCAAAATCCCCATTGCACCTAACCCTCTTGTCATTAAGCTGTTAAATTTCACCTAAATATGTACCTTATTTTATAACTCTATTTCTCTTCGTTTGAACTTTTTCAATACTTTAATACGAGCAAACGGTTTCATGAAAAGAAGAATCATGATAGTTGCTACTCCAAATGTACCAATAACTAAAAGCAAAATTTCACTATAAATAAAAAAGAGAACAAAAGCTAAAAGCGCTAATATGAGAGCTACTATGCTTGCATATATCTCAATACGCAGTTGCTTCATTCCTGCAATTGCGTTTTGTTCCATAGCGCTTGAATCTAAAAAAATCTCACGCTTCGTTTCCTCGATATAATAGTTCCCATATATTGATTGGGCAACAAAATAGCCCAATGCCAGTGCAGCAAAAAATAATATTGTGTTTAATAGAGGGTCTTGATACTCCTGGTAGATTCCATCAATAATCTTTGATCCATAAAATACTGCTAACATAAGAATAAAAAACACACCAAATGATTTTTTTCGATGCTGAATTTTATATAGGTGATTATTTTCTTGATCGTAAAATAGGGTATAAAGTTCCTTTTCCCTATATATTGGTAGTAATTTGTTTTGCACTCTTCCACCCCTATCTTTAACATTCTATCCGAAAACAGAGCCTAAATCTCCAAAGAATCCTAAGACGGCATCGCCAACATCATTGGTAACATCTTGAACTGTATCAACTAATTCCAATCATGACTAACACAAAAACAATAAAACCTATACTATTGTCCCAAACAACGGTATTTTTTCCTTCATTGAATTGAAATTATCCTTTTATATCAAAAAAAGCCCTCTTGCCAATCCATCCTTAATTGCCTTGTTTCATAGCTTAAAGGATTATTAAAAACAAGTGATTAAGTCCCAATTAAGCATCCTTTCGATCCATTGGTTTTAGGTTACCGTTCTTACTAAAATTAAAACTGGCAAATCTACATTTGCAATAAAGTATAACAAGTTGCTCCGGGAGAACGAATAACATAACAAAAAATAATAGGACGAATAATGTTATCATACCTATAGTTTCTATTTCGAAATTACCTAACGCTTTTACTAAAAACTGTAAAGTAAAAAGCAATCCAATACTTCCGGTAGTAATTATAGGTAAATAAGACTTTATATTACTTTCAGCTATTGATCTTAATTTGTCCTTTTTGGATCCCCTTCGATATTGTCCCTTATGTAAGAGATAATAAAATCTAATACACGTTACTATAAAGATTAATAGTCCAAATAATAATGTTACATAGGTAAACGTTAAAAGAGAATTAGCTGAAACTCTCCCATCTTCTCCAATTAAGAATAGTGCACTAATATAAAAATATAAACCTCCTGCGTTTTGAGTCGCCAAGATTACTAACAAGTATTGCACTTTTTGACTCTTCCAGTATATAGCTGGAATGGCATAAATAATGGAAAATATAACGAAGACACTTGTTATAACGAAATGGATGTGGAACAATTCATCTTTATATGGAAAAATGGTGCTATCTCCAGCAACAACATAGGTCAAAAAAACATTAAGGGTTGAAAAAAAATAAATAATATTAATGTAAGGCTTAAAGAATTCGGGCTTTGCCTTCCTGATTCAAATGGGCCTCTTAGAGCAACAAAATCCTCTTCTGATAATTTTTGTAACATTATAGCCTCACCTCCCCGCTTGCTTTAAAAGTGCTCCCCATTTACTTTATAAACAATCATCTTCAACCATACTAAGATTAAATACCATTTTTATATATTTGAAATCGTGCTTTTGAAAAGTTGCATACTAAAGCACCAATCAGCAAAAATAATATAAAAGAAACCAGCAACCAAATTAACAGATGATACAACAAAAATAAGATGATACATACAATAGAACTTAACAAAACAATAAGTGTAAATATTAACTCAACCTTAAATCTTTTTTTACCCTCATCTAAGTAATCGTTTATCATCTCATTTGATAGATATATTTCTTTCAAACTACCAGCTGAATTTTTATGAATATATATACCCATAAGGACACTCAAGGTTACTCCACCTAAAATTAATATTATCATATAAAAAGGGCTATCTATGGTGACGCCAGTAAGACTTCTCATTAAAATTAAGGCGGCTATAAAACCGATCCAATATACCGATTGGCTTATTTCCTTATGATAGGCTTTATATACCTTCATTGTTTGTATATCAAGAAATACCGTATATCCTAACCTGCCTTTATCCTTATTCGCATAAATCGGAATTCTTGTTTTGCTCACATTTGTCCTCCTAAATTAGTGGATATTTTCCTTTTTATTGGTCAAATCCTCATTTTTTCTGCCACCTCTTGTTTATAAAAAAATTACATTAAAATATTCGCCTTAAATTGTGTGAGTATTTTATGTTAAAATCTCTATAGTTTTTTATAGCTTTATTTCCTTGTTTTGAAACATTCGTAGTATTTTAATTCGAGTGTACGGCTTCATTAAAAGAAAGACAAATATGGGTGCGCTACCTAAACAACCAATGATTAAGAGTTCAAATTGGCTAAACATGAAAAATAAAACAAAACCCAATAGAGCTAACAGAATACTTAATCCACCGCCAACGGATAACTCAATACGAAGTTGTTCCATTCCCTTAATGGCATAATTTTCCATACTTTCCTCATCCAAAAAAATCGATCTATTTGTTTCTTCAATGTAATATCTGTTATAAAAGTATTTTGCTATAACATAACAAATTACGTTTAGTACAAGAAATAAAATAATATTGAGTAAAGTCCCTTTATAAGATTGATAGATTCCATTAGCAAATCTTGAGCCATAAAGAACTAAAATGAAAAGAAAAACATAAACTGTTGATGATTTTTTCCTATGGGGAAACTTATAGAGCTTATTATGTTCTTCATCATAAAATAATGTATATATTTCCTTTTCTCTATAAAGTGGTATTAATTTGTTCCTCACCATTCCACTCCTAACTTTTTAATTACATTTGCTTAGTCAAATATAGACCCTAAACCACCAAAGAAACTGAAACAGCATCTCCTATTTTTTCAGTAGTATCTGCAACTGTATCTACCACACTATCACTTACATTTTGAAAAGTTTGCGTGATCTTTTCTTTATTATCGTTATATAAGGGTTAAATCGCTGTATCTTTATCACTCTTAAACTCCACTGTAGTTCTGTCTCCTTTTATCACTACAACAATTGTAAGCAATAAGATAAAAAAACAAGACGCTGCCACGAGCAATCCAATTACATTTGGCAATTCATAAAAACCCGCAAAAAACAACAGGGTTAATGAAAGAAAGAAAAGGTAGAAAAATAAAACCTGAAAAAAATGTTTGGAGGATCTTGGCCTAATCCATATTCGTTTTATTGGCAATTGTTCCAGGTTAATTATTCTGTATAATCGCTGTTTACACCTTTGGGTTATATAAAAAAGCAGAGAAAACTCAATAATAATCGCAATCGCTATAAGTATAAGCCTAACTAGCTTTGTGCCTTGGAAGTTAAAGTTATCCATATAGGGTGTTAAAAGATTTCCCCCAAATACCCCCGACAAACAATGCAACGCCCATCCCTATATTTGATTGCTTTACCTCTGATTTCGTTAACTTTTCTGCGATATCCGGATCATCAATTTTAAAAACGGAATTCGGCAGCATCCAGAAGAAAAAAGGAAATACGATCTTCCAAAAGGATCCCCATATATCCAAGATAAATTGTTCTCCATCAATGATTAGGATTCTATATCTTGGGTTTTTTGCAACGCGTTGGATGTTACATTTCATTGGATTACCCCCCCTCCCATGCAGTACTTACCTTCATCTTTCTATCGTATTCGATGTTAGACAGCTTCTTTTTTACCACCCCTAAATTTCACAGTGGTATGACCCACTGTTTCCGTCAAGGCATGCGTAATTAATAAAAAAACCAGAGAACCCACTGCAAATAATAGTGTTATGATATCCGAATCTACAATAGAAAAGTAAAAAAGTACTAAGGTCAATGTCAAAGAAAAGAGATAAGTAACTACAACTTGTAAAAAGTGTTTGATGGACTGTGGTCTGATCCATAATTTATTTGTAGATAGCTCCTTAAGATTCACAACACTGTACAGTTTCTTTTTCAACCTATTGTTTATAGATGCGACCATTACTAACGCGAATATTACAAGAAAACCAAGAATGACAGCATTAATTAACGGAGCGTCTGGGAGCGCAAAGTAATCTGCCAAAGGTTTTAAAAGTGTCGCTAAAAGAACACCAATACCTGCTTCCAATCCACCGAATCCTCCTTTTTCCGTATGGTTTACTTCCGGTGACTTCAATTTTTCTACGATATTCGGATCGTCCACTCTATAAACACGATTTGGGAACATCCAGAAGAAAAACGGGAATATAATTTTCCAAAAAGAATGTCCCATATCCATGATATATTGCTCTCCGTCAATGGTCAGAATTCTATATCTAAGATTTTTAAACGCACCTTGTACTTTACAATTCATTTGATCGCCCCATCTATTCTATTACCTTATTCGAGGTTAAACAGGTTAAACCGCTTTTCTATAACCTTTAAATCTCACGGTAGTTTGACCTTCTTCTACCGCAATACGACTGGTTAACAAAAAAAGGAACAATAAACCCGATGTAATGATCAACACCATGAAATTCCTCGTCTGAACGTATAATAAAAAAACACATATATTAAATCCAAAAAGCCATATATAGGCTACTGACACCTTGAGAAAATGCTTGATTGACCTTGGCCGAATCCATATTACATTCTTTGGTACTATCTCAAGTTTAACAACATCATACAATTTCTTTTTGCGCCTATGGATAATGAAAAATACAGCAGAGCCACGAGTATTAAGGCGAGAAAAAGCAATATAATATTGACTAGCAGAGAGGTCGGAATTTCAAAATAATCCATTAAGGGCACTAAAAGAATACCAATCAGATAAGCAAACCCCGCTAAAAACGTCAGAAATGAACTCCCCATCTTTTCTACTTCTGGCACCTTCAACTGTTCCACAATAGCTTTATCCTCAGTTTTGAATACGGGACTTGGAAACATCCAAAAGAAAAACGGAAATACAATTTTCCAAAAGGATCTCTCCATATCCAGGATGTATGGTTCACCGTTGATAATCAGAATTCGATATCGTATGTTTTTGGCTAAATGTTGTACCTCGCAATTCATGAAATAATCTTCCTTCCCAACTTACCGAATTAATCCCAACAGGAAAACGGGTGATCGCGTCAAGACCTTCCTTCAGGTACACAATCGCTCAAATTGGTAACAACATGAATATCGCTTCTCCTGATTTCTTAATTTTCCTCTTTGAAATTCATGACACGATATTCGAATTTAGATTGCTGCTTTTTTACTACCCCTGAATTTCACGGTAGTAGTACCCATTGTTACAGGACCAGCACTGGTAATTAATAAAAAAATCAATGCAATCATTGTAAAAATTAGTGTTATGATATCTGGATCTGCAATAGATAAATAGAAAAAGACTAGGGTTAATACCAGAAAGAAAAGATAAATAACTACAACTTTAAAAAAATGCTTGATGGACTTAGGCCTGATCCATAATTTTTTCGTCGATAACTCCTCAAGACTCACAATATTATGCAGTTTCTTTTTAAACCTATTGTTTATAGACATGCCTAAGGCAAACACGAATATCACAATGATAAGTAGAATTACGGTGTTAACAAATGGATTACCGGAAATAGCTAGATAATCCGACAAAGGCTTTAAAAGAGTAGTCAAGGAAAGTCCAATGCCTGCCCCTAATATACTGTTATGTCCTGTTGCTGTTTGATTCACTTCCGAAGTTTGCAATTTCTCCACAATATTCGGATCGTCCACTCTATAAACACGATTCGGGAGCATCCAAAAGAAAAATGGGAATATAATTTTCCAAAAAGACCCCCACAAATCCAGGATATACGTTTCTTCATTAATAGTTAGAACTCTATATCTGAGGTTTTTAGACGCACCTTGTACTTTACAATTCATTTGACATTTCCCCACTTTAGCAGTACCTTTCAAGTCATCAAAAAAATCGGTTACTTTATATATTTCCGCTTTTGGCCCATTCTTGTTTTCCTTTAACCACGTAATGTTTGCGGGACTCGTTATTTTCATTTCGACGTTATTCTGCTATTTTTTTACCACCTTTGAATTTCACGGTAGTAGTACCCACCGTTACCCACAACACATTGGTAAACACATAAAATAGCAAAACACCTACCGTGAAAATTAGCGTTATAACATCTGACTCTACAATAGATAAATAGAAGAACACCAGGGTTAATACTAGAATAAAAAGATAAGTAAATACACCTTGTACAAAGTGTTTGACAGACCTTGGCCTTATCCATAACTTGTCCGTCGATAACTCCTCAAGATTCACAGCATTTTGTAGTCTCTTTTTAAACTTATTATTTATAGATGCGACCATTACTATGACAAATATTACGAGAACACTAAGTATCACAGCATTGATTAACGGATTGTCTGGGAGCGCAAAATAATCTGCAACAGGCTTTAAAAGCGTCGTTATAAAAATGCCAATACCCGCTCCCAATCCACTGAATCTTCCTGTTTCTGTTTGGTTCACTTCCGGTGACTTCAATTTCTCCACGATATTCGGATCGTCTACTCTATAAACAGGATTTGGAAACATCCAGAATACAAAAGGGAATAAAAATTTCCAGAAGGATCGTCCCATATCAATGATATATTGCCTTTCATCGATGATTAGGATTCGATACCTTAGATTTTTAAATACACCATATACCATGCACCTCATTGGATAATCCCCATTTCCATTTCATTAAATTGACTGCGCCGGACCCTCGCTAATTCTTTTCTCCTATCGATCTAAGTATCGTTTCTATCCATTGGTTTTAAGTTACCATCTTTATTAAAATTAAAGCTTTCAAATCGATATTTACAATAGAGGATCACTAGTTGTTCGGGTAGGACAAATAACATAGCAAAAAAGAGTGAAGGCCCTATTATAACCACGATCACAACGTTAATATCAAGCACATAACTATTCCTTGCTATATATTGGATAACATAAACCAATCCGGTACCAATAATAATCGCCATTGGCAAATATGATTTTGCTTCGAATTTTTTCCTAAGTTTATCCTTTTGGGAGCCTTCCCTGTAATGCCCTCTTTGTAATAATAAATAAAACCGAACCCATGTGATAACAAAAACTAACAGTCCAATAAATAATGTTACGTACGTAAAGTTCAAAAGAGAACCTTTCGTAGCATCTATTCCAAGACGATTTGAACCCAGCATAAATAATGAACTTATAAATAGGAAAGTGGCTCCTGTATTTTGCGATGTCAAGATGATTAATAGATACTGGATTTTTTGATCTTTCTTGTACATGATTGGGATCGAAAAAGTTATAGAAAACAATATCAGTACTATAGTAATCCATAGATGAACATTCATAATCATATCTTTGTTGGGATAAACGGTTCCATCGGCGGCTACAACATATGTCAAAAAAAACATTAAAAGTTGGATAAAAACGAATAAAATTAACGTAATTGCTAAAGATCTTGGCTTCTGTCTTCCTGATTCAAATGGTCCTCTTAAAGCAGAAAACTTTTCTTCGGGTAATTTACTTTGCATTACTTTAGCCCCCTTGACTAACTAAACCAAGCCGTCAATTTGTGAAACGCGACTTTTGCTCGATCCATTACTGATTTTCTACTTTTACCAAGCTTTAAATTTAATAGTGAATTTCCTCCAATTCTAGCGACTACTCCAACAGCTGGCCTTTTATCATTTGCCGTTGCTTTACGGAATAAATCAGATGCTCACGTCAGAAATGCATTTAAAACAAAGTGTTAATTGGGGCAATGCAAACTGCGCCTTTAAGTTTACACGATATGAAAATTGGAAAGTAGGTTTGGTCAAACGTAAGGTAATAATTCGCCTCATCCATTCCAATTCCAATTTCGCTACTTACATACACGGAGTTAAACTGCCTTTTTATAACCTCTAAATCTCACGGTAGTACGTCCTTCTTCTACCGCAATACGACTGGTTAACAAAAAACAAACAATAAACTCGATAAAATGACTAGCAGCGCACCATATCTAGGATGTATGTTCAGCGTCAATAATCAGTATGTTTTTGGCTAAATGTTGTACCTCGCAATTCATGAAATAATCTTCCTTCCCAACTTACGAATTGACCCCATTAAAAAAACAGGTCTTCCGTCATTATTTATAGCTTTATTTCTCTTTTTTGAAACCTGCGCAATATTTTAATTCATGTGTATGGCTTCATTAAAAGAAAGACAAATATAGCTACGCTGCCTAAACAACCGATAACCAGAAGTTCAAATTGGCTAAAAATAAAAAATAGATATACCATCGACCCCATTTGCAGCAAAAATATTCTCTACCCTCACCTTTGGAAATTTTCCTCTTTGCAATTCATGACTCGTTTCTATCGTATTCGTCGTTAAACCGCTGTTTTTTTCTACATTTAAATTTCACGGTAGTATAACCAGCTGTTGCCATCAAAACATGGGTAAACAATACAAAAAGCAAACCAACCGCTGTGGAGATTAGCGTTATGACATCCGGATCGGTAATAGCAAACCAAAAAAATACTAGGGTAAGTGCCAGAAAAAAAAGATAGGTAACTAAAGCTTGGGAAAAATGTTTAATAGACCTGGGTCTGATCCATAATTTATCCATAGATAACTCCTCAAGGTTGACAACATTACACAGTTTCTTTTTAAGCTTATTGTTTACAGATACACACAGCGCAAACACGAATACCACAATAATCAGTAGTATTATAGAATTGATTAATCGGGTGCCTGGGATAGCAAGGTACTCCGACAAAGGCTCTAAAAGGGTAGTCAAAATAAGGCCTATACCTGCTCCTAGTACACTGGAATGCCCTGTTTTTATTTGGTTTACTTCCGGTGATTTCAATCCTATCACGATATTCGGATCATCCACTCTGTAAACGCGATTCGGGAGCATCCAGAAGAAAAACGGGAATATAATTTTCCATATAGAGCTTCCCATATCCATAATATACTGTTCCCCATCAATGGTCAGAATTCTATATCTAAGGTTTTTAAACACACCTTGTACTTTGCAGTTCATTTTTGACAATTCCCCACTTCATTAAATTGACGGTACCGTACACTGAACCTTCTCTCCCGCCAGTGTTAACCGTTGCATCATCACCTTTAAACTTCACAGTAGTATCTTCTTCTAAATCCGTCATATCATATAAAGGGATTAACATAAAAAGGATAACAAACATCAAAAAGACCAATACCATACATTAAGGTTACTCCATCTAAAATAAATATTATCATATAAAAAGGGCTATCTATGGTGACACCCGTTAGACTTCTCATTAAAATTAAGGCGGCTATAAAACCGATCCAATACACTGTTTGGCTTATTTCCTTATAATAGGCTTTATATGCCCTTCTTATTTGTATATCTAGTAATATGGTATATCCAGGTCTACCTTTATCTTTATTAAAATTGGAACTATTGTTTTGCTCACATTTGTCCTCCAAACCAATATGGGACCTAATCCTTTTACAGTTTCGACTGCGTTTTCTCCAATATGTTGCAATCCTTCAATTACTTCTCCGCCATTTTGATAAACCCAATCCAAATCAGCTGACCCTGCATGCCCTATTCATCGCAATCTCTTTATCCGGATCGTTTAGGCGATTTCTATCCCTCCTTTATCAGTCAGGTTTACATCATCTTAACGTTAGATTGCTCTCCTCTTATCATCCCTAAATTTTACTGTAGTACTTCCTACTGCTACCGTAATACAGCTGGCAAACAATACAAATAGCAATAACATCATCGTAATGAGTAATATTAGGACATTTGGGTATTCAATAAAAGCTACAAAAAGCAATACAACAAATGCCAAAAAAAATAAGTACATACCCAAGACCAGGGAAAAATGTTTGACTGGCTTTGGCCTGATCCACAATCGCTCTGTCGATAGTTTTTCAAGATTGACAACTTGAAAGAGATTCCTTTTATTTATATGTCTAATATACAAACGCAGGGATATTAAGAGTATGACTGTGATCATAACAATAATCGAATTAACGGATGGGGAACTTTGAATATCAAAGTAATCCATCAATGGGCTTAAAAGATTCGCTATCAATACGGCAATACCACCACCAATCCACCCATGTCCTCCTGTATTTACTTGTTTCACACTCGGCACCTTTAACTTTTCCACGATCTCGTTATTTTCCACTCTAAAAACAGTGTTAGGAGACATCCAAAACAAAAATGGAAAGAGAACTTTCCAAATGGATTTCCCTAAGTCCAAGATATAGGTTTGACCTTCGATAACCAATATTCGATATCTTAGATTTTTATATACACCATGCACCTTGCAGTTCATTGAATTTTCACCTCTTTCTCTTGTTCCAATACTGCACTCCCATCATTAGTAATAGAGTAAAAAATATATTCTTCTATTCTAGTTCATTTGTTTAATTGTTCCGAGTTGTTATTTCTGATCACGCACAAAAAGAAACATATATTACATATGCTTCAATCCAATTTTATTCTAATGGCCCGGTAACAGCTCCCTTTTTAACACTTTCTTTATTTTCTTCCTTCCAGTCATAGTAAATCTTCTGAAAACGTTCTTCTTCGGAATCTTTAAATCCTTCAAATACCACTTCATCTATATTTTCTTCATTAAAATAGAAGACGTTATTGGGATCTAGTCCCTGTGGGTAAAAACAGCCGGAATAATCATACATTACTCTTTCACCTTCATTTTCACCTGCCTGAAGAAGCGGTCCTCTGTTCAAGATCATTAGTTTACTTGTGCCCTCTTTCAGATATACAATCGATCCAATTGGTAACATGTAAATTCTCCTCTCTCGGTTTTTTGATGCTTTTTCAGTTTATTGTATTCAGTGAAGACCGCTGTTTTTTCTACACCTAAAAATTGACAAATGTGGCCTACTATTATCACTAAGACAATGGTAAACAATACAAAAACTAGAGGCTTTTAAAAACATTATTATAATGTCCTCATTACCCGCACCTAACGTGTCGCAATTCCTTGATTTTATGTTTCACTCCGATGGACATCTAAGCTGCCATGTCTTTATTCCCTAAATTTCACTGTTATACTTTCTCCCATTACAGTCATAGCGTTGACAATCAATAAAAGAAATGAGAAGGCCACCGCAACAAGTAATGCTATTACATTTGGCATATTAAGGAATGCCACAAATGCAAATAGAGCGAATAAGAGAAAAATGACATAACTAAATAAAACTTGAAAAAAATGCTTGAAGGACATTGGCCTAATCCATAATCGTTCCGTTGGCAGCCGATCAAGATTAACCATACTATATAGGCGTATTTTACATCTCTTAGCCATATAAAAAAATAGTGACAAGACAATAATGATAGTAATTGTTATAATCATTAGTCTGACCAATTTCGTACTTTGAAAATTAAAGTAATCCATTAAAGGTGTTAAAAGGTTCCCCAAAAAAACAGAAACACCTCCAACTAACACCGCAAGCGCCATCCCTATCTTATTCTGTTTCACTTCCAATGTGGTTAATTTTTCAACTAAATCCGGATCATCAACTTTATAAACGGAATTTGGCAGCATCCAGAAGAAAAAAGGAAATACAATTTTCCAAAAGGATCCCCAAATATCAAGGATGAATTTTTCTCCGTTGATTGTCAGGATTCTATATCTTGAATTTCTTACCACACGTTGTATAACACAATTCATTAGATCTCCCCATCTGTTTGCAGATGTAAAATTCTATTCATGTTTACTTGTTCTCTTTTAATAATGATACTTCCGTCCACGAACAAAAGAAGCATATATTACATATGCTTCAATCCAATTTTATTTTAACGGCCCAGTAACAGTTCCCTTTTTTACATCCGCCTTATTCTCTTCCTTCCAGTCATAAAAGATCTTCTGAAAACGTTCTTCATCGGAATCCTTAAAACCCTCAAATACCACTTCATCTATATTTTCTTCATTAAAATAGAAAACATTATTGGGATCCAATCCTTGCGGGTAAAAACATCCTGAATAATCATACCATATGCTTCTTTCCTCTCCTTCCTCTGACGGCAGAATTGGTCCTCTGTTCAAAATCATAAGCTTACTAGTTCCTTCTTTTAAATACACAATTGATCCAATGGGTAACAAAATGATTCTCTCCTCCTAATTTTCTAACACTTTATCTGAATTCACTATTAAAACGTTATAACTGTTAGACTGCTGTTTCCTTGTCATCTTTAAATTTCACTGTAGTACTTCCTACTACTACCGTAATACAGCTGGCAAACAATACAAAGAGCATCAATATCATTGTAAAGAATAATATCATCACATTCGGGAAATTAATAAATGTGCCAAAACCTAACACAGCAAGTGCCAGAAAAAATAAGTACGTACCCAAGACTAGGGAAAAGTGTTTGATTGGTTTTGGCCTGATCCATAATCGCTCTGTCGATAGCTGTCCAAGATTGACAACTTGATAGAGATTCCTTTTATTTATATATCTAATATACAGACGCAGGGATACTAAGAGTATGACTGTGATCATAACAATAATTGAATTAACGGATGGGGAACTTTGAATATCAAAGTAATCCATCAATGGGCTTAAAAGATTCGCTATCAATACGGCAATACCACCACCAATCCACCCATGTCCTCCTGTATTCACTTGTTTCACTCTCGGTGCCTTTAATTTTTCCACGACTTCGTTATTTTCCACCTTAAAAACAGTGTTAGGAGACATCCAAAACAAAAATGGAAAGAGAACTTTCCAAATGGATTTCCCTAAGTCCAAGATATAGGTTTGACCTTCGATAACCAATATTCGATATCTTAGATTTTTATATACGCCATGCACCTTACAGTTCATTAACTTTCACCCTTTTCTCTTGTTTAATTGCCTGCATCGAAGGTTCTTTATGGTTTTTTATGCGCTTTAACACCATAATCCATTAGCTGAATGGATTAATGGCATCAAGTCCGCTTTGAATTGCTTCACCAGCGTCTTCCACTAAATTTGTTGCGGTTTCTGTAACAGTGTTCCAGCCATCCTCTATTTGTTGGCCGGCCCAATCTAATCCGTCTTGGAGTCCTAAAAAGTTATGCTCATAAGCAAAATTGAAAACTGAAGTCGCAACAACACCTACAGCTGTGGCACCTGCAGCAATACCTACCGCTGCCCATCCTACAGGAGTAGCACCAAGCGCGACTGCCCCCGCGGTTATGATACCCTTTGCCACCACGGTAGCTCCGATACCTATTCCCGTGGCGACCACATTATGTGTGGTAGCTTCTCCCCATGTCTTATCATTATTTGCTATATCATTATACATTCCAACACCAAAACCTAATCCTATAAACCCTTTGCCTATCGCCCTTCCCGCTGTACGGACATAACTATCGGCTTTAAAAAAGGGTCTGGCTGCACTAGCTGATTTTGCATTAACTATACTAAAGGAATTAGGTCCAGCCGGTCCTGGTATTGCTTTAAACCTTTGAATCAAAGCACCTAATTTTACTGTCCCTTTGTATTCCAGTATACTGGCACCAATTGGAACACTTAAATCCCGAGCAATCTGCGCACGATTCTCATTCAGATATTCAACAAAACCCTCGGGTACTTCCTCGTTTAGTTCTTCTTCACTTAGATCTCCTTTTGTTTTATTAAGAACAGATATAATCTGGTAGTACCTATCACTATCGATTTCACCGTTCTTCAAATCTGTGTAGGCATTATTTAATATTGCCTGCGAAGGTTCATTAAGATCTTTTATCACATCATTCTTAGCTTTCCGGGCCTTTTGGATCTCCTCTTTCCGTTTCCCTTCATTATAATCCTTTAACGCACCTAAACCGACTTCCGTAGATTTGCTTTTATAATCAGCAAACCGAGCCTCACCCATGCTCCTACCTGCTCGATTCATCGCAACCTCAATATGATGCAACAATTCCTTTGTCTCAGAATCATGCTCTTTCCCTTCATTAGTAAACGAAGTAAACTTATCTTCCAAATCTGTTATCTCTTCAATCACTTCATTTTCATCGTTCGTTACCGGGGAGAAATTGGGTGTAGTCGCACTAGTAATATCTGCTACACTACTAATTGTTCTGTTTATAACCTGATGTTCAAAGTTTAACTCCTCATACTTCTCATCTACATCCATTTCAGTATCAGTCAAGTAGTCACTTTCTATAATCGCTGTTTTACTTGAATCTACATCAGATTCAAACAAATCCAAGTGTTGTTTCAAATTATCATTCAGGTCTGTGAACAACCCATTAAAAGCGTCAAGAATTGTCTTATGCAGATCGCCAAAATAACCTTTTGCCTGTTTTGCCGTTTTACCTGAGAAAGTCTCCATTGCAATAATTTGATCAATATCTGCTTTAATATGATCCAAGTCCAATTTAATTTTTTCAGAAGTCGTCTTTAGGTCATCCGACAGTTCATTAACCTCAGATATATCCACTTTATTTCCCATCTTATCCCTCCTTTAATTAACGTATTGGCTGTGGCCCAGATAGTGACTCTCATTTTCCAACATCTTTGGCACACTATTTCTTGCACCCGTTCATATTATTTTATTCCACGCATCTGCATCAGCAGGAATAGTCATATTTCCCCCACTTACCAGTGTTGACCGGGATCCGGGGTCTATATAAAATTGACCTATGTTTTTGTGCGCCCAATCAACCAAAGCTGAGGCAACTCCGTCCGTTACCTCTTTTGAAACTGAGTTCAGGATACCTTTTACAGATTTCGTTGTTTTCAACCGTAACACTAGCTTTTTATATCTTTAATATTTATCTATCCCCTCAAAAGGGCTTATAAAATTATGTAACTGTCTCTGCAATTAGCTTTACTGAATTTTGCCGATGTATCACTTATTTCAATTCTAACACTATGAAATATTTTTCTTTATCACTAGAAAAAATAAGATCGCGAAAAATACTATTGTTGCAACAATCATTGCTACTTTCGACCACTTTTTGTTTTTGATCATATTCTCTGCGAAAATTAAAAACCCCGAGTAACACAACAGTATAATGGTGACACTCCATAATCGAAAAAAATAATGAATACAAATTACAGTCAAACCTACCAATACAATAGAAGCCCATAAATCCGGCAAAAATTTAGAAGAGAGGCGGATGATAAGTATAAAAACAGCAGGTACCAAGACAACATAAAAAAGTATAGTGACTCCGCTATTAATTCCAATCATAACTAATATAAAAACAATCAAACCTATTATTGTCCCAACCAACGGTATTTTTTCTTTCACTGAAAATCATCCTTTTTATCTAAAGATTTAACATTTTATTCTGATAACATACATGTGACTCGATATAACAGCTTTACTGAAACTAATCCGACCTTTGAATAGTTGTGAACGGAATGTTCTCCTGTCTTCTTGAATAATGTACTCATTAAAACTTTTCATGAAAAGTTTTAATGAGTAGCAAACCATTCTAACAATTAAAATATAATCGCGCCTCCGTCCTCCCCATACCATTCGTAGTTAAGGTTATATATACAGCAGTTCAAGTCTAACCAAGTTCGTTGTATTTGCACATATTTGAAAGCTGTAGGATTAATACCAATCCTTTTAAAAGGTGTATGTTCACGAATTAAGAGACAAACCCTTGTAATTCATCATGAATTCAGAGACACGGAATATTCGATTTCTTAGCAATTTGCAATGTCCCTTCTATAGACTAAAGATATTTTGTTTGCTTTTGGAAAGGTTTCCTTTAACATTACAAAAAATTTATTTGTTACATTTAGCAAAACCGCTATAGAAGTAGAACTTTCTAAAGTTATATAACTTGGGCTTTAACCATTTATTAATTAGTGAAATAACTGACACACAAGAAGGTAGAATTAAGAAGTTATTTGTACTCTTTCCAACCGGTGTTTTTCAATATTTTTTGTCCTTTCGAATCAATTACAAAATGATCCGTTTTACCAGTATCTTTGTTTGTTCTATAAATCATAGTTTTTACTTCATCTGTACTGGGAACATACAAAACATTATATTTAGATGCACCTAAAAGTTCTGAACTAGCGCCGCCAGCCGCGCCAGCCCCGGACAAAGTGAGCTGCGCTCTTATTGATGCGCTGGCGGTCAGACTTGTAGTGCCCCATCCTACTAATGTTGTAAAGGCAGTTTTAGCTATCACCCCTTGAACTTTTTCACCGGTTGTTTGCTTATGGGTCTCTTCATAATATTCGTATCCTGACTCCACTTCATAATGTAAATAACCTTCACTATCTACCCTATAATTAAAAGTTTCACCATTTTTCAACTTTAATGGCTCATTTGGTACATCATGTGGAGGTGCATCTTTACCAATTAAGTATTCAGACAAATCTGCGTACTCTTCCCTTAATCTATTTTCTTGCTGCTCGGCTTCTTCTTTGGCTTCTATATCCCCTCTGCTATCAGCAAATTTTTGAATACTTTTATACTCGTTAATTTCCGAGTTTATCTTCCAAATTTCCTGTGTTTCGTATCCTCCCTTTTCACCATTCCATTCAATACTTTTCTGCTCGTGAAGAATTGTCTGAATGCTTATGGCTTCATCTTTGTTGCCTTCTATATTATTCATTGGCTGTAATCCATTCATTTGGGTATCAAAATAGTTACCATAAAAATTCAATCCACTACCTGCCGCTCCCGATGGACTAATCACATTATTCATATAAGGTAATCCTAGTTCGGCAAAGGCTTCTTTGCGACGATATGTTTGAACATAACCTTTTAAAGCTGGTAATCCACCGAGTATCATTCCTCCCTTATAATCGGTAAATCTTGCCTCGCCCCTCTTCGTTACTGCTCCTTCCATAGCAACTTCAATTTGTTGTAATAAACTTTTTATTTGGGAATCATGTTGCTTACCTTCACTAGTAAATAAGGATAACTTCTCATTTAAATCTGTTATAGTTTCAATTACTTCATTTTCGTCACTAGTTACGGTCGAAAAAGACGGTGCAGTTGCACTACTAATATCCGCAACACTATTAATGGTTTCGTTCACTGATTGGTGTTCACTATCTAATTGCTCGTAATCCTCATCTACATCCATTTCAGTATCAGTCAAATAGTCACTCTCTATAATCGCTGTTTTACTTGAATCTACATCAGACTCAAACAAATCCAAGTGTTGTTTCAAATTATCATTCAGGTCTGTAAACAACCCATTAAAAGCGTCAAGAATTGTCTTATGCAGATCGCCAAAATAACCTTTTGCCTGTTTTGCTGTTTTTCCTGAAAATGTCTCCATTGCAATAATTTGATCAATATCTGCTTTAATATGATCTAAGTCCGATTTAATTTTTTCAGAAGTCGACTTTAGGTCATCCGACAGTTCATTAACCTCAGATATATCCACTTTATTTCCCATCTTATCCCTCCTTTAATTAACGTATTGGCTGTGGCCCAGATACAGGAATGTTATTACTTGCATAACTGGCTAGTCTTTCATCATTCTCCCGCATCCTCTCTCCCACTTCTCCCAACGTCGTGATATCCGTATCCAGCAGCGTCTTATACTTTTTTAGTAGCTCAATTGCTTTAATCGTATTTTCCAAGTCGTCCATAAATGGTGTAATATTTGTCTTATCAAACGTTCGGCTTGTTTTAATGCCACTTTCTAAATCTGAAAGTGACGACCTTAGATTTTTAACATTCGAACGAAAAACCCCTATATTAATACCTACTTCTTCTCCCATTTACATTCACTCCTTTTGCGCAGCACTTATTTGACTATCAATAGATGCAAGTGTATTTTGCAGATTTGCCAGTCCTGTTTCGTAAGCAGCTTTTTTGCTTTCATATCTGGCAATATCCTCTTCCATTGTTTGCTTCGCATCTTCTGTCTTGGAAATAAAACTTTTTACACTGCTTTTGTACGCGTCGTAATAATCCTCGAACTTATCTTCCTTTTCCCCTTTCCATCTGCTTTCATCAATCGTTAAACCATCGATGGAGCTTTTGGTTGTCTCCAGTTCTGAAATACTTGTGGATAGTTTACCTGATGCTTCCTGTAATCGCCTGATTTTCTCCTCTAGAATAGCAATTTGATTCCTTGAATTAGCAATCCCTGCCAAAACAGTCGATCGTTGCGCATATAAACTACTTAGTGCCGAACTGCCCATCTACCCATCCTCCTCACTTTGGAATTTTAATTTTCACATGCTGATGATCCATTGCATAATAGCATTCATACGGATTTGGATACTTTTCCTGTCTAATAAATGGTTGCTTGAATATATCTTGATCGCCAAGGCGCATGCTGATTAAACCAGCAGTAGATTTGTTTCGAACATATTTTGGTACCTGTTCAAAACTTAATCCGATATAGCTGTAGTCTCCACATATCACGAAATGGATTCCGGATTGTGGTCCATTTTCAAATAACACGGCTACTTCCTGCTCATCCAAGTTGCTGCGTTCGGTAAAGTCTTTTAAATCAGCAATTAAAATGATCCACTTACTTCCTTTTGCAAGATTTTCTGTGTGATTGTTAATTTCATCGATCAAATCATTTTTTACGGTCGTGATTCCGTCCGATTCAGAAATATAGGCATTGACACTATTTCCAACCTCCGCTAGTTTCTGGTTGTTTGTATCAATTACCATCGTTTGATAAGAATCCGAAAGCAGTGAAATATTTTTAGCCATGGCGTGCTGCAATTTCTCTAGGCCATCTTTTCTGTCGCTCACAACAGTTAAATAATCATGTTCTTCTGGGTTAAAGGCTAATGGTGAAACATTTTCAAATTCAAGTCCCAATGGAAGCATTTGATCCTTCATCCGTTCTTTCGTCTTCCTGTTTTTCTTGAATTGTTCAAAGTCAATAGCCCCTTCAGGCATCATCGGAATCGCATCTGGGCGTTCGCCTTCCCATGAGGCATCCATCCTTCTCGCCGTTTCTTGAATAGCATCAATAATATCCAGTGCTTCTTCTCCTTCTGTCGGAAGCATTGCTTGGAACAACGCGGGATCTTCCAGTTTAACAAGACCGCGGCCTGCAATTTCCTCAATCTCTAAATCTGTCCTTCCAACAATTGCCCGTGCCTCTGTCGGATCAATTAAGTAAAGGGCAATTTGCAGTTTCAGATTGGATAACAATGGCATTCGCATTGCGCTTTGTCGTCCAGCGCTAATGGCTAAATGAATCCCGATGCTTGCACCTTCACGAGCAACTTGCGTGATTAACCGGTCAAATTCATCTCCAAAGTCTGCATCGCGAACGGAATCATAGTTATCAATGACAACAAAGATATTCGGAACCGTTTCCCCGCTTGCTTTTTCATACATTTCTATGTTGGCAACACCATATTGACTTAATTTACGTTTACGTTCTTTTAAATTAGTGGATAGCAAACGAATTAATTTTTCCATCTTTTCTACTTCATCAAGTAAAATAGTGTCCGCAACATGTGGTAAGTTTTTCAATGGCAATAATCCGTTTGTTCCAAAGTCCAGTAAATAAGCATGTAAGTGTTCCGGGTTATGCTGTTTTAACAAATCCATCACTAATGTTTGCAGGAATGTTGACTTCCCGTAACCAGGGCTTGAGAATACTGCAATATGCCCATCTTTGGTTAAATCTAGCGTCAATGGCTTTTGTGCTTGCAATTCTGGCTGATCCAGCAGGCCAATTGTTGCGTGCAATGGCTTTTTTGGTTCTTGCCATGCTTCTTCAAATGCCACTGGATGTAGATCTTCTGCAATTATCCGCTCCGGTAACGGCGGCAGCCATGGTCGCGGTAACGGCTCAATCTGTTGTTCTTCCGTATAATCATGAATATAATCAATGACCGCATCCAATTCGGTTGGTACTTTTTCGATTTCATCTTTCTTACCTAATCCGCTTAAATCCTCGGTCAAAATAGCATACTGTCCCAAATCATTGATCGCATAAATCGTTGTGTCAATTCGCTCATGACCATCTTTATCCGGTACATAATCCGCTCCGCTCCAGGCACTTTGGAACAATTCATAAATCTCATTATTGCCGACCTGTAAATAAGAACGGCCTGGCAAGGTGATTTCGGCAGCATCAGGTGTTTTTAACACTTCATTGGAATCACTTGCATTTTGCACCTTAAGCGCCAACTTAAATTTTGAGTTCGACCAGATCTGATCATCGACAACACCACTTGGCTTTTGTGTCGCCAGGATCAAGTGAATACCTAATGAACGACCAATTCTTGCTGTTGAAACGAGTTCTTTCATGAAATCTGGCTGCTCGGATTTCAACTCCGCAAACTCATCGGAAATTAGGAATAGATGTGGCATGGCTTCACTTGCTTCGCCTTGTTTATAGAGTTTTTGATATTGATTAATATGGTTTACATCGTGTTCTCCAAATAGACGCTGCCGTTTTTGCAGTTCCGCTTTAATGGAAGCAAGCGCACGCATTGATTGAGCACGGTCCAAGTTTGTAATCGTCCCAAGTAAATGTGGCATGTTCTTAAATAAATTCGCCATCCCGCCACCTTTATAGTCGATTAGTAAAAAGGCAACTTCATAGGGGTGAAAATTTACTGCGAGCGAAATAATATAGGATTGAATGATTTCTGATTTACCGGAACCAGTTGTACCAGCTACTAAACCGTGTGGACCATGTGCTTTTTCGTGTAAATTCAATTGAACAATATCATCTTTCCCGCGCAATCCCAGTGGAACGGCCAAACTTTTATATGTCTCATTACGCTCCCACCGTTGGGAAATACCTAGTTGTTCTACTTTCTCCACACCATACATTTCAAGAAAAGTAACACTCTCTGGTATGGAGTTTTTCAGGCTTTGTAAATGATTTAAAGGAGCGAGTGCGCGTGATACATCCTCTTTATTAAATCCGGCTGGGAAATGATCCGGTACAAAGCCTCGGTTTACAAGTTCGCCTTCTTCAAGCAGGATATTCCCGGTCTTTGCATCCCTAATATCGATAACCGTTTTGACATGCTCTGGTAACGACTGCAACACATCTTGCACAAATACGAGTGATACTCCAAGTTCACTAGGATCCTCGCTGAAAAATTCCATTATGGTATGATCCAAAATTAGCTTTTCATCGGTAATGAGTATGACAAAATGCGGTGAAAAGTAGGTTTTTTCATTCTTGTTCTCCTTTTCATCCAAAACAAGTCTACGTTCCTTCAGTACTTGGTATAGGGAATGTAAAACTTGGTCTCTTGATCGTTCGTGATAGACGAATCCTCTAACATTCAAATCTTGCAAACTAGCATGTGGTAACCAGCGCATCCAGTCCCAGTCTGCCTTCTCTTCTTCTGGGAAAATAGTAATGAATTGCACATCGTGATAGCTGTGAAATAGTGCCGTCTGCATAACGAATAATTGCAATTGCTCTAAAACAAGTTCCCGCTGCCCAATGAAGCCTACAGGACCATTCATGAGTGACGTTACAACAGGTACATTAGTGATCCCTTGATACTGCGAAAGCAAGACACGTGCCATATCAACAAGTTCATCCTTCTCCTGTGTAAATTCTTCCTCGTTGAATTCAATGTCGAAACTGGAATCAATTTTCCCCAACCCCGTACGAAAATGCAGAAAATCATGATGAAACATTGTTTTCTCGTATGTGCGTGCATCCACATTTATGGCCATTTCCCTAATCTCTATTACATTAGGATAATGGTATTCTAGTGCATGACGCTGTTCCTCGCTGGCCAAGTACAATTCTTTCGTCTTGCGCTGTAAGTATTCTTTATACGTTTTATCCCGATCTTTCATATCCGCTTTGTACTTTTTCACACTTTTTACATAAGAAGTGATCGAAAAGATGATTGTCGTAACAGTCATAGCGAGCATGACGATGATATATATCCCTCTAGGCTGAACGAGGGTGATAAGGACAAGTGCTGCAATCATAACAAGTGGTGGCACAATCGTCCGTGCCAACTGTTCGCTTGGCTTGGATGGTTTATTAGATGGTTTGGCAATCGTTCGCTTATCTTCCGGCTCTCGATAGATAATGCGTGGCGACCGATGATAATCGGGATATTCCGCATCATACTGAATATCCGCCTCTATCAGCGGAGTTAATTTGGATGCTAAACGCTTATCGGATGTGATAATCTGAATACTTCTCTCATTTATTAGAACGGTAACTCCATCAAAAAAGAGCTCATCACCAGGATGGAGCAGTACATTTCCAGTTATCCGGGAATAGTTGTGGTACATAACCCCTTTATGCAGTTCAAGATTGAATAATTGGTGTGACTGCTCCCGAGTGAGTGCGAAATCAACCGTAATATCCTTGAGCTGAACATCATCATATTCATTGATTCCGAATGTAATACCTTGTTTACCGGCTACATCGTATATATTTCGTTCGCTTAGGTCGATAAGGTGAAAAAGTACTTCCCCCAATGTCAATTGTTCATTCAAATGTAATGCTTTACCCTTAACATGACATACCTTTCCATCCCACTTTACAGAAAATGATTGATCAAGTGCAGCAAATGTCACGGTATTAGACCAATCATTTCCTATTGTTATTTCTTTTTGCTCATCATCCGGTAAATGGCATTTATGCAATTGATCACCATAACTTATCATTAGTGTTTTTTGTGCCATCTTTCTCTTCCTCTCTAAACCAATCCATCTTGAGTTTCAAGCTGCTCGTTGTTTTTTACAATCGATTTTAATTGATTGCTACTCCTTCTTCGCTTTTTCCTTATCTTTTTCGTTCTCCTGTTGCTTTTCTTTTTCCGTAGTTTTCTTCTCTGCATCTTCTGTTTCCTTGTTCTCTTCCGGCATATCTTTTACAGTATTTTCCATTTCATTTGCTGTATCACCGGTTGTAGCTTCTTCCTCTTCTTCAGGAATTAGGTTATATTCTTCTCTGTATTTTTTAAGCTCAGCTTGTAAATCATTAACTTTTTCATCTCGCTCTGTGCCGGTTAGGTCTGGATTGTTTTTGGCCTGCTCGATCTGTTTAATCAAACCGTACATAATAAGTTGGGGATCATCGATAAATTTAGCCTTTTCAACGGCCGCATCGAAATCACCAAGGCCATTATAAATCCAATACAACAAATAATTTTTATCACTTTTTAAACTAACATTTTTCATAATGACTTCTTTTTCGTTATCAGATAATTCCTCGACACTTATGTATGAATAAGCAAGGATATATTTGGTCGCATTCGGCAGCTTTTCCGGATCTTCTTCCTCGAGTGTATGAATGACTTCCCCATAGTCATCTGCTAGATACGCATCATGTGCAGCCAATAGTTTATCCTGGTACGGAACTTTGACAAATCCATAGTAAACAAGTGGCGCAGCGAGCAAAATGGCAACTGCGATCATGATAATCGCCAATTGCTTAAACAGACGAAAACGTTTAATTGGAACGATTTTCATGCTTTTCTCTGTTTTCTTTTGCTCGACTTGATAACTTTCCTCTAAAAATGCGATCAAATGTGTCAGATCATTCATCTCGCTTACCTGCTGCTCAAACTCTGTATCTTTCGCATTTTGCAATGAGCCATAATAAAGTTCATCAAAACTGAATTTGGTTGAAAAAAGAGCGATGGTCAGGCATTTTAGTTGCTTTAGAAGGTCACTTTCATTCACTTCAAACGGCGGAACCAAGTCACGGATCCCGCGATATACACAAGCTGGCATTAAGTTATCATCAAACACCAAGTTATCCGGATGAAGAAAGAACGATACCCTTGTCGACAAACAAGTCTCAAACCTTGTTACATTGCATAATAACCGTAATTTTTCATTTCGGTTTAGTTTTCGCACATCTTCCCAGAGCTTTCTTTTCTGATTAACAAAAAAGGAAAAGGTAAACAAATCCTCTTCTTCACTAACTTCCACCGGCACAAATAAATCAGAGGTCTCTGTCATAATACCCATCTGCTGGATATCTTTTATTCGTGTCTGCGATTTGGGTAGTTTTAATTGCCAAATATCTTCTTCAATCGCAAATTGATATGTATGTGCACCAAACTCAATCGTCTTTTCCTTCATATCCTTTGACTCCTTTGTATAATAAACAACCATGTAAACATGGCATTTGGCTTAGAAACATGCATTTACTGTTCTATAGGGACTTTTCATGTTATTTTATCGGCGCGGGGGCAGGGGCATCTGCCCGTTTTCGAAATTATCGGCGCGCGGGACCAAACATCCGCCCGTTTTCGGAATTATCGGCGCGTGAGAATAAACTTCCGCCCGTCATCTGAATCATCGGCGCGTGTGACCAAACTTCCGCCCATTATCGAAATCATCGGCGCGTGGGCTAAAACATCCGCCCGTTTTCGGAATCATCGGCGCGTGAGAATAAACTTCCGCCCGTCATCTGAATCATCGGCGCGTGTGACCAAACTTCCGCCCGTTTTCGGAATCATCGGCGCGTGAGAATAAACTTCCGCCCGTCATCAGAATTATCGGCGCGTGGGCTAAAACATCCGCCCGTTTTCGGAATCATCGGCGCGTGGGACCAAACTTCCGCCCATTATCGAAATCATCGGCGCGTGGGCTAAAACATCCGCCCGTTTTCGGAATCATCGGCGCGTGAGAATAAACTTCCGCCCGTCATCAGAATTATCGGCGCGTGGGACCAAACATCCGCCCATTATCGAAATCATCGGCGCGTGAGCGAGAACATCCGCCCGAGAACAGAAACATCGGCGCCAAAGACAAAACATCTGCCCCCGTACGCCAAAACATTCTTTTCTCTACAAAACTGTTAAAATATCACCGTCTGTGACCGGATAGTCAATCAACATATCATCATCTGCTAGAAGTAAATTTTTCGTGATGATTTTAATTGCATATGGTGAGTTATCAGTTAGGTCAAGCTTCAATGTTTCGATTACATTTAACAACAATTGTTTAACCGATAGCTGTACTGGAATTCGCAAATCATATAAACCAGCGTCTCCACGGCTAGTAAAATCTATTGTCACATCAATATGTGTTTTGTATGGCATCCTCCACTCTCCTAATCTGACAATTTTCTCATCATGATATAAATACCGCCAAACACAGCACAGACTAATCCGATCAAACCAATCACAAAAGCATTTGTAAACCATGAACCGTCTTGCTTTTCCTCCTGAACTTCAGATGATGTTTTTGGGGCAGTATATTCTGATGTAAATAAAGATTGTTCCAAATTATTAATGGTTGAATTCCCGTTTGAGTCCATCGTAAATAGGGCGGTTTCCAATTGATCCATTGTTTCTTCGTTTTCAACCTGCTCCGCTTGGATGACCGATGTTGTCTCTTCCTTAAACAAATCAGGAAATGTCTTCTCTAATTCCGTTTCCGTATTCTTCCGGTCATCTCCAGTTTCATCTTGAATAATTCGGTCTATTTTCCATTCCAGTTCACCCTTATTGTCAGAACTGTCTTCTGCTGATGCCTGATATGGCAGCATCAGCAGTAAACAGAGAAGACAAATCGGTACTAAATTAGTTCGCTTCAGCAATACTTTCATCATCCTCTTCCCCTTTTCGTGCGCTACGATTTAGGACAAGTAAATTAGCAATAACACCAATTAATGTGAGACCGGCAAGAATAAACATAGCTGTTCCATAGCCTTCCTGACCTTGAACTGTTTTGGACACCAATGTTTCGACATATTGCAACGGGGAATACATGCGTATTGTTTCTAACCCAACAAAGCCGGATCCAAGTGCCCTTGTTAAAAACAAATATAAACTCAATACAGCAAGCAGGATAAACATGCCAATCATTTTCAATTGTCGCAATAAATAAGTTGCCACTAAAAGCATGACAGTCATAACCAAGGTAATTAGCCCGATCCACTTACCGAGTTCTCCTCCACTAACTTCAAGGAAATAACCCGAAAGCAAACCAATTATAATTCCTTCAGCAACACCTATCCCACCTATAATTGACGTTATCAGGGTGTTTTTACCCATTAAGGATTTTTCTGTTTCAAATTGATCACCAGCTAGTTGTCTTTGATTGCTCATCGAAATCACATAAGCTGTAAATAAAGCAATAATAAAGCAAACTAACACTACAAAGTATGGTGTGAATTTATCTCCAGCAACAATTGTTCCATTGTTTTTGGTTTGTACCGGATTGGATAAGAAATCATATAGATCCTCATTCTGTCGATCGCCAATTCGGCTATTTGCTAGAACTTCAGCAAAATTTTTCGCAAACTCCTGATCTTCCAGCAAATTATTCGTCATGTTGGTTGATAGTTCTTCTGCTTTACTAACCAAAGTTGTTCCACTATCCTGAATTGCACCTGCCTGATCGTCAATTCGATCAAACGTTTTATAAACATGTTCAGCAGCGTTAAGATTCGATTGTGCTTGGTCTGCAAGTGATTGACTCGACATTAATAGCGGCTGAAATGCATTTCCCAATGTCATAATAGCAGTTTGTTCTTCCGCATTATTCGCTTGAATTTCAGTTTGTTGGTCGACTAGATTCAAACTCTTCTCGCGCCACTTGGCAACATTCGCAAGCGTTCTAGCCAAGCTTTCATTTAAGACAGCCGCTTGTTCTTTCGTCTCAACAACCTGTTCTACAAGCTGATCAGCATCTTGATTTGCCCGATTAGCATGCTGCTGGAATGTACCAATTTGTTGTTGCAGGCGTTCTAATGGTTGGCGGATTTCATCTGTGACATCGTCTGCCACTTGTTTTGCCAATAATTTGCCGATATTGTTTTCATTAAATAATGTGTAAAGTGACGAATCAGTTGCCATTTCTTTTAATGATGTGTCATCACTTAGTGTTTCGTGTATATTCGAGCAGTTATCTCTACTACATTTTAAATCAAACCCAAAATACATCTCATACAATGACAACAATTTTTGATACGGACTTATGGTGTTGAACACTGCATTGACTAAGTTCTCTGTTCCTTCATCTATTTCTGGGGACATTACTTCATGATGAATATGATGGTCGACTATTTCGACTTGTTCTGGTTTATCATCTTGTTTAACATCTTGGGTATTTTCAGGCTTCTCTGTTTCATTCTTTTGGTCCGTATTTTTCTGTTTCTTAGAATTGGCTTCATCTGATCCTTTATTTGTTTGTTCTTCTGTTTTTCTATCTTCTACTTGGTCTTTTGTTTGTTCTTTTGTCTGTTCTTCTGTTTGCTCTTCCGTGTCCGTTTCACGTTTACTGTCATCATTTGTATCAACCGATTTATCCGTACTCATACTGGCAGTTAACGGTGTGTTTGGTAACTCCACAGCGGCATACCCCGAGTTATCAACTTCTTCGCTATCCGTGGGTTCCAAGTCCCAACTCCACGTTACAGGTTGTAGTATGTTAATGAGACTTTTATCGCTCTTGAGTTTAAGTGTAACTTTAACAGTGAATTTTCCTTCCCCAAATGCCGGTAACACTACCTGATTATTATTATCTATTAAATTTGTATAATTTTTTGCCTCTTCCTCATTTGGCAATTTCAGCGATACGTATTGCAACTCGTATTCAGCAGGGATATTCAATTTGAAAAGCTGCCCATTTCCTTCATTGTTTGTTTTTGGCAGCATCACGGAATCGGTTGCTGTTACACCTTTTCTAGTCAAATGCTCCCTTAGTTGATTAATCTCGTGTGTTAATTGGGTTGCTTCACCAGTTTGATCTGGTATGTAACCAAACTCTTTCGTATACTTATCTGTTACCGCAAGCACATTTTTCAGCTCTGTCGTTGTCTCATAGGATAAACCTAAATCAACAATATCTTCCTCGCTCAATGTTGGCAGGTTATCAATTTGTTCATTAATACGTAGTCTGGAATTTTCATCTGATTCCTCAAACAGTGCATCCAAGTTGATCAACTTGCCATTAAACGCATCGTCAAACACCGTCGTTAACCGATCCTCAACTTTTGACCGTAAATCCGAGTTTAATTTTTTATTCACATTTTCATGTGCTTTTTCAACATCTTCAAGTGAGGATTCCAAGTACGTTTTTAAAGCTACAGTATTCGACACAATCGTAGCTGCATCATCCTCACTTCGCTGAAATTGTTGATTAATCATGTTGTTAGCAAACAATAGCTGTTCAAGCTGTTTATCAACATCGTCACTAGTTAATCCGCCTTCTAACTGATTCAATTGATCAAGAAAATTCATCGACAAAACACTATTCGATTCTAGCAAATTTGACGTTTCATCCATGCTAGATAAATAGTCTTGACTCATTTCTGCATCTTGATTTAACTGGTCATCAAACGTATCCAATGTTTCTTCAAAACCGCTGAAACTATCTTTTGATACCTCGGTACTATTTTTTACATTACGAAACCGATCCGTATAATTTGCAAGCGGGCTGTGTATGGAGTTGTTATATGTATTGGTGTATAATGCTTCTTCCTCCACAACCTCACTAATGTTATCTTGAGCTTCCTGTAAATTGCCAATGACACTTGCAAAATATACATCAATAATTCGACGGTTAAAGTCATTTAGTACCGAACTGGCCGTCTTCTCTGCTTCTGCCTGAAAATCCTCATTGCCAGATGCGTTTATTTTATAATTTAGCACAACATGCTCCGGAGATTCTGAACTTATCGACAACGCCTTTTCCGAGAAGTCATTCGGAATAATGATCATCATATCGTATGTATTTTGTTCAAGACCATTCTCTGCAACGCCACGACTGACAACATACCAGTCATGTTCATTATTCTTATCTAAACTCTTGACAAATGCCTTACCAAACGATAAATCATTTCTATTAAATGTTGCCCCTTCGTCTTCATTCACCAAGGCAATCGACATCGTCTGAACATCTTTACTATTCTTTGTCTTTGTAACATGATTTAATGATAAATAAGATAATCCCGAAGCAAGTGCGATCATTAAAATCAGAAACAGTATTATTCCTTTATACCCTTTTTTCATTTACCACAACTCCTGCTAATCCTTTATATAATAATGAATAAGTCCATACTAAATATTGAGTAAAAACATAAGGAGAGAGATACTTAATAAACATGAGCTACACAACAATTGTCGTGTAGCTCATGTAGTGAAGAATGACAAATGACACGAATTCACTTATTCAACCCAAATATAAGCCTTTTATCTAAGACCAAAATTTTGTGATAAAGCTTCATCTTGTTGAGCCACTGCTTCAGCTGTTTTAGTTAATTGCATTTCAATATCCTGCATTAACTGTGAGAAGTCCTGTACCCTTGGTTTCAATTCTCTGAACTGGTCATCGAATCGTTCAAAAGCACGTCCTTCCCATTCCCCTCTTAATTCTTCTTGTAAGCCAGATAGGTCTCGAAGGATTTGTTCGATTTGTTGTGAACTTTGACCATAACGTTTCGCTTTCGCCTGTAGTTCCTCTGGCGTCATACGAATTTGTCCTGCCATATGCTTCATCTCCCTTATAAAAATGATTACACGCTGAGGTAAAAACGTACTGTTTAAACTGTTTTTAACCCTCTTCTTATTTAATCCTAATGATCAAATTTTACCCTGTCAACATTGACTTTATTGACTTTTTTGATAATTAGTAAATAATACCTATGAAATGTTGAGAATAAATCGTCTTAACGAAAATATGATTAATAATGCCTATTATTTCCTCAGCAACTTTTCTATGACTTTGTGACTATAGATTTTGAAAATAGGTAAATAGTGAAGGATAATGCTTGAGGGGGGGAATTGTTCCAATCTTGACAACCATAAGATCACGGAGGCATTCAAATTCTACTCTCACAAAAAAAGAACGCTTCATAGGCGTTCTTTTCACTTCGATAATTTAGCTAAGCTTTTTAGTATTTTGTTACTGGGTTTATTCGGAACTTCATGATGATGACGGCATCTTGGTTCATAGGATTCGGATGCCCCAACTAAAATAATTGGATCATCATAGGATGCTGGCTTTCCGTTAATTAAACGCTGTGTTCGGCTTGCAGGAGAGCCGCAAATTGGGCAAATAGCATTTAATTTTGAAACAGATTCACTTAATGCCATTAATTTCGGCATTGGTCCAAATGGCTCTCCGCGAAAGTCAGTGTCTAATCCAGCAATGATGACACGAATTCCTTTGTTCGCTAGCTCCTCAGCTACCGCGACAATTTCCTCATCAAAAAATTGAACTTCATCAATTCCGATGACATCAATATTTCCATTAATGTGTTCCAAGATTTCAGCAGAGTTTTTAATAGGACGGGCTATTGTTGATGTACCATTATGGGAAACAACGGATTCATCATCATAACGGTTATCAATTGCCGGTTTAAATACGCGTACAGATAGATTGCCATATGTTGCTCTACGGACCCGACGAATTAATTCCTCTGATTTACCAGAAAACATACTGCCACAAATTACTTCTACCCAACCACTTTGTTTCATTACATACACGAGCGGGTCTCTCCCTTCTTAGTGGTTACATATGTAGTAGTTTTACCACTAATTTAGCAGAATATATCACTTATCTTTTGTATTATAAAAGTAAAAAAACAGGCAACGTTTAGACAATTTGCCTGTTTTTATGCCTACGGATGTAGGTTTGTTCGATGTTGCCATATGAGATGGCGCTGTTAGTCGAACGTTCTTTTTTTAATCAATCCAGCTTCAAGGGCTAGCGGCTCGAGTCATAGTCAATGGGCATTCCAAACGCCAAAGATCAGGCGTTTTCCGGTCCCTTGCTTATGCGTCCGCCTCTAAACAGTCGCCTCAGCCTTTTATTCAATCCAGTTCCGCCTCCCAGGGGCTGCCGTCATAAGCAATGGGCATTCCAAACGCCAAAGATCAGGCGTTTTCCAGCCCCTTGCTTATGAGTCCGCCCCTAACCGGTCGGCTCCACTTTTTACTCAATCCAGTTCCGTGGGCTAGCGGTTCGAGGCATAAGCAGTAGACACTCCGAGCGCTAAAACCATGCGCTCTCCGGTCTCCTGCTTATGCTTTTCACCGCTAAGCAAGCCCACTCCACTTTTTATTTCATATTATATTTTTTCTTGAATCGGTCTACGCGGCCACCGACTTTGTCAGCTTTTTGTTTACCTGTGTAGAATGGGTGTGAATCTGAGCTGATCTCAACTTTGATTAATGGGTATGTGTTACCATCTTCCCATTCGATTGTTTCTTCTGAGCTTTGTGTTGAGCCGCTCAAGAATTTAAAGTCTGAGCTTGTATCAAGAAATACAACTTTTCTGTACTCTGGATGGATATCCTTTTTCATGTCTTTCCACTCCTTTTTGCCCTGAGTCCATTAGAAACAGAGTTATTGTAAGAGCCGTCATAGGTATAAAAACCTTATCTAAACTCACATAAAAAGATTATACCAGTGTGTGCTTTTGATTGCAATAGGATAAGCACTCACTGGTTATATTTACTTATCGTTTCGTTCCTCGCCGCTTCATATCCTCTTCTAATTGTTGAAAAAACTCATCATTGGTTTTCGATGCTTTCAAGCGTTTCAAGAAGCGATCAAGAAAGTCATTGGAATCTTGCATCGTTTTACGAATCGCCCATATTTTATCAAGATGGGTTTTCGGAACAAGTAACTCCTCTTTTCGTGTACCAGATCGCAAAATATCGATCGCTGGGAAAATTCTTCTTTCTGCCAAATTACGATCCAGGTGCAGTTCCATATTACCTGTACCCTTAAATTCTTCATAAATAACATCATCCATACGTGATCCTGTATCAACTAAGGCAGTTGCTAAAACGGTGAAACTACCGCCTTCTTCAATATTTCGTGCTGCACCGAAGAAACGTTTCGGTCTGTGAAATGCTGCTGGGTCAATCCCGCCGGAAAGTGTTCTACCACTTGGAGGAATAACCAGATTATACGCACGCGCCAGCCTTGTAATACTATCCATTAAGACGATCACATCACGTTTATGCTCAACAAGACGCATTGCACGTTCCAATACGAGTTCCGAAACCTTAATATGACTTTCTGGAACCTCATCAAATGTCGAACTGACAACATCAACATCTGCATGTACGGATCGTTCAATATCCGTTACTTCTTCTGGTCGCTCGTCCACTAATAAAATAATTAATTTTGCTTCGGGGTGGTTTTCCGAAATACTGTTGGCAATTTCCTTTAACAGCATCGTTTTCCCCGCTTTTGGCGGTGCAACAATTAATCCACGTTGACCAAAACCGACTGGGGTCATTAAATCAATAATTCTAGTAGATAACTTTCTTGCACCTGTTTCTAAATTCATTAACCGATCTGGATACAATGCCGTTAACGCCGGGAAATGAACACGTTCCTTTGCAGAATCAGGGTCTTCCCCATTGACAGCATCTACATGTAATAATCCGTAGTAGCGCTCGTTTTCTTTTGGAGGACGGACCTTTCCAGAAACCTTATCCCCATTACGTAAGTCAAAACGCCGAATTTGTGAAGCCGAAATGTAGATATCCTCTGCACTAGGAGAATAATTAATTGGTCTTAAGAAGCCAAAACCTTCAGATGGAATAATTTCTAAAATACCGTCCATAAACAAATATCCGTCTTTTTCTGCTTGAGCCTTTAAGATGGCAAAAATAAGTTCACGTTTTGTTAGTTTTGCATAGTAGGATACTTTATATTCCTTTGCTAGTGCATAAATTTCTTTTAATGTAAGTGTCTCTAAATGAGAAATTGTTAATGTAGCCATTCCATCACCACGCCTATTCATTTTTCATCTTGCAATTTGTTAACAATAAATCTGAAATAATTTCACTAAAACAATAGATAAGTAAAATGTAGCTTTCACTCAAACGTTTACAACGATTTCTTTACTTTTATTTCTTAATTTATAAACAGTGATTAACACTATTGACCGACTGACTTGATTATTGTTTTCCTTGAGATTTCTTCTTCTTTTTTTGAAGTTATGCCTTTGAAATGAAGAATTGTCGGAAGCTAGAATAGAAGTTTGTTGTATATCAATTATATTAGCCATTCTTTACTATTATTAAACATCTACAATATTACCTTTTTCGATCGTAATATTCAACTCTATTTTTATAAAATACATTAAGAATTTAATAGAGAAGGAAGCCAAAGTAAAATGGCTTCCTTTTTTTACTTGAAAATAAAGAAATATAACTTAAATTAGGCATGTGACGTAATAGCAGAATCAGTCACGACCCGGTCCAGTCAATACGTCGCTAAACGGGCGCTTGCACTTTTGTTCTTGTTTGTAATATGGGTTAAGGTTTTATTACGAGGTTCGGTTTTTTCATTAAGCTATGATCGCCATCGATAAAACGAACAGTTCCACTTTTAGCACGCATTACAACCGTTTGTGTTGTTGCTTTAGCGCCTTTGAACTGAACGCCTTTTAATAGTTCCCCATCCGTTACACCGGTTGCGGCAAAAATCGCATCATCTCCACCACAGAAATCTTCCATTGTTAATACTTTATCGAAATCTGTGATCCCCATTTTTTCACAGCGAGAACGTTCTTCATCGTTTGATGGAATAAGCTTCCCTTGAATCTCACCACCAAGACATTTCAATGCTACAGCAGATAATACGCCTTCTGGAGCACCACCTACTCCAAATAGAATGTCAACACCTGTATCATCAAATGCTGTATTCATTGCACCAGCTACATCACCGTCAGGGATTAATTTAATTCTTGCCCCTGCTTCACGGATTTCCTCGATCAATTTAGCATGTCGAGGTCGATCCAGCACAATAGCTACTATATCTTCAATATTTTTGCCTTTTGCCTCTGCTACAGCTTGTAAATTTTCACGTGTCGATGCATTTATATCTACTTTACCAACAGCTTCAGGACCTACTGCAAGCTTTTGCATGTACATATCTGGTGCGTGCAGTAATTTCTCGTGGTCTGCTATCGCAATTACAGCTAAGGCGTTCCATGTACCTTGAGCAACAATGTTTGTTCCCTCTAATGGGTCAACAGCTACATCAACCTTTGGACCGGAACCAGTACCAAGCTTTTCCCCGATATAAAGCATTGGCGCCTCATCCATTTCGCCTTCTCCAATAACAACAGTACCTTGCATTGGGATCGTGTCAAAAACATCACGCATAGCTGACGTTGCTGCGTCATCTGCTTCATCTTTCTTACCTCGTCCCATCCAACGAGCTGATTTTAACGCTGCTGCCTCTGTTACACGTACGATTTCCATTGTTAAACTTCTTTCCATGGTTTTTCTCCCCTTAATGTAGAATTTCTCATCCCATGGATATTGAAAAGCGAAGCGGGTTTTGTCACCCGCTATTATCTATTTATGTTTTTTAAGTTTAGGCTCTGTATTGTTCGCAACAAGGTGAGCCACGTCCAGCTCCAGCGCCCAGCGACTAGTGGCCAACACCCGCCTCCGTACGATAAGTCAACATCGGTTCAGGTATTGAAGGAGGGCCGACTAAAACCGGACTTTGCGTCCAACGTCGGCATACCCCTGTTGCAGGGGCATGTTTCCTTTATCTCCTGCGGTAGGAATGTTCGATTAAGAACGCCGCTATGCGCGGCAACATCGAACCACCCGTGTTGCACGGGCGCAGTCCATACGTCGCTAATCGGGCGCTTACGCTTTTGTTTTAAGAGTTCTGAAATTGCTCGATTTCTTGTTCATCCATTTCTTCGCGCCAGACATTCGCCCCGAGGCTGGTTAGTTTTTCTGTTATATTTTGGTATCCTCGGTCAATATGCTCAAGTCCGGTTATTTCAGTAACTCCATTTGCCATCAAGCCGGCTATAACAAGCGCGGCACCAGCACGTAAATCAGTTGCCTTCACTCTTGCTCCTTCAAGTTGGACTGGACCAGAAACAATTGCTGATCCACCTTCCACCTTTATTATAGCATTCATTCGCCTTAATTCGTCAATATGTTTTAAACGAGCCGCATAAATTGTATCTGTCACAACACCGGTATTAACCGCTTTTGTTAATAATGTTGTAAATGGTTGCTGAAGATCAGTTGGGAAGCCAGGGTATACGAGTGTTTTTATATCCACACTTTTCAATGGTTGCTTGGAAGCGATCAATAGCTGTTCCTCACCTTCTTCAACGGTTACACCCATTTCACGCAATTTGGCAAGCAATGATTCTAAATGCTGTGAAATAACATTGTCGATGACAACTTCATTCCCGGCAGCTGCGGAAGCAATCGCATATGTGCCTGCCTCAATCCTATCGGGGATAATGGTATGTCTGCAGCCATGTAGATGTGGAACACCTTCAATACGAATGACATCCGTTCCAACCCCTTTAATTTTTGCTCCCATATTGGTAAGTAGTGTAGCAACATCAATAATTTCTGGCTCTTTTGCCGCATTTTCAATAATCGTTTTCCCTTTAGCTTTAACGGCTGCGAGCATAATATTAATGGTCGCTCCTACACTAACAACATCCAAATAAATTCGTGCCCCTGTAAGTTCCTCAGCTCGAATATAAATAGCACCTTGTTCATTGGTAACTTTGGCACCTAAAGCTTCAAAGCCTTTGATATGCTGATCAATTGGTCGCGGCCCTAAATGGCAACCACCTGGAAGTCCAATGACCGCTTGTTTAAATTTCCCAAGCATAGCACCCATAAAATAATAGGATGCCCTAAGCTTCTTCACTTTTCCGTTGGGCAATGGCATGGAAATCATCTGTGCTGGATCAATATGAACTGTTTGACCATCCCATGCAACTTTGCCGCCAATTTCCTCAAGTAGACCTCCTAGTGTGTAAACATCTGATATTTCTGGTAGTCCTTCAATTGTTACATCAGAATCGGCCAATATTGCGGCTGGTAAAAGTGCAACTGCACTATTTTTGGCGCCACTAATTCGCACTTTGCCATTCAATACATGGCCACCTTCTACTAACATTTTTTGCAATTGGAAAACCCCGCCTTTTGAGGTAGTTCAAAAATACATTTGAACACACACGAAATAATTTATTCTTGCACTATATGACGATTAAACGGACGCTTCCGCTTTTGTTTTAGCTTGCACATTTTTTCCAGTTTCATGCGCGTTATTTTTGATTATTCCAGTCAGCAAGAAACTTTTCAATTCCTTGATCTGTTAATGGATGCTTTACAAGTTGTCCTAACACTTTATATGGAATAGTGGCAATGTGTGCGCCATTTAATGCTGCGTCTGTGACATGCAATGGATGGCGTATGGATGCCGCAATTATTTCTGTTTCAATTCCGTGACAGTCAAAAATTTCAGCAATGGTAGCAACCAAATTCATTCCTTCTTGACCAATATCATCTAAACGTCCTAAAAATGGTGAGACGTACGTCGCTCCGGCTCGTGCCGCAAGTAATGCTTGGTTTGCATTAAAGATTAATGTTACATTTGTTTTAATGTTGGCATCGCTAAATGCTTTTACCGCCTTTAATCCTTCAAGAGTCATCGGAACTTTAACCGTGATATTCGGTGCAATAGCTGCTAGTTCTTTCCCCTCTTTAATCATACCTTCTGCATCTTCAGAGATAACTTCAGCACTTACAGACCCTGAAACTTCTTTAGTTATTTCACGAAGACGGTCATGAAAGGATACACCCTCTTTTGCAACGAGACTTGGATTCGTTGTTACACCTGCCAAGATTCCAAGGGCATTTGCTTCACGAATTTCATCAATATTTGCCGTATCAATAAAAAATTTCATATTAAAAAGCTCCTCCATATCTTTACATTTTATTTTAAACAAAAGTTGACAAAGGAAACTGGCGGATAATCCTTCCAACTTTCTTTGTCATCCTTCATTTTGTTCGTTTATTCAGTGGCTTACGCTTGGTTTGATGAACCAAATTCGCGCATTTTACCAATTACTGTTTCTTTAATTGCGTCACGTCCAGGTCCCAAGTATTTACGAGGATCGTATAAATCAGGTTTATCATTTAATACTTCACGAACCTTTTTTGCTTGAGCAATTTGATTTTCTGTGTTGACATTAATTTTTGCCGTGCCTAATGAAATAGAATGTTGAATATCTTTTGTTGGGATACCAGTACCACCATGTAATACTAAAGGAAGCTCGATTGTTTTGGAGATTTCCTCCATTTCCTTAAACCCTAGATTAGGTTCGCCCTTGTATGGTCCATGAACAGAGCCAAGTGCCGGCGCTAAACAATCAATGCCTGTCTTATTAACTAGCTCTAAACATTCCTTAGGATCAGCATAAATGACACCATCAGCAACAACGTCGTCTTCTTGTCCGCCAACTGTACCAAGTTCTGCTTCAACGGAAACACCATGGATATGTGCTAGTTCAACCACTTTTTTCGTCACCGCAATATTTTCTTCTAATGGGTCGTGTGAAGCATCAATCATAACAGAAGTAAATCCTGCTTGAATTGCTTCAGCGGCTTTCTTAAAGCTTGAGCCATGATCTAAATGAATAGCAACTGGAACTGTTATGCTTTTTGCTTCCATTAACGCTTTAACCATTGCCACAACAACTTTAAAGCCACCCATATATTTTCCAGCACCTTCAGACACACCTAAAATAACGGGTGATTTTTCCGCTTCAGCTGCTTCCAGTATTGCTTGGGCATATTCCAAATTATTTAAATTAAATTGTCCAACAGCATAACCATTTGCTTTCCCTTTTTCAAGCATTTCCTTCATTGATACTAATGGCATACTATATATCCTCCTTCATAGACACCCGTTCATCTACTTAAATTAATTTTAGCTACCATTTAAGAATACCAATTCGTTACCAATGTAGCAAGAAAATGAAGAAGAAATAAGAAGCAAACGCTGCCGTGTCGCTTCAGAAATCTAAAAAACGTATTATTTATTTACCCTCCCCTTGTGCTTGTACTTTCCCGTCCAATAAAATTTTAACCGTTGAACATATATCTTGAATATTAAATGGTTTCGCAATAACCTCTCGCACCATGCTAAAATTTTGCGATTCCTTAACTACTTCCTCTGCCAAACCACTCATCAAAATGGCAGGTGTTGTTACCCCTTGTTTATCCAAGCGTTGTAAAACCTCTGCCCCATCAACAATTGGTAGTTTATAGTCCAGCATAATTAAATCAAATGTGTTACTATGTAATTTTTCCAATGCTTCTTTCCCTGTATTTGCTGTCTCAACTTGGTAGCCTTCATTTGTAAAAACTTCCTGAAGCAACAATCGTATACCAGGTTGATCATCAACAATTAATATTTCTCTTCTCATAGAATTCAACCCATCCTTATTCGTAACAATATCTCTCTGCTATAGTTATTTCGCTATAAAACAGCCTATCTCCTTTTTTTTAGCGAACAAATCTCAAAAACAAGTCATATTTATGAGATGGGCACCTATTCAATTCCACACAAAAACCCGCCACAATAGCGGGTTTAGTGTTTGAGAAATATTATTGTTGAAAGTTTACTGCAGCTCCGATAAATCCAGCAAATAAACTTTGTGGTCTTGTTGGACGTGATTTAAACTCCGGATGAAATTGACAAGCAACAAACCAAGGATGGTTGTTTAACTCAATTGTTTCCACTAACCTTCCATCAGGACTTGTCCCTGAGAAAATAAATCCGCTTTCCTCCATCTGTTCACGGTAGTCATTATTGAATTCATACCGATGACGATGGCGTTCATAAACGAGATCCTCTCCATCATATGCAGCTTTTGTTTTCGTTCCATCCTGTAGTTTACATGGATAAATTCCTAATCTTAATGTACCACCTAAATCGGAAATGTTTTTCTGTTCCGGAAGTAAATCAATGATTGGATATGGTGTTTCCGGATCAATTTCTGCTGAATGCGCACCGTTTAATCCTAGTACATTACGAGCATATTCAACTGTTGCTAATTGCATTCCAAGGCAAATGCCGAAAAACGGAATATTATTTTCCCGTGCATACCGAATTGCTTCAATTTTTCCTTCGATACCTCGATCACCAAATCCACCAGGTACTAAAATTCCGTCAACCTGATCCAATTCATGTTTGATCGACTCTTTATCCAATTTTTCTGCATTAATCCAATGAATGTTAATATCTGTATCATAAAGAAATCCTGCATGTTTTAGCGATTCCACAACCGAAATATAGGCGTCTGGCAATTCAACATACTTCCCGACAAGCCCGATGTTTACCGTTTTTGACAGATTTCGAACCTTTTTCACAAGTGCTTTCCATTCGTCCATTTCGGCTGGCTGACAATCTAGTCCAAAATGGTCACATGTTAATTGGTCTAAATGCTGTTCTTGAAGGGCGATTGGTACTTGATAGAGTGTATCGGCATCACGCATTTCAATAACTGCTTGTTCGTTTATATCACAAAACAAGGCGATTTTTTCCTTCATATCTTTACTGATCGGCAATTCCGTTCGTAAAACAATCGCATCTGGCTGAATGCCCAATGAGCGCAATTCCTTTACACTGTGCTGGGTTGGTTTTGTTTTCATTTCTCCAGCTGCCTTAATATATGGAACAAGTGTACAATGAATATACATCACATGATCACGGCCAATATCACTTTTAATCTGACGGATAGCTTCTAGGAACGGTAATGATTCAATATCACCTACTGTACCGCCGATTTCCGTGATCACGACATCCGCCTTTGTTGCCTGTCCAGCGCGGAATACTTGCTCTTTAATTTCGTTCGTGATATGCGGAATAACCTGAACTGTACCGCCTAAATAATCACCACGACGTTCTTTCTTAATAACACTTGAATAAACTTTCCCCGTTGTAATGTTAGAGTATTTATTTAAATTGATATCGGTAAAACGTTCATAGTGTCCTAGATCCAAGTCTGTTTCTGCGCCATCTTCCGTAACAAAAACTTCACCATGCTGATATGGACTCATTGTTCCAGGATCCACATTAATGTACGGATCGAATTTTTGAATCGTTACTTTTAGCCCTCTATTTTTTAACAATCTTCCTAATGATGCTGCTGTAATTCCCTTTCCAAGCGATGAAACAACACCGCCAGTTACAAAAATATACTTTGTCACTACTTTTCCCTCTTTCTGTTAGGCTGTTTTCTAAAAAATTAGGACTGCGATTACTCGCCCCATCGAAATCATTTGTTGTTTTTGACACAATAGTTATAAAATGCGCAGTAATTACCGCTACGAAAATACACTTCGCATTTTATATCAACTAAGCAACAAACATTACGAAATGAGCCTTCTGTTATCATGTACGCGTTATTCCTTCGTTCTAAAAAATATAATTACCATTAATGTGTGTAAAGGTACATTATTTAAACGTGTAAAATGTTTGGGTTCTCTTAAATGTGCGTGTTCAAAAACTGGCAAAGAAATAAGCATGCATACTTATTATTTAGCATTTTTGAACATCCCAGTAAAACACGAAAAGCGTTCCCCCAATTAGGGGGAACGCTTTGAATTCTGATTTAAAGAGCCCAATAAGCATTGTACTCATATGCTTAGAAAAAGTCAAGCTACTAATTACTTTTTATCATCCTCTTCTTCCTCTTCATCTTCTTCAACATCTAGTTCTTCATCATCTTCATCAAACTCATCATAGTCATCTTCATCGTCGAAATCATTATCGAAGCTTTCGTCATCGTCATCATCCGTCACTTTGCCAGTCAGTTTCTCAATATCTTCGTCAACGATATTAAGCTCCTTTTCGACAGATTCAAACGTTTCCTCTTCTTCTTCTACTTTTTTCTTCTTCGGCTTTTTTGCTTTCTTCTTTTTCTTCGGTTCTGCTGTTATTTCTTCATCAATTTGTTCAACGGGATACCAACGTTTCAATCCCCACATGTTTGAACCAAGCGTCATAAAATGCCCATTAATGTTTAAATCAGTATAAAACTGAGCAATAAATTCCCGCTGTTCATCCTCTGAGAATCCTTTTAATTCAGCTACCTTTTTGAAAATATCTCTAAAATCAAGTGCCTTTTTTTCATCTGTTAAAATTAAATCTGCCAAATCAACCATTGACATATTTGCTAATTCTTCGTGGCCATAGTTTTTCAAGCTCACGCTACCGCACTCCCTTTTCTTGTGTAATGAAGGCTTTGCAATGCCCATTTTTTTGTAATAATACTATTTATTAATAATCTACATGATTACTGAATTTCCACTTACCAGTTAACAAAGCGTTCGTATCTACCTGTGCTCCCGCTTTTGATTATAATCCATACCATACATTATAAACAAATCAAAGCTGATTATGCTAGTGATAGACCTAAAAAAGTTGAGAAAAGCAAGATTGCTTTTCTCAACTTTTATCATTGCCTCTTGTCAGCCTCATATTACATATTTCTTCTATACTGTCCGCCTACTTCATACAGTGCATTGGTAATTTGGCCAAGGCTTGCTACTTTAACTGTTTCCATTAATTCTGCAAAAATATTTCCGCCTGATGCTGCAACTTGTTTTAGTTGTTTTAATGCGGCATCAACATGCTCTTTATTTGCATTCTGGAACTTGTGCAATTCACTAATTTGATGTTCTTTCTCTTCAGTCGATGCACGAGCAAGTTCCATGGAGTCAATGTCTTCCTCTGAAGGTGGATTTGGACTTAAGTACGTGTTCACCCCAACAATCGGTAGATCACCGGAATGTTTTTTACCTTCGTAATAAAGTGATTCCGCCTGAATTTTACCACGTTGGTATTGGCGTTCCATTGCTCCTAAAACACCACCACGGTCATTCATCTTTTCAAATTCCTGCAATACTGCTTCTTCGACAAGATCTGTTAATTCTTCTACAATAAACGAACCCTGCAACGAGTTTTCGTTTTTCGTTAAACCAAACTCTTTATTGATAATCATTTGAATTGCCATTGCACGTCGTACCGATTCTTCGGTTGGTGTTGTAATTGCTTCATCATAAGAGTTTGTATGCAAGGAATTACAGTTATCTTGAATTGCTAATAGTGCTTGTAGTGTTGTGCGAATATCATTAAACTGAATTTCCTGAGCATGCAGCGACCTTCCAGACGTTTGTACATGGTATTTCAATTTCTGGCTTCGCTCGTTGGCACCATATTTATCACGCATTGTTACCGCCCAAATCCGACGCGCCACACGACCAATCACTGTATATTCCGGGTCAAGTCCATTTGAGAAGAAGAATGATAGATTTTTTGCAAATTTATTAACATCCATGCCTCTGCTCAAGTAGTATTCGACATAGGTGAACCCATTCGCTAATGTGAAGGCAAGCTGAGTAATTGGGTTCGCTCCTGCTTCTGCGATATGATAGCCAGAAATTGAAACAGAATAATAGTTTCGTACCTTTTTATCAATGAAATACTGCTGGATGTCGCCCATCATCCGTAAGGCAAATTCTGTTGAGAAAATGCACGTGTTTTGCCCCTGATCTTCCTTCAAAATATCCGCTTGCACCGTTCCACGAACAACTGCTAAGGTATCATCTTTTAGCTTTTCATACTCTTGCTTGTTAGGCTCGCGACCATTCTCTTCCTTGAATTTGGTAATTTGCTGATCAATTGCCGTATTGAAAAACATCGCCAAAATAATTGGTGCAGGTCCATTGATGGTCATCGAAACGGATGTTAATGGGTTTGTTAAATCAAAACCATCATAAAGTTTTTTCATATCATCAAGCGTACAAATATTAACGCCACTTTCGCCAACTTTACCATAAATATCTGGACGTGGCGCCGGGTCTTCCCCATACAATGTCACAGAATCAAATGCTGTAGAGAGCCGTTTTGCATCATCATTCTTGGAGAGGTAATGGAAGCGGCGGTTCGTGCGTTCTGGTGTACCTTCTCCAGCGAACTGGCGTGTTGGATCTTCCCCCTTGCGCTTAAATGGGAAAACCCCTGCAGTAAATGGAAATGCTCCTGGAACGTTTTCTTTCAGTAGCCAGGTTAAACGCTCTCCCCAATCGGTATACTTTGGAAATGCGACTTTCGGAATCTTTAATCCGGACAATGATTCTGTGACGATATCCATGTCAATCTCTTTATCACGTACAGAAAACGTCATTTTTTCCTGGCTGTATCTTTCTTTCGTTTCATCCCAGGAATCGAGCAATTTTTTCGCTCTCGGGTCTAGTTTTTCCTCATAAGCTTCGATAGTTTGATCGATTGTTTTGACCACATTGTCATCATCGATCGTTTCTTTAACACCTTCCAATTGGAAAAGCTTGCGCGCAATGTCACTTTGCTTTTCTGTATTGCTATGATAATTACGTACGTGTGTGGCAATTTCACGTAAGTAATGACGGCGTTCATTGGTAATAATCATGTTTTGCTTTTCCGCAATGGTATTACGATTGAAGTCTGTTTCACTGTTCCAATCATATTTTTCATTTAACGTATCAATAATCGATGCGAATAATGCATTTGTACCTTCATCATTAAACTGACTGGCAATCGTGCCAAAGACAGGGAACTTTTCTTGGTCCTGATGAAATAGCATATGGCTTCGTTCATATTGCTTCCTTACTTGATTTAATGCATCTTCTGACCCTTTTTGTTCAAATTTATTGATAACGATAAAATCAGCAAAGTCGATCATGTCGATTTTCTCCAGTTGTGATGGCGCACCAAATTCCGCTGTCATAACATACATGGACAGATCAGTAATATCCGTGATCGCAGCGTTCCCTTGCCCAATACCACTTGTTTCCACAATGATAAAGTCATAACCTGATGCTCTGACAACATCAATCACATCTTGGATTGCCTTGGAAAGCTCATCCCTGGAATCACGTGTTGCCAATGAGCGCATATAGACACGGTCGGTAAAAATAGCGTTCATGCGAATCCGGTCGCCAAGTAGTGCTCCGCCTGTTTTCCGTTTGGTTGGATCGATCGAAATAATGGCGATTTTTTTATCCGGAATTTCATGAATGAAGCGGCGGATTAATTCATCGGTCAATGAACTTTTTCCAGCACCACCAGTTCCGGTAATACCAAGGACAGGTGTATTTGTATTTGATTGTTTCCGGATGTCTTCAAGTATAGTTTGCTTTTCCTCATTATCCACTGCTTCATTTTCCATATAAGTAATAAATCGGGCTATTGTTCCGCGATCCCCTTTGGTCAGCTTTTGTTGATCTTTCTTTACGTCAACTGGCGGAATAAAATCACACTTCTCCAGCACACGATTAATCATTCCTTGCAGACCATATTTTCGCCCGTCTTCTGGTGAAAAGATCCATGTTACGCCATAGTCATGAAGTTCTTTAATCTCACGGGGCAGAATAGTTCCTCCACCACCGCCAACGACTTTAATATGATCTGCGCCAAGTTCTTTCAAGAGATCGACCATGTATTTAAAATACTCCACATGACCACCCTGATAAGAGGAGATTGCAATCCCTTGAACATCCTCTTGAACAGCAGCATGAACAACCTCTTCAACTGAACGATTATGTCCTAAATGAATAACCTCAGCACCACTAGCCTGCATAATTCTGCGCATAATATTAATTGATGCATCGTGTCCGTCAAATAAACTTGAAGCGGTTACAATACGGACAGGATTTTTCGGATAATAGACCTCTACTTGTTCCATTATCAAGTGCCTCCTTTTAAGCGTTTTTCTCCCCTAATTGTTCTTGATCAATCGTTAAACTTTTTAATAAATAATCGATTTGACCGTCGATGTATTCATCAAGTGTAAATTGCTTTTGGAGTATCCATCTTCTGAACCCCCACATTTGCCCCTGAACAAAAATGTTGTTGGACAAAAGTTCCGCATCCTGCTTGGATAATTGGCCAGGCAAGCAGGCTACAAGAGCACGCTCAAGCATACCAACCATATCCCGCTCTTTCTGGAGAACGTAATCCCTTGACTCCTTTTTCAATGACTTTACTTCCTGATAAAGGATCAATACTTCCTCCTGCATCTCATCCATAAGGTAGAAAAATGATCGAATCATCGAAATAAAATTTTCCATAGAGGGGGATTTCAAGTCGATTTTTGCTTCTAACCGTTCCCGAACCTGATGGTGAATGGAATCAACAACCAAAAATAAAATATCTTCCTTCGTTCGGATATATTCATACAATGTACCGATACTAAACCCGGATTCTTTCGCAATTTCCCTTGTTGTTGTCCGGTGAAAACCTTTTTCTTTAAAAAGGGTGATCGCACCTTGAATCATTTGGTTACGACGTTTTTCAATTAAAACTTGATCTTTAACAGAAGAAAGAACGTGTTTATTTGTCATGTCACACTTCTCCCTTCTTTTTTCCATTTTTGATACCAATCACGTGCTAATTTGTATGGATCACTGGTTTCATCAACTTGCAATGTATCATCGGTTTTGACAAATTTCTCGACATCCCGCCATATTTCTTCGCGAATCAATTCGTACACCTCAAGCTCTTGTTGCATAATCCGACGTTTTGTACCCACTTTTGTTTGGTATAGGAAATCGTGATGTGCATTGATTTTTTCCCACAATTTATCAATGCCTTTATTTTCCGTTGTAATTGTTTTGACGATTGCTTTCTCATGTTCATCATTTTTCGTCATCATGATCAGCTCTTTTAATAGCGCTTTTAACTTGCCGTAACCGGGGAGATCTGCTTTATTAATGACGAATAGATCAGCTATTTCCATAATTCCTGCCTTGAAAATCTGCAGAACATCCCCACTATTTGGCGTTAACACGAGTGCTGTCGTATCAACTATTTTCATAATGTCCAGTTCGGATTGACCGACCCCTACCGTTTCCACGATGACAACATCAAATCCGTATGCATCACAAGTTCGAACTGCATCCTTCGTGGCACGTGCTAAGCCACCTAAACTACCGCGGGTCGCCATACTACGAATATAGACCCCATCATCCGTGAAATGCTGGTTCATGCGGACCCGATCACCGAGTAATGCGCCTCCGCTAAAAGGGCTGGTAGGGTCGACTGCAATGATCGCAACGGTTTTGCCTTCGCTACGGATATGGGTAATTAACCGATTTACTAAAGAACTCTTCCCTGCACCAGGTGAGCCGGTTATCCCAACATAGCGGGCGTGCTTCTTTTGAGAAAAAACATCACTTAAAAGTGTCAGCTTATCCGGATGATCATTTTCAACCATCGTGATTGCTTTTGCCAGCGCCCTCATATCCTGTTGTCTCATCCGTTCAACTAGTGCATGCATGGGATTCATCCTTTCTTTTTTTCGTAGTGCTGTTTTCGCAATTGTTTGTTGCTTTTCCATTTCGTAGTCGAGAGAAACTGCTTCATAGTGTTTTATTAATTGGCGCTTCACCTAGCACTCCGAAATTTGAGTCGAAGTAAGTGCTCCGTTGATTTCCGTTCCGGGCAGTCGCTTTCCGCGGGCACGGCTTCAGCCTCCTCGGAAGAAAACCACTTCCTGCGGGGTCTTCAGACTCGTGCTGTTCCCGCAGGAGTCGACTGCCCTTCACTCCAATCAACTATATTAAAAAAATGGATAATAATTATTGTTATTTGATCCAGCAATAGATGTTGGAAATTGCAAACGTATTATATACCAGTGGAGGAAATACACGTAGACTCCAGCGGGAGGGAAGGCCTAGGTGAGACCCCTTAGTGCTCAGCTCGAGGAGGCTCAGCAGCCGCCCGCGGAAAGCGAAGTGTATTTCCGGAACGGCGGGAGAGCAACTTCCTGGTTACGTCGCATTTTATATCTATTGTGTCAAAAACAACCTTCCGTAGTGCTGTATTCTTGATCAAAATGTTATTTGGTTAGCATTCTACCGATAACGAGCCGTTGTACTTCGTTTGTTCCTTCATAGATTTGGGTGATTTTTGCATCGCGCATGTAGCGTTCAACTGGATAATCTTTCGTGTAGCCGTAGCCACCGAAGACTTGCACTGCTTCGACTGTTGTGCGCATTGCTGCATCACCAGCATACAATTTTGACATTGCGGATGCTTTTCCGTATGGCAAGCCTTCTGATTCTAGCCATGCCGCTTGATAGGTTAATAGACGAGCAGCTTCGACTTCTGTTGCCATGTCAGCTAGTTTGAATGAAATTCCCTGGTTACGGGCGATTGGTTTACCGAATTGTTCACGCTCTTTTGCATAATCAACTGCTGCATCAAGTGCGCCTTGAGCAATTCCTAATGCTTGTGCAGCAATTCCATTCCGTCCGCCATCAAGCGTTGTCATGGCAATTTTAAAGCCTTCTCCTTCTGCACCGAGCATGTTTTCCTTTGGTACACGGCAGTTTTCGAAAATCAATTCAGTTGTTGGTGATGATCGAATGCCTAATTTCTTTTCTTTTTTACCAAACATAAATCCTTCTGTACCTTTTTCAACAATAAATGCGCTAACCCCTTTATGTTTCGCATCTGGATCTGTTTTTGCAAAGACGATATAAATGTCCGCAACACCACCATTGGTAATCCATACTTTATTACCATTTAGTACGTAATGGTCGCCATCTTTTTTCGCAACCGTTTTCATTGATGCCGCATCACTGCCTGCACCAGGCTCAGATAGTGCATAAGCTCCTAATGCTTCACCTGTTGCTAAACGATGTAAAAATGTTTTCTTCTGGTCCTCATTTCCATATTTATAAATCGGCCAGCTACAAAGGGAAAGGTGGGCAGAAAGTGTTACCCCAGTTGATGCACATACACGCGACAATTCCTCTACTGCAATAACGTAACTGACAAAATCTGCACCAATTCCACCATATTCTTCCGGCCACGGAATTCCTGTTAGGCCAAGTTCCGCCATTTTATCAAAAAGTTCGCGGTCAAAGCGCTCTTCCTCGTCCCGTTCTGCCGCTGTTGGTTCAACATCCTTTTTGGCAAAATCACGGACCATTTTACGTAGCATTTCTTGTTCGTCGGTTAGTTGAAAATTCATTTTTTGTCCCCCTTAATCGAGTAAAAGATGTCTTGAAATAACAATGTGTTGAATTTCGTTTGTTCCTTCATAGATTTCGGTTATTTTTGCATCACGGAAAAGGCGTTCAATCGGATAATCCTCTGTATACCCATAACCACCGTAAACTTGAACCGCTTCAATTGCTGTTTGGCGTGCCGTTTTTGATGCATACATTTTCGCCATCGATGCTTCCTTGCTGCATGGAATATTTTGCTGGACGAGTGATGCTGCATGGTAGGTTAATAGCTTTGCAGCCTCGACTTCTGTTGCCATATCAGCCAATTTAAAGGAAATTCCTTGATTATGAGCAATTGGTTTACCGAATTGCTCCCGCTCTTTTGCATAATTCACAGCATATTCAAGTGCTGCCTCGCCAACACCTAGGCTTTGGGCAGCGATACCGATGCGTCCGACATTTAAGTTCGACATAGCAATTTTAAAGCCTTCTCCTTCTTTGCCAAGCAGCTGCTGTTTCGGTACAACACACTGATCAAAATTGAGCTGTACAGTATTTGAACCATGTAATCCCATTTTCTTTTCTTTCTTACCGACCACGAGACCTGGTGTATCCTTTTCTACGATAAATGCGCTGACACTGCTGTTTCCTTGTTCGTCTTCTGTGCGGGCGAATGTAATGTACGTATCCGCTTCACCACCATTTGTAATAAACACTTTCGAGCCGTTTAAAATATAATTGTCACCGTCTTTTTTTGCCTTCGTTTTTAGACTAGCAGCATCAGACCCAGCGCCAGGCTCGGTTAAGGCAAATGCGCCAAGGTATTCGCCGGATGCAAGTTTTGGTAAATATTGTTTCTTTTGTTCCTCATTGCCAAAATAACGGATTGGATTTGTCCCAACAGATGTATGTACAGATAAAATAACACCAATTGTGGCACTAACCTTTGACAGCTCATTAATGGCTATGATATACGACGTGAAATCCATGCCGCTTCCACCGTATTCTTCAGGGATCGGGATACCCATTAACCCGAGTTCGCCCATCTTCTTAATAAGTTCCCGTGGGAAGCGATCCTCTCGCTCCATCCGATCTACTTCTTGTGCGACTTCTTTTTGGGCAAAATCACGCACCATTTTTCGCATCATTTCCTGTTCTTCGGAAAAATGTAAATTCATACATTCGCCCCCTCTTCTGTGTGTCATGCTAGTAGTATTAATTATATTGATAAAATCCGCGGCCAGACTTTTTACCAAGCCAACCGGCGTTTACATATTTTCTAAGTAACGGACATGGACGGTATTTGCTATCACCAAATCCTTCATGAAGCACTTCCATAATATACAAGCACGTGTCCAAGCCAATGAAATCAGCTAATGTTAATGGTCCCATTGGATGATTCATGCCAAGCTTCATCACTGTGTCAATATCTTCTACTGATGCAACACCTTCATGTAGCGCAAACACAGCCTCATTAATCATCGGCATTAAAATGCGATTCGCAGCAAATCCGGGTAGGTCGCTTACCTCAACAGATGTTTTCGATAATTTTTCAGACATGTCTTCGATTGTTTGATAGGTTTCATCACTCGTTTGCAGTCCGCGAATAACTTCGACAAGTTTCATCACGGGAACCGGATTCATAAAATGCATGCCAATTACCTGCTGCGGCCGATTGGTTGTTGCGGCAATTTCTGTGATTGGTAACGAAGATGTATTCGATGCAAGAATGGCATGTTTTGGTGTGATTTTGTCGAGTTCTGAAAAGACGCTTGCCTTCACATCCATATTTTCGACAACAGCCTCAATGACGACATCACGATCTGCTGCATCGGCTAATTTTGTCGACGGGTGAAGTCGGTTCAACGTATCTACCTTTTGTGACTCTGTCAAGCGTTCTTTTTCCACCGCACGTGTTAATAATTTTTCAATATTTTTCATCCCTTTATCAAGGGCTTGCTCGTTCATATCATTTAAAAAAACATCAAAACCAGACTGTGCACAGACCTGAGCAATCCCCGCACCCATTTGTCCAGCACCAATGACCATCACCTTTTGAATTTCCATTATCCATTTCCTCCCATTTTGGGACATGGGGACAGGTTAGTTGTCCCGCCTTCACTGGGACAAGGGACCTGTCCCCATGTCCCGATTATTGTTTCGGTACGTCGATTAATATTGCGTCGCCTTGACCGCCGCCACTGCAAATTGCTGCGATTCCCAATCCGCCACCACGGCGCTTTAGTTCATGGATCAAGGTTAAAATTATGCGCGCACCACTAGCCCCGATTGGATGACCTAGGGCAACTGCACCTCCATTGACGTTCACTTTCTCTGGATCAATACCAGCTATTTGGCCACTTGCCAAGGATACGACTGCGAAAGCCTCATTGATTTCAAACAGATCGATATCATCTTTCGTGTACCCTGTTTTTTCTAGTAATTTATTAATTACAAGTCCTGGTGTTTGCGGGAAGTTTTTCGCTTCAACCGCTACTTCTGCATGACCAAGGACGGTTGCCATTGTTTCTTTGCCTAATGCTTTTGCTTTTTCGTCAGACATGACAACAAATGCACATGCACCATCATTAACCCCAGGTGCATTCCCAGCAGTGACCGTACCATCTGGGTCAAATGCCGGACGCAATTTTGCTAGTTTGTCTATACTAGTATCTTTACGCGGCGCCTCATCTGTATCAACAACAACCGGATCCCCTTTACGTTGCGGAACCTCTAATGCAACTATTTCCTCGGCAAATTTACCAGTTTCGATTGCTTCAACTGCCCGTTGATGACTGCGAAGCGACCACTCATCCTGCTGCTCTCTTGTTACATCAAATTCCTCAGCTGTTGAGTTTCCATAATTTCCCATGTGTATCCCTTCAAATGAACATGTTAATCCATCGTGTACCATCATATCGATTACTTTCTTATCACCCATGCGATTTCCCCAGCGTGCATCTGGTAAGTAGTATGGTGCATTGCTCATGCTTTCCATCCCACCAGCAACAATCACTTCTTCATCACCTAGACGAATCAATTGATCTGCCAATGTTACACTGCGAAGGCCTGACGCACACACTTTATTAATCGTTTCTGTTTTTACCTCCCATGGGATGCCTGCTTCACGAGCTGCCTGACGTGAAGGAATTTGCCCTTGACCGCCTTGCAATACAGTGCCCATAATGACTTCATCAATTTCTGATTCTGATAGACCAGCGCGATCTAATGCCTCACGAATTGTCTTGCCACCTAATTGAGAAGCAGTAAATGACTTCAATGCTCCACCAAATTTACCAAATGGCGTTCGTGCCCCTGAGACGATAACAGTTTTTCTCATTATTAAACCATTCCTTTCAAAATGTAATGTCCTTCTATTCTAAAAGACTTTGATAACGCTTACTATTATTGATTGAACGCTCGCTCACTATAGATTCTGAAAAGGAGAGGGGTCCTGTTATGACGCCCCTCCAATTCTTTTTACTTTAGCGATTCATCGTGGAACTTCGAAAAGGCCCAGCAAGCATTTACTTAAGCTGTCTTCACTTCTTCTTCAACAAGTACGGACAGTGCAAGAATTTCTGCAACATCCATTGTGCTAATATCTTCTTCAACCTCTTTCGCTTTCGTACCGTCACTCAACATTGTCAGGCAATATGGACACGCACTCGAAATCATTGATGGTTGAACCGCCATTGCTTGTTCTGTTCGGGAAACGTTAATCCGGTTACCCGTTGTTTCCTCACTCCACATTAATCCACCGCCAGCACCACAACACATCGCGTTTTCGCGGCTACGATCCATCTCAACAAGCTCAAGGCCCGGGATAGACTTCAGAATTTCTCTTGGTGGATCATAAACACCATTATACCTTCCTAAGTAGCAGGAATCATGATATGTGAGCCTTTCCCTAATTTCCTTTTTGGGTGCAAGTTTTCCATTCATTACAAGATCAAAGAGCATTTGTGTATGATGGTAAACCTCAGCCTCAAAGCCAAAATCAGGGTACTCATTTTTGAAAATATTGTAGGCATGCGGATCGATTGTAACAATCTTTTTCACGTCATGCTTTTCAAATTCCTTGATATTCTTCTCAGCAATTTCCTGGAATAAAAATTCATTTCCGATACGACGAGCAGTATCGCCCGAGTTTGCTTCTTTGTTACCTAATATTGCAAAGCTTATTCCTGCTTTGTTCATTAGTTTTGCAAACGCAAGCGCGATTTTTTGACTGCGGTTGTCATATGCACCCATAGAACTTACCCAGAATAGGTATTCAAAGTCTTTATCTTCTTTTTTCAATTCTTTCATTGTTGGAATGTAAACAGATTCATCTAATTCACGCCATTTGATACGGTCTTTTTTCGATAGACCCCATGGATTTCCTTGACGTTCAATATTCATCACAGCGCGCTGTGCATCCGGGTCCATTTTTCCTTCCGTCATTACGAGATAACGGCGTAAGTCAATAATTTTGTCAACATGCTCGTTCATCACTGGGCAAGCATCTTCACAGTTACGGCACGTCGTACAAGCAGAAAGTTCTTCTTCTGTAATAACATCACCAATTAAGCTAACGTTTTGAATGCTTGCTGCCGCTTCTGAATTCGCAATTTGGTTTCCTTTTGTGTTCGAAAAGGCATAGGATGGTACCCATGGCGACTTACCCGTTACTGCAGCACCTTTTTCAGTTAGATGGTCACGAATTTTGACCATTAAATCCATCGGCGAAAGCATTTTTCCAGTGCCCGCTGCTGGACATACATCTGTACAACGGCCACATTCCACACATGCATAAAAATCAATCATCTGGTATTGCTCGAAATCTTCTACTTTTCCGACACCAAAGGAAATTTCATCTTCATTTTCTTCAGCATCTTCATCAATATCAAAATCTAGTTTCTTTAATTTTCCCGGAACACGTTTACTTAAGAACACATTGATCGGTGCTGCAATTAAGTGTGCGTGTTTCGATTGCGGTACATAAACTAAAAACGTTAGGATCGTAATCGCATGAATCCACCAAGCTAAATAGAATACAACAGCAGCTGCAGCCGGTGACATCCAGCCGAATCCCATACCTATCAAACTAGCAACCGGTTCTGACCATGTCGCTTCATGACCATGCCAGATTTGTGCCATCCCGTTACCAACTAGAACAGATAACATTAACGTTCCAATAAAAATGAGAACAAGGCCAGCTTTAAACCCGCGTTTAAGGCGGACAATTTTTTCAACATAACGGCGGTGAAAGCCAATTGCTACAGCCACCAAGATCATTAACGTAACAAGTTCTTGGAAAAATGTAAAACCAGGATAGAACAGTCCAAACGGTAAATGCTTACCTGGCGCCAGTCCTTTGACAAACATATCAATGGCACCAAATTGAACGAGTAAAAACCCGTAGAACATCATGACATGCATGATTCCGGACTTTTTATCCTTTAACAGCTTTGATTGGCCAAACACAATTTTACCAATTCTCCGCAAACGCTCTTTAATTTCCCCATCAAATACTGATTTTTTACCCAGTTTGATATATGCTGTCCGCGTTGCTATTACTCTACCGAATAAATATAATCCATAGATAACGACAACTGTGAACACAATTGCATTTATCAGCAAAAACGTATCCATTCCCGCTCCCCCTTTGTTTATTATAACCGAAAATGACAGCGATTGCATTTTTCGGAAAATTAAACTCACTGTATCTCCCTTAAAAAGATTATACTACTACTTTAAATGTGAATGATCATTCAGTCAACATATTTTTTTATAATTGTCATTATTTTAAAGTGCGTATTCAAAAAGAAATGCCCCCCCTACCTAACAAAAGATAGGGAGACATGTTTACATTTTTTCCGGTGCGGATACACCAATTATTTGTAGACCGTTGGCAATAGTAATGCGTACGGCTTTCATCAGTGCGATACGTGCCTTTGTGCGTTCTGGGTTTTCCGGATCTAACACTTTTTCGGCATTGTAAAAGCTATGCAATAATGATGCCAGGTCAAAGATATATTGTGTCACCTTATGTGGTGTTGCCTTTGCTGCAGCATCAGCAATCGTTTGTGGAAACCCACCTAATTTTTTCAGCAGGTCCATTTCCTTTTCAGCCGTTAACAAACTCGCGTCATAGCCCTCAGCAGCCAAACCTTTTTCTTCAGCTTGTTTCAGCATGGTACAGATTCTTGCGTGTGCATATTGAACATAATAAACAGGGTTATCATTGGACTGTGAACGCGCCAGATTTAAATCAAAGTCAAGCTGTGAATCGTTCGAACGGGTGACAAAGAAATAACGTACGGCATCAACACCCACCTCGTCCATTAACTCACGCAGTCCAACAGCATTACCTGTTCGTTTACTCATGCGCAGTTTTTCACCGTTTTCAAATAGGTTAACCATTTGAATAATCTTGACATCCAACTTATCTTTATCATAGCCAAGTGCCTGAATTGCTGCACGCATCCGCGGAATATAGCCGTGATGGTCGGCGCCCCACACATTCACAATTTTATCAAAGCCACGTTCCAACTTATTTTGATGGTAAGCGATGTCTGGAGTCAGATAAGTGTAATTTCCATCCTGCTTAATCAACACACGATCTTTATCATCACCAAAGTCTGTTGAACGGAACCATGTTGCCCCATCTTTTTCATAAATATAATTGCCTTGCTTTAACGTATTTAAGGCATCCGTGATTTTGTCTTCTTTATATAAAGATCGTTCAGAAAACCAGCTGTCAAAATGAACATGAAACTCAGCTAAGTCTCTTTTTATTTTGCCCATTTCATATTCCAAACCATATTCCTTAAAAAAGGCCAGACGTTCTGCTTTATCTGTGTTTACCCATTTGTCGCCATATTCTTCAGCAAGCTTTTCACCGATTTCAATTATATCTTTTCCTCGATAACCATCCTCCGGCATCTCAGCATCCATATTCAAAGCTTGCAAATAACGCGCTTCAACAGACAATGCTAGATTGTCAATTTGTTTACCAGCATCATTCATGTAGTATTCCCGCTCAACACTGTAGCCTGCTGTATCCAACACATTGCAAAGCACATCACCAAATGCTGCTCCACGCGCATGGCCCAGATGTAAATCACCCGTTGGATTCACCGATACAAATTCAACTTGGATTTTCTCACCTTGCCCAGCATTCGTTTTCCCGTAATTTTTTTCAGCTTCCAATATGGTAGGAATAAGTTCACTTAAAAAATCGTTTTTCGTAAAAAAGTTGATGAATCCAGGTCCAGCAATTTCAACTTTTTCAATCGATGCTTTTGTCTGATCTAAATTTTCCACGATATCTTGTGCTATTTGCCGTGGTGCCTTTTTCGCAATTCGTGCAAGCTGCATCGCAATATTTGAGGCAAAATCGCCATGTGCCTTGTCTTTCGGTTTCTCCAAAATTATTTGTGGCAGTTCTTCTTTAGCTGCTAGTTCCGCCTTTATGACTGCTTCTGCAATTTCCTGTCTTAACGTTTCTTCGGTTTGTGCTAATACGTTCATTTGGATTCCTCCTCTTTCATAACCATTGTTAATTGATGCTTGCGCGCGTCTTGTCCATTTAGACTTACCGTATAACTTATCGCTAAGTGCCCTTGTTTGGTAGCGGTTATCGGCTGGTAATCTATTTTCTCTGTTTCAGTTTCCATATGTAAATTTCCATGCGGGTGTTGGAAAACATTCTCAGTGGTTTGATTCAAGTGAAATTGCTGATGCATCTGAACCGGCCCCGTCCGTTTAATGCTCACCTTTTCCGGTTGTATGGTCACTAAATTTTTGATTGGGTCGCTATTTTCATGGTGTTCATCATATGTTAATACATTCATATTGTTGCGGTTATATAAAAATCCGGTCGCGTTCGTTGTTGTCTGTTCGATCTGCCCATTATCCTCAATGGTCATCTGGAGTTTAATCGACACTCGGGTTTGTTGTGCATCCATCAAATCGCTCCTGCTTTAAAAATCGGATATTTACTTATTATAGCGATAAATGGGGGAGGATTTCAATATTAAGGTGTGTTGATGGCAGTTTTTGCTTCTCGCGCCGATGTTTTGCTTCTCGCGCCGATGTTTTGCTTCTCGCGCCGATGT